>DAOVDG010000116.1 GCA_030669595.1 Candidatus Thorarchaeota archaeon
GCTGCAATCCTAGAAGGGCAGACTGTGTATGGCCGCATTGCATCTGAGATGGACAAGTGGCTGGATGCGCATGGCTATTACTCGGTAGAAGACGTGCGAGGGCTGGGGCTTAAGCACCTTACAGAGAAAATCGTCTTCACGTCACCTCCAAAGGTAGACATGGAGAAATGCACACTCTGCGGACTCTGTGAGAAGTCCTGTGTCTATGAAGCAATTTCAACTGATAAGGAAGGACTGGAACTACGCATCGACAAATCAAGATGTCAAGCTTGTGGCATGTGTATCTCGGTTTGCCCGCATGACGCTCTGAGCTACAACTGACTGAATGGGTGACATCTTACAGGTACATAATATCGTCAAGCCCAATGGTCAATCGCTTAGGCTTTCGCGTGGTAACAGCATAGTCATTCTCGAGTCTGACGCCACCATGAGCCTTCAGGTAGACGCCGGGTTCAATCGCTACAACATGACCTGCAACGAACCCCCGCTCCCGATCATAGAAGCTTGGGTTCTCGTGAACTTCCAAGCCAATCCCATGACCTAAACCGTGCGTCATTCCATCGGTAGCAGTGGGATTCAGCCGGGTTGAATCAAACCCGTGACTCTTCAACGTCTGATAACAAGCCATGTTTACTTCATCAATGGGTGCATCATCAGTGAGTGCGTCAACGACTGCATCTGAAGCGGCAATGACCGCCTCGAACATTGCGCGTACTTTCTTATGCGGCTGCCCCTTAACTACGGTGCGAGTGACATCTGCTACATACCTCTCCTGCTTCAGTCTAGGAAAGACATCGAGGATTATGGGAACTCCAGCCTTTAGAACATCTTTTGCGTTTCCGAGGTAATGCCAATCGAAGCCTTTCTTGCCCACAGCGGCAATCATGTCCTCTGCTGACTCGGCCCCTCCATCCAGCAAGAAGTGCTCAAGAGCGAGCTTGATGTCCCGCACGGTTAGAGGATTGCCCTTCAAGAGGAGTTGTTTCTTTGGTCCCACCTTGGACTTCTTGATCATCTTAGCAATTTGCTCGATTGCGCTGATTGTAGCATCTCCTGCCTTCTCGATAGTCTTAATCTCAGCCTTCGACTTGGTGGCACGTGCATCCTTAAGCAGGTTTGGAACCACTTTGACAGTGTATCCAAGCTTCTGGATAGCCACAAGTATCCGAGCTGGAAGATGATCAGGAACTCCCAGTATCTTGCCAGTGAAGTGTTCCTGAAGGATTGTCCCGTACACGATGTCAGGACGATTGGTAGCCCTCTTTCCTGCCTTCATAAACTTCAGATAGAGTTCAGAGAGGTCGTACGTTCTCTCTAGAAAACTTTGTTTCCTAATTCGTTTGATGGTGTTGAATGCAGCTATCCCAACAGGCTTGTCACCCTTACTGTGAAAGTAAGCGATAGTATCCGGAGACCTGAATCCTGTGAGCCAGTAGATATCTGGCACCTCGAATACATTGCCAACAACGAGGAGAGCATCAATTTCATTTACATCCATTAGAACGTCTAGATCTTCAAGCACCGTTGTCACTCCAGCTTTACTCAGATGTCGTTAACATAAGTGAAAAGCCTTCTTCCGTCATAACCCGTTTCTTATATTTCATGTGAGTGACACTCAACTGTAAGAAACTCCTGTGTTCCACCCTTCCCCCGCCAGATGTCACCATCCTCCATTCTCCACGGGAGTCTGGAGTCAGCGGGGGCTTTGTCTGTCATCATCGAGATGGGATCCCTCCCACAGACCTGGCTTCCTTCTCCTGTCTTGATGCTGGCATATCACTTCCAGCAACAGAGAGAATCTTCACAGTTCTTGCCACGGCGGGGTCATTATCACCCATCCCAGATTCATCACTGAAACTGGAAAGGCTCGTATGAGCATGGTGAACAGCCGCGGACTCTCCAGAGTGCGATACACCACTCTTCGTGGAGAGTAAGGACCTCCCTTGAGAATAGACCTTCCCTCGGGCTTTCGGGAGCGAGCGTGTGCTGCGCGAAACAGCATTAGCCCACTTGCCTAGTCCTATCATAGTATGTAATGGCTCTCCAGTACTGATAAGGCCCACACAATCTGGGACCTGTTTGTTTGAAACGCTACATAGAGAGGCGTTCAGACTGATCCCCCCGATGCAGGCACAAGATGGATGGCCCCTACGTAATGTGGCAATATTTCATATTTCTTACATTTCCGTGTTCCAGATTACTAGAGATCTATAAGAATTCCTTCATACGAGATTCCACCTGTTTCCTAGTAGGCATCTCATAGGGCCCCATAGTTTCAAGATTGAACGAGGCACATGAAGCTCCGAACACTCCAGCCTGCCTCAGGTTCTCATTCCTAGTATACTCAACTAGGAAACCGATGGCATAGGTGTCACCTGAACCGGTGGCGTCAACAAGCTGATCAGCCAAGACTGGAGGGATGTCAATGTTGTCCTCCTGAGTGTAGATTGTCGAACCTCGTCTATCCCTTGTCACAATTACAATCTCAGGTCCTTCGTTGAGAATCTTGCCTGCTGCATCGATTTCAGGGCCAGTACCCACGGCACTCTGGATCTCATCCTCGTCAAGCTTTAGAATATCAACGTGCTCTAGAACAGCAGCGCGGTCAGCCCATTCCTTTGGAACCACATGGTCACCCTGCACGGTACGCAGAAAGCCTTGGGGGTCCAGTGAAACTAAGGCACCGGCCTCCTTCGCAGCCTTTATGCACGAGATATCTATCTCTCCAATGAGAGGACAAAAGTGGATAGTCCGGCTCTGGAGATGGTGTTCTAGGAGTGCATTCTTGCGGATTGGCCCTGCAATCGCCTCGACACGTTGTGTTCTAACATCGTTAGAGTCATACTGATTGACGAATCGTGTCGTATGCTGCCCCTCTCGACTAACACCAGTCACGTCAAGACCTGACTTCACAAGAGCTCTCATGTACTCTTCGTCGAAGTCGCCGCCGACACAGCTAACTATCCCACACTTCGATATGCCAAGAGATGGTGCCAGCATAGCGTATGCAGTTCCGCCACCCAGGGCCTCTCTCGTAATCTCCGGTGTGACTAAGAGGTCTCTGCTAAGATGACCAACTACGACGATATCCACTCATGCAACACTCCAGTTGATTCCCGAGGCGTAGTGTCAGAGTGAAAGTGTTTTAATCTCTTGGTTCCTGGGTGCGGTGTAAGTGACTAATCTTGGTAACGGTTACTGTGAAGTTCTTCGCCACTGTTCGTGAGATTACCGGCATGAGGAGCGTGGAAATGGATGCGGAGAACGTACGAGAGCTGCTGGACAAACTTAAGCAGCAGTTTGGAAAACCGTTCACAGATGTGGTCATCGACCCTAAGACTGACGAGCTCAAGAAATTCTTCTCTTGCATGGTGAATGGCAAACGAATCGAGCTGCTTAACAGTTATGAAACAGAGCTGGCTGACAATGATGCTGTCGCCCTGTTCCCGCCTGTGGGTGGAGGTTGATTTGGCGCAGCTTCACAACCAGACTTGGAGATGAGAATAAGAAGTGCCTGTGGATCTCGTTGTTAAGAATGCAAGACTGCTACTCAAGTCAGGCCTCACACGAGGGGGACTTGGCGTCAATGGTGGCAAGATCTGTGCCATTGCAACCGACGAGCATCTTCCAGACTCTGACACAGTCATAGATGCCGAAGGAAAAGTCTTGATGCCAGGGCTGATAGATGGACATGCCCACCTGCACGACCCCAAGATGCTTGACCATGAAGACTTCACTACTGGCTCCAGAGCTGCTGCAGCTGGCGGTGTCACTACTGTCATAGACATGCCTCTCACAAGCCAAGTCGATTTAGTCAAAACTGTGGAAGAGAAGATCAGCCAAGGCGAGTCAATGTCCATCATAGATTTCTCATTCTATGCTGGAATGATGAATTCCGAAAATGTACCAATCGTCCCGCTCATGATTGAGAAGGGAATCGCGGGGTTCAAGGCATTCACGTGTGAGCCATACGAAACCAATGCAGGAGTGATTGTCCGTCTTCTCAGTGAGGTCTCTGAGCATGGTGGTCACATCACAGTGCACTCTGAAAACCAAGGGATCTTGGACGAGTTTGGCAGAGACCTAGAAGGGGATTGGGATGCTCCAGTGAGTCACGCGTTGTCCAGACCTAACATTGCAGAGAGTCTTGCTGTACGTCAAGTGGTTGGGATTGCTCACCAGACAGGAGGCCATCTGCACGTTGCACATATCACCACGCGAGAGGGCATAAGTGAAGTTGAACGTGGAAAGCTGAAAGGTGTGACTGTCACAACCGAAGTGTGTCCGCATCACCTAGTATTCCAGCGCGATGAGATGAATATGCTGGGTCCCAAGAGCAAGGTGAACCCGCCACTGAGGTCGAAAGTTGACCGAGCCGCGCTTTGGTCGGCGCTTCTCCGTGGAACCATCGATATGGCGGTCAGCGATCATGCCCCCTGTCCTATTGAGAAGAAGGAGGCAGGAAATGGCGATATCAGGGAGGCTTGGGCGGGAGCGGATGGGATCCAGATGATACTCAGAGTTCTCCTCTCAGAGGGAATCAATAAAGGCAGGCTCTCGTTCTCAAGGCTGCTCGATGTGACCTCTCGAAGGCCCGCAAAGATATTCGGCCTCTATCCAAAGAAAGGGATACTACAGATCGGGTCTGATGCAGACTTCGTCATCGTAGATATCACGAGGGAGGAGAGGATAACCTCAGACATGATGTTTTCAAAATGTGGCTGGACTCTTTACGAGGGAATGGAAATGAAGGGAGTTCCAACCATGACCTTCGTGAGAGGGACTCGGGTCTTTCACGAAGATAGAACAACAGTGAAGCCAGGCCACGGACGGTTCTTGGCGATGGGAGAAGGAAACAAGCCATTTGAGGTGTAGCATATGGCTGACTTGAAGTTCGTTATTGGAGACCCCCGAGTATGCACTGGTTGCATGATATGTGTCAATGTGTGTAGCATGCGCTACCTTAAGGTGATAAGTCCAGAGCGGTCTCGAGTAAGAGCTGTGCGCATTGAGCCGGGCTTGGATTTCACCCTCTTCTGCAGAAACTGCGAAGATGCGCCCTGCATTGATGCGTGCCCGGAGGAAGCCCTATCGCGCACCTCGAAAGGCGTTGTGATTGTCAACAACAAGAAATGCACTGGCTGCGGTTCCTGTGTCGAAGCATGCCCGTATAATGCAATTCGAATCAATCCGGACACAGAGAAGGCCATTAAATGCATTCAGTGTGGTGAGTGCATCAAGCGCTGTCCGGTTGATGCCATATGGATGACCACGATGAGGGAACTCGAAGAGAGAGACCCCGACGGCGAGATATGGGCACTGCATGAAGAACATAGCGAGGAACTCTACTCAAAGGAGGATTTGCCATGATTCACGGAGTGGGTGGCAAAGTCATTTGGGTGGACCTAACAAAAGGAGAGATTGAGAAGAGGCCTATTGAGAAGAAGCTTGTAGAGAAGTACCTTCTTGGCGCGGGGTATCTCTCAAAGGTTCTCTTTGACTCCATTCCGACTGATATTGACCCGCTCTCACCAGAGAATGTCTTGGGCTTTGCCACAGGATTGCTCACAGCATCAATGTTCCCACAGTCGTCGCGACACGTTGTTGCGGGTCTCTCGCCTCTCACTGATATATGGGGGGAGAGCCATGCGGCAGGATTCTGGGGACCCGAACTCAAGCTGGCAGGCTATGATGCCATTTTCTTCACTGGAGCATCGCGAGACCCTGTCTACTTGAACATCAGAGACTCGACAGTGGAACTCCTAAGTGCTGATGATGTCTGGGGCCGAGATGTGTTTGAAACCGATGATATACTGCGGGAGCGTCACAGCAAGCAAGCCAGATTGATCTACATCGGGCAAGCGGGCGAGAACCTTGTCCGCTTTGCGGCAGTGATGAATGATAGAGACCGTGCCTCTGCTCGTTCTGGACTTGGCGCAGTGATGGGCTCAAAGAAGTTGAAGGCCATATGTGTGCGAGGCAGGGGAAAGATCGAGATTGCAGATCCCAAGAAGTACATGGAAACTATGGACGAGTTCTATCGTCGAATGCTGGCAAACCCCTTCACCCCCGGAAGAGCGAAGTACGGAACAACCAATCTTGTTGAGCTGATGCAGCACATAGGGAGGCTGCCAAGCTACAACATGCGTCAAGGGGTCTTCGAGGGATATGAAAAGATAAGCGGCGAAACAATCAC
>DAOVDG010000132.1 GCA_030669595.1 Candidatus Thorarchaeota archaeon
GTGTTCGTTCCTGTCAGGATATCATTCATGGTCTGGCTCTTTAGATTCAGCACAGGGTTCTGGCGGATTACTTGTTGTGCCCCATTCCATAGTGGCATCAGCCCATGCGTCCATGGAGAACAAGAGTCAATCGATTGTAGGTGGCCCCAGCAATCGGACCGTCTATCGTGTTGATACGAATCATTGTATTGGTTGTGGGGCGTGCACACGGATCTGCTACATAGGAGCCATTCAAATCGTCAATGGAACTGCATGGATAGACCAACAACTGTGTATCGGATGCGGAGCTTGCTCGACTGCCTGTCCGCAAGGCTGCATTCAATTACAGGGAAATTAGACCCATCCAATCAAGTTTCCAGCCTGCCAGTGACTTAGAACAGGGCACGCTCAGTCGAGTGTCCCGTACCAGTAACTAGTTCAACTAGCCCAGTCTGGACCGAAGGAAAAGCGATGAATCCAAATCTGGATGACTCCAACGCCAGACCAAACTCATATGTTCATCATCAATGCCTTACGTGACTTTCATATGGAAAACTTTTCAATCGGAAACGCCTTGCAGGTTCCATGCACATATCTGAAATGAAAAGATACAGCTGGATTTTTTACGGTGTTGTGGCCATTCTCATCATACTTGGCACTTCAATGCTCTACGACGTGGTCGCTGGCATCTCTGTGCAACTGCACACACCAGTGACACTGGCAACACCACTTGACCTCTCTATTCCTCTGATACCAGCTGCCATAGTCATCTACTGGTACGTCTTCTACTCCTTTCTCTTCTTTAGTTACTTCTATTTTGCATTCATACATCGAGAATATCGTAATGCCCTTGTCATAGCTTTCGTGCTCGTCGAGCTTGTTGCCTACTCAATCTACCTTATTTTTCCCGTGCTCGGGCCCGACCGTATCGTTACTGCCACTGACTTTTTCTCCCTTCAAATACAAGCGCTCTATGCACGTGATGTGCAAGTCAACTGTTTCCCCAGTCTCCATGGGTCAACATCCCTCCTCACTGCATATGCTCTCTGGAAAGCAAAGAAAGAGTATGGTTACGTTTCTTGGCCAATTGCCATAGCAATCATCATCTCTACGCTCTTTGTTCGGCAGCACTGGATTTTAGACCAAGTCGCAGCGGCAATAATCACGATTCCCATCGCCTACATCGTCTTTGACCGATTCAAGTACACGAGAGTTCTAGAGTCAAAAACAGTAGCTCATCGCTGGCAACTCCTTCTAACGGCTGTCGCTGCCGTGATTTTCATGATACTCTATGTCTGGGCAATCCACATTCTATAGAGTGATAAAGCGATCTTTCATTAACAATCCAGCATGGCTTCTCTTTGATGGGCGGCCAATCATCAATGTCCCTCGCCTCGTGAAGCAACCAATCGCGCAAATCAACCTTCTCCTCACATGCCCTGAGGATGCATTGCAGGCGCATTGTAGAGATGTAGTATCCTTTCTTCTGCCTTCTTGCTGTTCGAGGTTGTGGAATCTCGCTAGAAGGGGGGAAAAGCTCTCTAACCATTCCATTCCCAACAGAACTTGCTCTTGCCATCGCGATCGTTGAAGTAGTCATACATCCCTTCAACCGCACCTGTCATTTCAGCTGACGGCTTCGAGCCAATAATAAACTCGATGTATGCGTCCGCACCTTTGCTTACACGATAGACCTTGGAGAATATCTCAAAGACGGTATCAACGATTCCCTCCATATTCCGTGGCTTGTCATCAAAATGGGTTGAGAAGATATCATCTGACATCGGCTCTGCAACAATACCCATTTCTTTGAGAATCTCAATATGCTCCATCTTAAGGTGGGACCTCTTTGGAATGTACTTGTCACCCGCTACTTGGAAGTACAGATGGTTACCTTTCTTCTTGTACCTGAAGTTCACCCAGCAACCACCGATAACGGTCATGCAGTAGTTACCTCCCTTTGCGATTGTTGTCAGTTTTTCCAAAGCATATGCGAGTCCTTCACGTGGCCGCGGAAGCTTGCTCCGTTTCTTCGGCGCTTCAGTTTCCTTCCTAGGAGCTTTATCAGCCCTAGATCTAGCAGACCTCTTGGGTGAGGATGTTCTCATCAGCTCCGCTT
This sequence comes from Candidatus Thorarchaeota archaeon, assembly GCA_030669595.1. Lineage (GTDB taxonomy): Archaea > Asgardarchaeota > Thorarchaeia > Thorarchaeales > Thorarchaeaceae > WTCK01. The sequence continues at coordinate 2,099 of DAOVDG010000132.1, forward strand.
TGAGAGATGACGGTCTCGAGGCGCCTCCTGTGGCTTGCTTTATCTTGAACTTCTGATAAATCCTGATCAACTCCATGAAGTCCAATTTCTCAGCTTCCGCTGAATCAAGTTCACCAGCTTCGACCAGTTCTTTTCTAAAATCATCAAATGACATTCTCTCCGTCCTCCTCAACGGTGTATTGCTGACGGGTTACTGCATCATTATTTGCTGACATATATTCTTAGCTTGCTCGCAGCTGATGAACCTTGGCTTATCTCTTCTGCCGTTTGCACGAAGCGCGCGACTGCAGAGGTCGACATTGCAAGAGTCAATCAGAGCCAGTTCTTGAGTTGACATCCCCTTTCTGGACATCAGATATGAATCAGATTTCATGTTCCTTTCGAGGTGAGGTCGACTGACATTACGAATGTGTTGTAGACAGAAAAGACGCTCATGATGAAATACACAACTCGTCCATTATCTTCAACCAAATCTGGATGAACGAAGGAACCATAGAGCGAGGGGTATTCTGAGGCATCAACAATCGTGTCAGGCGTACTCCAAGGTCCCCAGAGGTCGTCAGCAGTTCGCATCACAATTGAGAATGCAGCATTGTTCGTGTAGAAGGCAGTCCACTGCTGAATATACGGGTTCCACATCACGGAAACTTCGCCAACAGGTGCCGGGAATGCAGCAACAGCCTGTTCATGGTCCGGAGTCCAGATTGGATCTCCCAATGTATTCGAATCCATGTAGTACTCATACGCTGATTGATTGAGTATCTCTGACGCATCTACTCTACACAGATAGCAGGCTCCAAATCGACCCGAAGGAGTGGTTAGCAGATACAGATGGCTAGAACTCAGTTCCACCTCTTGCGCGACTCCAAACTGAATGAAGTTACTATCACCCGGCCAAGAGATGTTATTCATCTTCGTGAATGTATGCCCATCATCCGTTGAAATTGCAATTGAAGCGTTGTTGCATGTCCAGACTCCACCAGTAGCTGACCAGTGTTTAACGGACATGTAGTAGACATACAATTTTCCACCAAGACTCACTGCGGCAGTTGGGATACATGTCATCTCCACATTGTCCTGCTTGAGGCTTGAGATGAGTTCCTTCGCGCAGCTTGTCCCAGGAGTGATAATCCATTCGTTGAGCATAATACCATCTGAAGGATCTGTGTCATCGCTGATGGCTATCGTATTACTCCGCCAGTTGTTGCCGAAACTAGTTTCAGCGCCGAAAGTATCTCCAAAGATGTAGTAGTACCGTCCATCGTGCTTCGTGATAATCCCAAGATCTGTGCCATGAACATCAAAGGTAGTAGTATCATTGACTGCATCTTCTCCTGTTAGTTGAGCATGCATCTGATGTGGGAGGCTGCTTTCCGTAATTGCCATGAACATTGGATACGCAATCCACAAAAGGAAAATGAACACTATGATGGCGACGATAGCGATTTTTGCATTCTTGCTAGGCATTCTCAATCACACTCCAACAACGCCTTATCAATGGAAACTCCAATGTGACGCCTGCTAATCAGTGTGCTGGGGGCCGAATAAGCGATGGAGCTGGAGGGACCCGCCTTCTTGCATACTAGCCTTTCTCAAACGGGACGCAGAGAGCTGAAGGCGCGCCTATTATCCTCTTTACTTTCTGTTTGTTTAGCAGGATTCCTCAAGCCACTAGAAACGCAATGGTCGAAAGAATAGACAGAGGATTAGTTTCTCGCTGGCCGCTTCATCCAATCGGTGCCCCATAGAACGCAACAGTCACATTTTTGTAGAATGAGTTGCTAACATATAGCATATTGAGTCTAACGGAACGTAATAGCTATGATTGAAGTCATTGTTCTTACACAAGTTGAGCCAAAGACTGTAGAGGCAGCCTCCAAGGCGATTGAAGAAGTTGAATATGTGAAGAATGTTCATATCGTGACTGGTCCATACGACATCATTGCATATGCAGAGCTTCCTTCACGATCGAAGTTTCGTCGACTTGTAAGCGACATTCATGAGGCTCCCGGTGTAATCAAAACTGAAACTTGTATTAGTATCTAGTCGTTCATCATTCCTAGGGTGAACGACGTAGAGAGAAGGAATAAGGCAGAGCGAATAAACCGATCTCCTGCAGATTGAGGAACTACCTCTGCTTTTTCCGTCTGTGGAACTACCATTTCCACTTCAAGTCTTTGACTATGAACTCGGAGATTGAATTCAGGAGATTGCCAAGTTTGCGTCCTTTCTTAGTGAGGATGTGAATAATCTCTTTGCCATCCTTTTCAATCTCAATGAGCTCATTTTTCACTAAGAACTTGCGGGCGCCTGCAACTCTCGCTCCGTTAAGGGCTGGAAGTGTCTTGGTCTTCTTACCTGCCTTTATGATCTCGTCGGCTCGAGCTTTCCCTCGAAGTCTTGTGAGCAACAGGATTATAGTGAGTTCATACTCACCCCTTAGCAGCTTTACGAAGGGGCTTATTTTACCCATTGTTTAATCACTCCATAGAATGCATATTCTAGACTCAATATCAGATAGAGTATTTTGGATTAAAGGATTCGGGGCCTGTGTGATGTATATATCTGTGTTACACATTCGACGAGCAATCAAGGCCGTTCCGGCCTGATACTAGATTTCTCTTCCCTTACGTAGTAGTATTCTTCGTTTGGAGCCCTTTTCCGTATTATCAAGACGCGACGCAACAGCGAGGTTATCGCATCGTGAACACGCCGCTCAAGCTCATCTAGTGTACATCTCTTCCAGCCCTTCTCGCCTTGTTCCTTCAGCGACATCGCCATTTCTAGAAGTTTGCTCCTGCTCACTCCCTTATGTGAGCCTCTCACAATAGCCTGTGCAATAGGTATAGTTGCGTCAGGGAGCGCCATCAGTACAGGAAGGTCCGTGAGTCGATTATCACGCTTTGAAACGGAGTAGAATTTGGCATTATGAGGTTTTAACCCGAGCTCTGTTCCGCGTTGCCAAAGGACGAGGTTTGCTTCTTCCAATTTTGACAGATGGTCATATATTGTTGGCAGCTCTACCTTGCGTATTGGAGCGAGGTCTTTCGCTACCACCCCTCGCTCATGCTCTATCTCGAACCTTTTGATTGCATCCAAGGTCCCCATTAGCACGCGGGAGTATATTAACGGATTTTCTTGCTGAATACTCACACTCTGACCAACAACCTTCTCAATGGCGTTGACCCTCTTCTCAAGCTTGCTTAGAACTTTTTGAATGGTCCGAAGTCGCTTTTCTATGCTCGTCAGGATGTCGTTCAATCCTGAGTTCCTACTCCTACTGCTCAAGTGTGTTCACCTAGCAATGGCAGCTACCAACTAATAACGTTACTTCATGCCTAATACCATAAAGCCTCGACGCCCGCTTTTATGCCAATGCTAAACAGCGCTCTCATTGTCAG
>DAOVDG010000108.1 GCA_030669595.1 Candidatus Thorarchaeota archaeon
CAGTCAATTCTCGGTCAGTCTTGATGATGGCTGAATACTCCTTGATGTTCTCAGAAGATTCACTCTTGAGTCGTTGCAGATGTTGTCTGTTAGTGGGCCGCAAGCCTTCGACTTCTACCTTCTTGCGTGATTTCTTTCTGATTCTCTTCTCCAGTTTGGGAAGATTTAGCGTTCTTACGCGAGGCTTGCTAATCTCCACAACAAATGGACGTCCAGACCCAAGCATCAGAGCGTCCACATCTTCACGTCCTGCAGCATGAAACTTGAAACGGGTGCCTCTGGCGGCTTCTTGGATTGGTAAGCTGACGTACTCCGAAATGGAGTCCGGGTACCTTCTCCCGGTGTTGTGGCAAGCATCACATCCTTTGCCATTGCACTCTTTACAATCCCATCGGCTTTGGGGGACTCCCACCACCTTCTTTCGATACCTACCGTAGATAAACAACGGGTTTATTTGCAGCCTAACCAAGTCGTTCTGCATATCATAGACTACGACTAGTTCCGGCTTATCAAAGTCAACGGTTTTGTCAAAGACCGCGCTAACCTGTTTCCCGAACTCCCTATTGAAGTCAGACCTCAGGGTTTCTCCGTAGATGAGATCATATTGCCCTTTCAATTCATCTTCTCTTTCCGCGAGGATTGGGTGTGGTATGGACCCTACGAGGAAGGTGCAGAATTCGATGTCTTCTGTGTCTCTCACTGCCCGTTGAACAATCTCCGGTATTTTGTCGAATGCACAATCAACATCCACTGCACAGAGGTGACAGACCTTGCCCTTCTCATAATCCAGTGCTTCCTTCTCAGCAAGAATCTGCGCTGGAGAGAACATGCCGTTGCCAGCAAGAGTCACGAGTAGTTTCCTGCCTTCGTCCTTCGCATCAGATTTGATTATCTCATCAGCCTTCATTGAGAGTATGAGCTTGATTGAATGTCCTCTCTGGTCGTTCGATGTGCCGGTGCTCAACCAGGCGAACTGCCGACCCAAGCATCTGTCGCATAGAGGATATTCCTCGAGCAAGGATGCTGCGGTGTCTAGTATCCCTAGATTCTCTCTACCCACCATGTAGTAGGGCCTCATCGTCACCCGGCATGCACTTTACACATAAAGATGGCTATTCACTAGACAAGTGGGTTTATGTATTTCAACGCTTTCAGACCCAAGACAAACGTTCTGGGGTTCCGCATAAGCCGAGCGATCACCTTGCGCTGCATATCCATGTCGCCTTCTTCCTTCACAATCTCTACAAGCCCCATAGATTTTGCGTCCTCTATTATGGAGTTCAATCCCTTGTCTGAGAGAACAGACAATGCTCTTTGAGCTACGTACATCATCCGCAAATCTTTCATGATTCGGAACCGCCAACCCGCTTCGTAGCGGCTCAACGATTTGTGCGAGAAAACCCTCTCATCAAGCGCTTTGGTGACAGTCTTTCCTGCAATTTGGGCTGCAATTCCTCCCATAATAACACCGCCGCCCGTTGTTGCCTTGACCATGCCCGCAGCATCGCCTACTACAACGACCCCTTGAGCAAAGCATTTTCTTACCGGCAACCCCACGAGCACAATTCCTCCGAATCCTCTCTCTAAAGTGGCACCCTTTAGGCGCTCTCGTAGGACTGGATGGTGATTGATCGCTGCTCTTAGTCGAGGCTTCGCGCTATCCTTGGCTGCAAGACCAACTCTTGCTCTCCCCTCGCCTATAGGTATCAACCAAGCGAAGAACCCTGGCGCAGTCTGGCGTCCATAGTACATCTCCACAATGTCATCATCAATATCTACACCTTTCACTTCATACTGGTACGCAGGAAGCTTGCTCCGTCTTGACACTACTGGTAGGTTCAATGCCTTGGAGATCTGGCACCGCGAGCCCTCTGCATTGATAATGACTTGAGCACTGCGTTCTGACGACATTCCTTCTTTTCTAATGCTCAATATCTTGGTATGACTTTCTCTTGTTCGTATTCCAAGAACCTTCGCTTGAGTATTGATGTCCGCCCCGTTGTCCCTGGCCCTATCTGCCAACCATGAATCGAACCGCGACCGATCGATTACTAGCGCCTCACGACGACCGCGTTCAATCAATAGCGATTGTCCCGCTGGAGCAAATATCCTGGCGCCCGAAACCCGATTCTGAATAACATCGGAAGGCGGTTTGAGCCCTAGTAAGTTCAATCCAGATACGCTCAGCAAGCCAGCACAGTGATCAGGCTTCCCTATCTCAGGATGTTCTTCAAACACCTGAACCTGATGACCACTTTGAGCGATTTCGGATGCAGCCAGCAGTCCCGCTGGTCCTGCTCCAATGACAATCGCTTCGGGGTCCAGAATGGCCACACTCGAACTAATCTTGAGGGCAACCCTTTATTATCTCTCGCCTAGGTTGGAGTCGAAGAGCTGACTGGACGGTCAAAATGATGGCTAAACGCGAGTTCAGATACAAGCAAGTTATCGCAGTCAGAACCGACTTGGGCATGAGTCGCGGTAAGATATCTGTTCAGGTGGCTCACGGTGCAGTGACTGCTGCCGAGAGAACAAGGGTCAGATCGCCTGAGCTCTGGACACGCTGGTTCAATGAAGGTCAGAAGAAGGTGGCCGTAAAAGTTGGCTCAGAAGAAGAGCTGCTAAAACTTGAAACCGTAGCAGCATCCAAGAATCTTCTCACCGCTCTCATCAGAGATGCAGGAATGACTGAACTTCCTCCCGGCACTGTCACAGTCTTAGGCATTGGCCCTGCGAAGATTGAAGATATCGACCTTATAACTGGTGAACTTAAGCTACTCTGAGGAGGATTTCACTTGATTGAGCCCCATCCACTCGAGGTCCTAGTGGGAATGGAGCTCTACAGTACTGAAACGAAGGGTATCGGAGGACGGCTGAAGACGCGCTTTGAGGATTTCTGCGTCGAGGAGATACTGCCAGACGGGAGAAATCTGGAGATACAGAAATGGCCTGATGAGTCAGACCCAGCAGCCGCGGTTGAACTCACGATTGACGGAGAAAAAAGGAAATACGTTCGATTCACCGTCCAGAAACTCGGCTTGTCCACGATGGATGTTTCCACAATACTCGCTACAGAATTGGGCCTCCCAAGGCATCTAGTTTCCTATGCTGGCCTGAAGGATAAGCGTGCTCTGACTGTGCAATCCATGTCAGTACCTGCTGGAGCATCTCAATCCCTTGCGAAACTCAAACTCTTCAAAATGGTAGTTAGGGACATGGAGTACGTGCGACAACCAGTTCAGATAGGTGATCTCTGGGGGAACCGGTTTGCTATTCTATTAAGGGAGCTTGAATCCAGCTGCACAGACTCAGTGGGCATCGCGCAAGAGTTGGCAGGCAAATTCATTCTCAACTACTTTGGCGTTCAACGGTTTGGGGTGACCCGACCGGATACACACATGGTGGGAAAGACTGCTGTAGAAGGTGATTTCGAGGGAGCTCTACGCATCATGCTGACGGCCACAAGTGAGTATGAATCGGAAGAGCTCACAGGAGCTCGTCAGGACATTGCGCAGAACATGACTGTGAACCAGAAAATACTGGATAGCTTCCCAAGAGGATTGCGACATGAGCGTATCGTGATTAGACATCTCATGGAGCATCCCGGAAACTATCGTAAAGCATTTGCCAAGATACCTTCACGAATTCAGACCTTTTTTGTACACTCGTATCAGTCATATCTGTTCAATCGATTAATTAGTCAACGCCTGAGATCTGGGCTTTCCATACAGTCACCCACGCCAGGCGATTTCCTGATGCAGTTGGATCAAGCGCATTCGGGTCGTGATTCCTGGCTTTTCGTGACAGAACGGAACCTCGAACAACGCAGAGAACTTGTGAGTTCTGATGCATATGGTGTGGCTGCGCCATTACCTGGATATTCCACGAGAACGCCTCCGTCCCTGCAATCTGAAATGCTTGAGAGAATACTGAAAGATGAAGGGATAACCCTCATGGATTTCAGAAGCCCAGAAAGCAAGGCACTGGATTCTCCTGGGAGTCTGCATCTGCTCTCAATCAAGGTTCCTGAACTCAATCCGCGATGTGATGATGACGGACTATGGCTGCAGTTCAGCCTTAGGAAGGGATCCTACGCAACTATAGTCATGAGAGAGATAATGAAAAATCACCCCATAAACAGAATCTGAGTCAATCCATATCTCGCCGCTTCTCGCTGAGTTTTCGCATACTCTCTTCGAACTCATCCTCTGTTGCGTCATCATCTTTCTCAAGGCGCTCGTCGTCGTACTCAAACAGTACTGACTCTCCCATGATTGCGGAAACAATTTCCTTGAGTTGAGTAGTCGTGTATGGAATCCGTTCTTTATCGTCCGCCCTCAAAATCACTATGCTCTCCCTATATCCTCCAGGCATGTGCAGACTATTGACTCCCACTTCGATTGCAGGGTCTATGAATGTTCTGACAATCTTCCGGAGCTTGATGGGCCCCTCGATGACTATTACTTCACCGAATGTTTCAGTGATATCACTGATGAGATCATCTGCAGATAACAACACGACTTTGGTCCTCTTTTTCACAACTAGGATTATCCGGTCTGCCACCTTGATGGCTCGTTGAAGATTGAGATCCTGCAAATCTGAATAGTCTTTCTCCTTCTCCAGCAGCCATTTGCAGAACTCAATATCGAAAGAAGTAATCTTACCCTTATCGAATCGCTCCTGACAATTGGGGCACAGAGTATCAGACTCCAAATCAAAACGGCAAACTGGTATTTTCATTTTCTATTCCTCGCCAATTTGGAACGCTCCAGCTGTAGCCAGGCCTCGGGCGAGGACAATATTAGTCGTTCCCACACTACTTGGATATCGTAATATCGATCGTGGAAACGTTCAAGTCGCTTCCCTTGTCAGTCTGCACGGCGGTTGTATCTATCTGTATGTCCTTGACCTTGACATCGGTGACGAATCTATGACGGGTTATCTCAGCCACGTCAACAGCTCTACTAATGAGCCGTCCTCGGGCCTTGATCACAACCTCTTTGGCCCCCTTATTGAAGAGGGTCACACATGCTAGCACGTAAGACATCACATTCTTTGACCCAACGAGGACGACTGCATCTCTAGGCCCAAAATATGTCTGCTCTGTTTTGTCAGGCTTTCCCTCCGTCAGCCGAAGTCACCACGCTTGCTATCGCTGATTCAAGATAACTACTCTATGGAGTCCTTCTAATATTGATTTCGATGCTAAGAAAGATTGCTGGATTTATCCACGAGCAGGCATGTCACACCTATTGAAGCAGCAGATAGAAATTCTGGACTTTCACCTTCGAAAGCCTTTTCTTGCCACCGAACACGGGCACCCCTCGGAGTATAAACGGATGACAATGTTGACATTCCTCGGGTCCTGTAGAGAGATTGGTCGTTCTGGGTTCTTCATTGAAGAAGGCAAAGAGAGCGTGATTGTGGACTATGGTGTTAAGTTCCTCAACCCGCCTGCGTTTCCGCCTCCAGTACCGTTGGATACTCTCCAAGGGGTCGCACTCACGCACGCACATCTCGATCATTCTGGGGGAATACCCATGGTTCTCTCAGATCCAGATGTATCTCTCTTCTGCACGCCTGCAACCCGCGATCTGACCGTACTCCTGCTCCGCGACATGGATAAGATTTCTAGGGGACGTCTTCCCTTCAGTCGCAATGAGATTCCGCGTGTGAAGCGTCAATGCCAACCTACAGCCTACGAGGAAACAGTCCCACTTGGTCACAACTTCGAGTTAACGCTGTTCAATGCTGGACATATCCCCGGGAGTGCGATGGTTTCTGTGCGATGCAATGGCAAGAGAATCCTGTTCACTGGCGACTTCAACGCGATAGAGTCTAGATTGAATATGGGTGCAAGGAAAAACCTCCCGAAGCACGATGTGGTTGTTACCGAAAGCACGTATGCTCGCAGAATGAACCCGAATCGGGAAGAGATAGAGATAGATCTAGTAGACACTGTTACTGAAACCTTGGAGCGCGGAGGGACTGTCCTCATTCCTGCGTTTGCTGTTGGAAGAAGTCAAGAGATTATGTGCATTCTTGAGGCCAGCGATATTCCCCGGAAATACCCAATCTATGTGGATGGAATGGCCAGAAAGGTCAATGATATCTTGGTGAAACACCCGGAGTACATCGCTTCGCCTCAAGCATTCTCACGGGCTGTAAAAAGATCACATAGAATACATGACAACCGAGATCGTCAACGCGCAGTCAAGAAGGGCGGAATCATAATTTCTCCAGCAGGGATGTTGAAGGGTGGAGCTTCCCACCTGTATTTCAAGATGCTATATGATAATCCAAAGAATGCGATTATACTCGTCAGTTTCCAGATTCCTGGGACGCCTGGTGCAGAGCTGCTAGCAACGAATAAGGTCACAGTTGGTAACCGTGATTTCGAGGTAGACGCCGAAGTGAAGATTCACCATCTATCATCTCATTCCGACTCTAGAGGTCTGTTGGACTTACTGAAGAAGATACCCGGAGACCCAGAGTTCTACGTGGTTCACGGCGAGTCTGAGTCTTGTGACGCCTTGGCGGAGAAGTTGAAGAAATCAGGTCGTCGAGCGCATGTGCCCGAGGTTAGTGAGAGTTTCGAGATCTAGCTCTCTTCGGTAGTGGAGCGCGCCTCTACAATTTGGCACTTCACCTGCTGAAGAATCTCTTCAGCTTTCTGGGGTTCAACGACAAGCGTGTAAAGATACCTACCAGTCCGGAGCTTTAGTTTGACCTGGTCTGCACCTCGCTTCACGCGACACTCTGTTGCGTTCTCAGTCATCTCGAGGAACTTTTCCGCGTCATAGATTTGCTTTGGCATTGTTGCGCCCCTTGTTGTCTTGTCGATTGTTTGGATAGATTGGACCATTCCGGGTATGGAATTGCCTGTTCCGGTGCCGCCTGCCTCGAGAATCCATGTCGTTATAAGAGTGACGGA
>DAOVDG010000107.1 GCA_030669595.1 Candidatus Thorarchaeota archaeon
TGCAACTATCAGACTGATGAGAATTGATAGAATCATGTAGGCGCCGTAAGCGAGGATTCTGGCCTTCATAGAGAACACTTCTTGGAGTGCTTCAGGACCATGCGGCACCTCATATTAAGTCATACGACATAAAGGGAGAAATCATTATCACATGGGAAACAGATATAGAGCAATCGAACCGGTCAGCACATAATTGCTAGAGAGCACTCAGCAGGAGTCGACACAATGACTTTCGATCTCATAATTGCAGGTACTGGACCTGCTGGCCTAATGACAGCAAACCGGGCATCAGGATACGGTGTCAAGACCCTCGTCTTGGAGAGGAGGAACGCTGTCACGGATTCTCTTATGGGAGAGCTTGTCACAGACAACGCATTGCGATTCTTGGGTGTGAAGCCGGACTCCGAGTATGTTGGCAACAAGTACTCAGAAATCGTCGCAAAGAGTCTTGACACGGGAGGCACCATTAGAGTTGGAAAGGGCCTTCTTGGCAATTCCTACCTTCTTGACGAAGATAAATGCCAAGAACTGATGAGGGACCGTGCGGAGGCAAACGGGGCTGAGTTCAGATATCGTTCTCGCGTCGACTCTGTTATCAAGGAGGGAAACCGGGTTGTCGGTCTCAAGTACAATGGCGACCAAGAGGAGCGAGCAGGCCTCGTAGTGGGCGCGGATGGTTCCTTCAGCAGGGTCTTCAAAACAGCCGGGTTCTCTCATCCAAAATGGCTACTCAGTTACGGTGTCCGCTGGAAGCTCAAGAACTGTAAGGGTATTGACCCCAATGTGTCTTACTTCCACGTAGGCAGAGACGTCGGGCTTGGATATCTGTGGCTCTACCCAAGGAGCGAAACAGAGATCAACCTCGGCATTGGTCGTGTCCCCTCATCGAAGAAGAACTGGGATGCATTAATGCCCATGCAGAGCGTGCTCAAGAAGTACAAGGACAGTCACGCTGAAACCAAGAACGCAAAGATAGCTGCAGTGAATGCGGGGGTTGTTCCTTGCGCAGGGATAATCCCGAAGTTCACTGATGCGGGCGTCGCTCTTTGCGGTAATGCTGCCGGACAGGTCTCCTCAATCGTTGGAGGCGGTGTGACAACCTGTTTCCATGCAGGAACTCTACTAGCAAGGCACGCAAAGAGAATAGTCGATGAGAACGACTTCTCAGCAAAAAGCATCGGCCAATACGAAAAAGAGTACAGGAAAACTAAGCTGGCTTCGAACATCAAGAACACTGGTGAAGGCATGTGGGCAATAAGCAAGTATGCGATGTTCAACGATCCGATTGAAGCGGCGGAGATCGTACTCAGTCAGCTCGACGCGGGAACCCTCAACTCACTAATCCAGGGGCAAGCGGGCATTGGGGACTACATGACGCTACTCACTAATTTCCTGCCAACGGTCTTGAAAATTGGCAAGGGTTACCTTCGAAGCATAGCCGTGAGCGGACTGTAGCTGGATTGCAAACGAGCAAGAAGAGAGAAAAGAAGCAGGGTCTACCCCCTCTTACCCTGCTTCGTTAGCAGCCCTATTTTCTGCTATGCCCAGTGCGTGACTTGTACACTCTTTCTGGAGGGGTAAGTCTAGCAATTATGGCAACCGTGCGATATAATAATACGACCTTTGTCAACAGATGCAAAGTAAGTATCTGTGCATGAAGCTAGTATCTTTATATTCTGGCTATGCATCAAGAGAGTATTGTCGGGGCGAGGGATTCGTATTGATAGATGAGAAGACGAAGGCGGCTTTGAGGAGTCTGGGCCTCGTAACGGGGAGTAGTGTCGATTCGAGAACCCTGAATCTGTTAGGTGCCGTATTGCGAATTCAGGAATACCCGCCAGGACCTTTGCCATTCAAAATAATCTACGAATCCATGATGAAGGACAACCCCGGGTCAAGTCTTACAAAAGCATGGGTCCAAAGAGTTTTGAAGTCGCTTGTCGATAACAGTTTGATTAGAGTAGAGAGTGAACATGCCTACAGGAAAATGTATCTGGCAGATGTTAGCACAGTCATGGCCGGGCTAGAGAAGATAAAATCAGAAACCATTCAGAAGCTGAACCGCCAGAGGAGCGTTCTGACGCAACAGCTAGATTTCGTGATGAGTATGGATTGTGGTTCGCTGGCGGAGAATCTAGTTGAAGGTCTTACGGGGGACAGGCAGAAACTCAGTTCCAGATTCATCAAGGGAATGGATGAGTATTACCGTGTAACGAACAGTACGATATTCGAGCCAGCCAAAGAGGGGGACATCATTCGTTGTTCGGTCATGACATTTGTGCCAAATCTGCAAGGCGCTACAGAAAGAACCGACAGGATATTCGTTGCTGCAGCAAGAGGTGTTGAAGTTCACTACTCGTTGACGATTGAAGCTTTGAAACAGGATGGTGCAATCAGGTCTGAGATCACACCTGATGCGCTTGCTAGGTCGATTGCGGCCTTTATTGACTGCCGTAAGGAAGGTCTGCCTATCGATATACGGTTCAACGACGGACCAAAGAACACGTACCGGTTCATGAGCCTCAATAATGATAGCATGGCATTCATGATAAGCGAGAATCCAATCACCGCAGCTTGGATAAATAGGGACTTCAATCCTGGCCTCATCGACAACGCGATTGCCAATTTCGACTCGCAATGGGAAAAATCAATATCCTTGAAGGATTTCTCTCCAGAGTACCTCAAGAAGACTGGAATTCCGCCCCATTCATACATAGCTAAAACATTGGCGGACGTGCTCAGAACCAAGGGCGACGAAAAAGAACCATAGTGAGTCGGTGTTATCCCTTGAGAGAAAATGATGCGTTTCAATTGTTGGATATTATTGGGTTTAGTCTTACTGATTGGAGAGCACGCGTGCTAAGAGCGATTTTAATCACACAGGCAGACCAAGATGCGCCTGTGACGTTTGACGAGATATACCCGAGTTTGCAGAATGAAAGCTTGGGGAAACGAATCGCTCAACCACTAGTCTACAGAAGTCTTAGCTCTTTGGAGAAGGATGGTTATATTGAAGTCGACAAGAGCCGCTACAAACACCTCTACTGGACAGGCATAGACATCATTCACGCAGCTCTGGAGAAAGCCCAGGGGATGTCATTGGCTGGTTTGAGAGAAAGGGCCAAACAGGCTGACTCAGATATAGAATCCATTTCGAATGCCAGTATCTCTAGCCTTGCGGTCAACCTGGTTGAAACAATTACGGGGAATCCTTCTCAACAGCGTGCACGATTCGCACAGGGTTATGATGACATATATAGCATGAGCACGAATACGATATATGCCCGAAGCGAGAGAGGGGACGTTGTCAGGATTTGTCTTGATTGGATAAGCTCGGAACCGTCTAAAGCCGCTGAGAGAATTATGGATATACTTCGTCTGCTCGAGCGGGGAGTTGAAATTAGAGCGTTAGGTCATACAATGTGGACACCGACGAATGAAGGTGGGGCTAGGCTGAGTGTATTCTACGGGAGTGTCCGAGATGAAGGGCTGCCCCTAACATTGAAAATTTGCCCGAGAACTGAAAGAACATACCAGTTCATCAGCAGAAATCATGATGGAATAGTATTGATTGTATCAGAAAACCCCCCGACTGCTACGTGGATTCCGAGGGGGGCAAACCCGTACCTTGTGGATGAAGCAATAAGTAGCTTCGACAAAGACTTCACAGCGGGGGTCGATGTATATCAAGGCGTGGACAGAGGAAGTGATTCGAAGAGTTGACAGTCGAGAATCTTAGTCGGGATCTTGAGAGGATTGGTGTTCATCTCTCCGCCCCGGAGATTCAGGTTTTAGGAGCTATGCTGAGAGCGGGAAACGAAACCCAAGGAGAAATCACGTTCCAACAAGTATACGCAAATATCACAGAAGAGAGGGCCAAGGCGCCCTCAAAAGCCTGGGTCTACAAATGCATCTCCAATCTTGAGAGTAATCAGTTCATCACAGTGAATCGACTCGGGAAACCCCGACATTACACAGCTACAATTGAAACAATCATGGCGGGTCTTGCCAATTCTGGGAGCAGACAATTGGACATACTGGAAGATAAGAGAAAGGAACTATCGGAGAATCTGGAATCACTCGAAAGGGCGGACATGCAAGATATGGCCAACACTATTATCGGAATCATGACGGGAAGAAAACCGAAACTAACATCGGGTCATATTGAAGGAAGAGACAACGTGCGCATGGCTATGATTAGAGAGCTATGTGCAAACACCAGTCCGGGGGATGTACTTAGGCTTACGGAGGGCGCAAACCTCTTGGATCTTGGTCCTTCAAAAAGTGGACCTGTTGAGAAGGCGTTACTCGAATCAGTTCAAGATGGATTGACCATTAAGGCGCTGCTCACATCTCAAATCCCGCAGGGTCAAGGTCCAGCCTCATTGGCGTCGTTTCTGAGCAAGACTAGCAGTTTGGTTGTACAGGGGATTCTCGATGAGCGACTGCAGCTTCGAGCCACTCCACAAGCTACGTCAACCTACAGAATGCTATGCTTGAATGAAGAGAAGATGATTCTCTTTATGAGCAAGGCCCCGTTCCCAGATTCTGCGGCATTGATCTACAGAGATGACAACCCAACCATGATGGATGATGCTGTTGCTACATTCGACAGGCTGTGGCAGAGTGCAATTGATATTTCGGCCATCTTGAAACAGGCCATAGCTGGCGGTATCAAACCTAGCAACAAGCCACCAGAGTGATGCAACAATCAAACCGAATCTGCTTCGATGACCCAATCCTTGCTCTTCGAGAGAGTCACGAAGATGTCATCACAAACGGCTTGGAAGTCCGTATAGACCCCATATTCGCCGCCGGCAGCATAGGGATGCCCTCCGCCATTGAAGAGCTTGGCCGCAATGTTGCACAGCGTCGTTTCGTGACCTCTGCGAAAGCCTAGCATTCCTCCGGAGCTGACAGTGATGGCAAGGTCTGCCACCTTTAGTTGGTTTCCATCCACGGTCAGATTCTCAGAATCTGAGATGAATGTACCCATATCGGTCGTGGTAACACCACTAGGCATCTCAAGAACGCGCACAAGTTTCTCGTGAATCTCTTGGTCGCAATGGCCAATCAAAGCCTTGCGCATCTTCTTGAGTTTCTCCTTTTTGTAGTGATGAACTCTCTTATCTAGGAGCGAATCGTGGAATCTCCCGGCTTGATTATTCCAAACCCCGGCCAGTCCCTTCTCAGCCATCTTTTCCACAAGTGGTCTAAGAGCGGCAGTCAGGTCCTCCTTGCTGGCAATCGTGCCAAATCTGATGACCGAAACTGCATCTGTCAGAGCCCGGGCGCCCTCAATCTGACGAAGGTTGAAGTCGGTATCGTGTGCGACTGTCGCCAACTCAGCGCATATTTCATCACGAGGCATTAGGACCTTTTGGGCAATCTCAGCTGCACAGTACTCAGGGTTCACTTTCAGTACTGGTTTGTTCTCGAGTGAAAGTATTGACCTCACGGCCCGATTGGACCATTGATGATGGTCGAGCCAGACAACTCTGCATCCTTGTGAGATTGCTCTGGATAGACCGGCTACCACTGCTTCCAGCGCAGAATCATCCATGCCAAGGTCCGTGACGACAATCAACGTGTTTCTGCGAGTTGCGACTGATGAGAATACTCTCTCAAAGCTGCCGTAATCTGTAAGGTCCATGTCGAAGTCTAGACCCTTGGACTTTGCATACCGCCAGACGATAGCGGCCGAATTTATTCCATCTACATCCTTATCATGTGATATTGAGAGAAGTGAACCAATCTTCTTCTTGGTCACGCTCTTTTCAGCCATCTTCTGTCCAGCCTCGGAACTCCTATTCTCTTTTCACTCTTCCTTTTCTGCTTCACATGAGATAATTCGAAAATGTTTTGTGTACGAACACGGGTATAGGGGGAGAGCTGGACCCCCATGGTGAAATCCGGACTTCGCGACAAAACGATGAGCGGCAATGAAGCCATTGCCAGGGGCGCCCTAGAGGCAGGGATAGGATTCTGTTCTTCGTATCCTGGAACCCCTTCCACCCAGATAACTACGACACTGATGAAGAATGCTACTGAACATGACATCTATGTTGAGTGGAGCGTAAATGAGAAGGTTGCACTTGAGGCCGCAGCCGGTGCCAGTTGGACAGGCATTCCTGCAATTTGCCCAATGAAATCACTGGGTCTCAATGTGGCCGCAGATTTCTTGCTCAACCTAAACCTCTCAGGGACTGGCAAGGGAGGCCTTGTCGTGGTCGTGTGTGATGACCCTCGAGGACACAGCTCAAGTAATGAGCAGGATTCACGATTCTACGCAAAAGCTGCTTACTTGCCCCTGCTGGAGCCCTCCACCTGTCAACAGGCGAAGGACATTATTCCCTACGCATTTGAATTATCAAGAAAATTTGAAATTCCAGTAATCGTGCGGAGTACCACTAGACTCAGCCATTCTAGGGCAGCTATAAGGGTGGGCAATATTCCCAAGAGGAACTGGAGAGTCACGAATGGTCTGCCAGAAAGGTTGTACAACGTGCCAAACCCGCACTTGCGACATCGCGACCTTCTGGAGCAGTTGGAGCTTGTTTCAAAGGAGTTCGAGAACTGCGAGTGGAACAACTTGGACAGCCACGACAAGATCGAGCTCCTGACCGTTTCGACAGGAGTTTGCCACAGATATGTAGAGGAAGCCGTGGAACTTCTGGGTGATAGCAAAGTGAATTTTATGAACCTTGTCACAACTCATCCTCTACCAAAGGAGTTTCTGCTGAATGCGTTAAAGGGCATTGAGAGAGTTCTGTTTGTTGAGGAGATTGACCCGTTTGTTGAGGATGAAGTTCGATCGCTGGTTGTTAATCAGCCCCCTGGGGAGATGCCACAGTTCCACGGGAAGCGAACAGGAAACATCCCAGCATTTGGGGAGATGAATACTGACATCTTGCTGGAATCGATCTCAAGAATGTTGGGTGTTGTCTATGAGCCACTTGACGCTGAAACCCTCGCGGCCGTTGAAAATGCCCGCAAGCTGCTTTTCTCGAGGTCGCTTACTTTCTGTGCAGGATGTACACATCGCAACGTCTACTGGGCAATCCGCAAAGTCCGCCAGAGACTAAAAGGCAAGCTAGTGGTCGCAGGTGATATCGGCTGTTACTCGCTTGGA
>DAOVDG010000161.1 GCA_030669595.1 Candidatus Thorarchaeota archaeon
ATCTGGATGGATTCGTGGTTCTACACGGGACGGACACGATGGTGTACACAGCCTCAGCTGTGAGCTTCATGATTCAGGACTTCGGAAAGCCTATCGTCTTCACTGGTTCGCAAATACCCGCTTCAATGCCGTGGAGCGATGGACCCAGAAACCTGAGAGATGCGTTAAGAGTTGCAGCTTGGGCTGACTTGGGCGAAACGTGTATAGTCTTCAATGGAGAGGTCCATCGGGCGACCCGGGTAAAGAAGCTCAGAGATAGAGCGCATGATGCCTTCGATTCTGTCGACCCAATCCCCTTGGGGATGCTGGCTCGCGACATAGTACTCTATGAGGGCAGAACAAAACGACACAATCTCACACCTCGCTTCGACACTAAACTTGATGACCGGGTGTTTCTCTTGAAGGTCTTCCCAGGGATTCCACCTACTGTCATCTCGCGAATAGCTGATATGGGGTATCATGGGATTGTCATCGAAGGTTATGGCTCTGGCAACATCCCAACTCAAGAGAACGCTCTTACCGGGCCGATCAAACAGGCGATTTCTGCAGGCTGCTCAGTATTGATGAGTACGCAATGCGCTTTCGGACAGGCGGATCTGTCCTTCTATGAGGTGGGAAAAGCTGCGTTGGATGTGGGGGCATTGAGTGCACATGACATGACCTCTGAGGCTGCAGTTGTGAAGCTAATGTGGATATTGGGGCGCACCCGCAATCCCGATATTATCAAGGAGATGACACTCACCAACTATATTGGTGAAGTAACATTCTCGGATGGAACGAGCGTCCGCGACACAAGCCCTGCGACTCCTTGAAGAAAAAATGATGGCGCCCGGAATGAGATATGTTCGTACGCACGCAATACGTTGTACTTCGAACTCATGCCTCCCAAAGGAGAGCAGCTGCCAGTTCGACAAGCCCCCATGGGGCCGTCGATTCCAGGCTGCCGCCGTAGCCGCTTGGCTATCCGGGCTTACTCAAGTTCCTGATGTCTTCTGCTTTTCATCTTTTCTCTTAGTATGACTCGGTGAAGCATCTTGCAATCCCAACCGCAACATCGTTGTTTCCGAGTCCTGACAATCCCCTAAATGATTTCCTTAGTCTATGGCCACATGAGGGGCCAATGTTGACGCACATGATTCGAGGCCCAGAATGGCCCAGGAAAGCCGAGTCTTGATGCCAACTATTATAAGGTATCTTCAAGAGGCGAACAAGCCTCACCCCAGTCCGAATGAGGTTAGAAACCATGTCTGAAGAATATCGCCATATCGTACGAGTGTCTGGCAAGGACATAGACGGTCAGGAGAACCTACTGCAAGGGCTTACCAAAGTTAGTGGAGTTGGACTTCGTTTCTCGAAGGCCATCATCATAAAGCTAGGTATGGACCCCTCTGCTAGACTAGGCTATATGACTGATGCAGACATCTCCAAGGTCGAGAAGATAATCTCAGACCCGGTGAAGGCAGGTATGCCTTATTGGTATATCAATCGACCAAGGGACAGAATGAGCGGCAGGATGCTTCATCTTACCGGCTCCGATCTTGATTTCGCACACCGAAGTGACATTGAGCGCTTAAGGCGAATCAAGTCGTGGCGAGGTCTCAGGCATTCTCTTGGTCTGAAGGTTCGAGGACAACACACTAGGACTACCGGACGTAAAGGAATGGCCGTGGGTGTGTCAAGGGCGAAAGTTACAACCCGAGGTAATGAGTAATGGGTGATCCACGTCGGCAGAAGAAGAAGTACGTAACTCCGAAACGTCCTTTTGACAGTGACAGGTTTGAGCAAGAGCTCCAGCTGATAGGTACCTACGGGCTTCGCAATAAGAAAGAGCTCTGGAAGCACAAAACTGATCTATCTCGCTACAGACGCCAAGCGCGCAACCTGCTTGCTCTATCAATCGATGAGCGTGCGCTGCAAGAAAAGGAACTCGTTGACAAGCTAGTCCGGAACGGAGTTCTCATGACTGAACCATCACTGGACCATGTTCTCGACTTAACTCTAGATAATATACTGGACCGTAGACTTCAGACGATCATCTTCAGAAAGGGTCTTGCATGCTCTATGTATCATGCGCGTCAACTCGTGACGCATGGCCACATTGCACTTGATGGAGCAAGAGTGACTACTCCACGTAGGATAATAAATATGGACGAAGAAGAGCGCTTGCTGTTCACACCGAAATCCGCACTGAATAGCGAATCACATCCTGCCAGGATTGCTGCTTCAGACGCCGCACTGAGAGCGTCACAGCCACCTGAGGAAGTGGATGAGTCTGACAATCGCTTCGGCGGCCGTCGGGGTGATAGACGCAGGCGAGGAGGAGGCAAACGAAGATGAGTAGGAAAGACGATCGCGACAAATGGGCTATCGCGCATATTTTTGCATCATACAACGATACCATTGTCCATCTAACAGACATAACCGGAGCAGAAACAATCGCACGGACCTCTGGTGGGATGATGGTGAAGGCAGACAGAAATGAATCCTCACCACACGCAGCAATGCAGGCAGCCTTTCAGGCTGCACGCGAGGCTAAAGACAAGGGCGTCTACGGGATACACATACGTGTTCGAGCTCCTGGTGGTCATGGACCAAAGACACCCGGACCCGGTGCTCAGGCAGCCATTCG
>DAOVDG010000055.1 GCA_030669595.1 Candidatus Thorarchaeota archaeon
GAAGTCATTTCACATTTCGCGCAGTATTCTTCTTCTGAGTCGTCTAGCTTCTGACAAGGCCTTCTTGTATGACTCAATTTTCCATCTCCTGAGGAAGTCCTGATAAGTCTTGATACACTCCTCAATGTTGTCGAGTGCCTCTCTCAAACTTTTCCTCTTCAGACCTGATGCGGCCAGCTCGTATAGAGCCTCAGCGACCTCAAGTTCGGAGATTCTCTCTCGAATGTGCTTGATTCTGCTTTCCAGTTTCTTTCTCACGATTTTGTCGAGTATCAGCATCAGAATGATTCCAGCAAGGAATACCGGTCCCCCTGGACCGATATTGACAAGAACCAAACTTCCAAAGAAGCCGAAGACGGCAGAAAGAATAATGAAGAGAATAATCAAGACTATCAACATTGGTGTCCATAGCATTCCTGCTACTCTGAATTGAACTCGATGACGATATGCTGACAAGGCGAGGACGAAACATATGCTAGCAAAAAAGAATGGTAAGAACCACCCGCTAAGATGAAATGTATTTCCAAACATTTCTATTATCTCCAGCACAGATAATGTAGCCCGTCCCTCAATTGCAACAAAAGGTAGGACAAAACCAGATCCTATCATGAACATACCTAAAGAATATGGTGCTTCGCGGGCAAGAACTTCCTTTGAAAGCCGCCATTCACCTTTCTTGATCAGTATTAGAAGAGATAGACTTGACAGAACAAGAAGCAATGGGAACAACACTGAACCTGCATTCCCGGTTTGGATAGCAGATGAAAACTGAATTGAATCTTCTTGTGCTACAATCACAAAGAAAGATACCTTTCCAATAGTCCACGGTATTATGTCACTTGAGTAAATATCAGAGTTGTCTTTATTACGTTCCCGCATCTCGAATACTGACCAAACAGCCCCTGGCTCGCTTGAACGCCAGCACAACCATACCTTGCTAGCATCTGTTACATTTGCGCTGACAGAGATAATACCACCTTGAAGGGTTATCTGTTCATTGAACGACACATCAACTGATGGCAGGAGATGTCCATCTAGGAATTGATTGTTCATCCATTTGGTAATTATGCGGCTCCAAGATTCGTGCACTCCATGTCCCCAGTCCGGAAGAATACTAAGCGTAAGTGGAGCTTTAATCGCTTCAACAGTATCCTTCATTGAAATGACTGGGAAGAATTCATCACTTGAGCCAAATAGCATGAGGGTTGGTTGCGTCAGAATCCTCGCATAGGCAATCGGGTCAAACCACTTGATTAGATTCCGCATTTCATCAGAATCGATTATGTATGATGGCTCAATGACACTATTGATCAATGAGCCTGACATGACAGAGTTCAATAAATTTCCCGCGGCAATCATTGGAACTGCCCCGTCTACCCGGGGATCTATAGCAGACAAGATGAAAGTTGTCATAGCCCCCATTGAATTTCCTGATACTACAATCGCATCATCGTTTACATATGATAATGAATCAAGTAATGTGATTGCCCGAGCTCCGGCCCAGACAGAGTGGTAAAGACTAGAGTCTTGAGGACCATTCGTGACATTGAGAAACGTATGAGGAGTAAGCTCTAGAAAACCAGTAGAGTTTCCTGAACCAGGATGGTCTATTCCCATCACCACAAAGCCTGCAGCTGCAAGTTCTCTGAGCATTACGACATGGCCAGAATAGCTCTCGCCATATCCATGAAGGAATAGTATGGTAGGTAACGGTTCTGAGGCATACTCTCTTCTTAAAACCACTGAATTGATCCTTACAGTTTCTCCTTGAAACGTTTCACTCTCAAAGCTGAAGTACCATTCAACAATGGGAATTACTTCGGTATGAACATCATAGTCTTCGATTATGGTTGTGATGTTATTGACATTCAAGGGCAATGAAGTAGCTTCTGTGATATTCCAGAAGCTCATATCGTATTCACTCTCAGGATTCGCAATTGCTCTTCTCTCAGGGTAGTGTAGACCTATAGAGAACAACGTAGCAATGATGCTGGTTAGGAAGATGGTGATGAGGAGCACGGTAAGGGGTTCTTTCATTCCCGATTTCATTAATGCATCACTGCTTAACTTGGTACTGGAATTGGAATATCATCGCATGAGTTTGACTATAAAACCATCTCCATGTACTTGAACGGACTGCAGGGATACACCTCTATGAAGTTGAAACTAATAGGTATAATCAGGAGTTCGTTTAATTCAAACGACGCTATCTCAATTCAATCAAGCAATTCGGTTATGATTGGAGAAGCAAAGGTCATAGAGAATCACTTGCATGGTTTGCATTCTCTGGGTGGATTCTTTCATATAATCCTTCTCAATTTGTTTAACTTTTTCCACAATCTCAGACTTTGAAGACTGCCTGCTCTGACCTCGCAGAGAGGTACGGGCTTTTCGACGGGGTGGCGGTGCAACGGCACAGGCTACCACGACGCCATCGGGAGCTTGCCCTCTGCCCATTGCTGAGCACCCTTTCATTTTGCAGCAAATTAGTAGTTGTCCCTAATGGGAATCAATATTCCTCGACCTTGAGGTTAGGGACTCTATGAAAGTGCTTTGTGTTTCTTGTAAGGAGGACTTCATTATTGATAATCGCAATTCCTGCAATCATGGAGTCTTCTGGATCAATAGTTTGGCCATCTTTGATTAGCTGACCGTGGATCTTCCCGCTAAGTGCGGCGCACTCTGAATCAAGCACTAGCGTTCCCCATGACTTCAAGACATCCATGACTTTTTTCTTCTCAGCATAGGGTTTCTTGGTAAGACTGATTCCGACGAAGACTTCAAAGATTGAGGGTGCTGAGATGTTTGTGGCTACTGATTCTGACTCAAGCTTCTTTATCTTCTTCACCGCTGCTTCTCTCCCTCTCAGGAGATCTATGATGAATGATGTATCTAGGAGCATCAGTCAGACATCTCCGTGACCATTTCAGTGATTCTTTCTCTACTTCGAGATCTAATCGCAGCCACAGCTCTTTCAATCACCTTGATATCTTCGTCATCTAGTACACCTGCAATCTCACTAAGCCGTCTTCTGGACGTTAGTCGATTAATGGTATCACTAAAACTCTCACCAGGTTTCTTCAGAGATTTGAGTCGTGCATAAGCTTCATCCGAAACCGATATTGTTCTACTTCCCATATTTACATGTATATGTCTGTGTACTTATAAACGCGTAAGAAGGCTTCCGGACTCTTAACTCAAAAAAGGACTCTCACTGCAGCGGGAGCAGCGGATGGAAGAGGATGAGGTCTCCTCGTCTTCCGTCAATTGCCTCCCAAGTTTCTATCTCTTAGAGGTAAAGCAGCTTGTTCCTGCCCTTCGGAGTGAAACGAAGTACGACCCTTTCGACGGGGTAGCGGTGTAATCGTCCGGTTGCCCCGATGCTAGCGGGAGTTTGCCCACTGCTGAGCGCCTTTCTTTTCTGCAGTTGACACTCTGCCAATGGACTCCGACAGCATTAAACGAGTAATCAGTGTGTCTAGTAATAATTATGCCAAGCAATCGAGAAATGCCAGTTAGAGTCACTCCTTCATACAAGCGTAGGCTTGAACTGCCGTATTGTTGTGTGCCAGCAATCCTCCAGATGGTGTTCGAACGGCGCCAGATGCCAGTTCCAGAACAGGAGCTAATCGGGAATGAGCTAGGACTGATTGTCCCTGAGGATGCTGCTCGCCATTTCAGTTGGGTTCGGACAGGCACCAAACCACAATCAGGATGGGGGACACAGACAAGGTCGGAGGAATTCTCAATGCAACGATACTTCGACCGACATAATGTACCGCTCCAGCTTTTTCGCTATCGGGTGGCCAGCATTGCCACTCTGGATGGATTCCTGATAGATCACCTGAATCAAGATGACGATGTGGTGGTATGTATTGATCAGCGAGAATTGACAGAAGGGGGCGATGAGGAGCATGTTGCTCTAGTGCAGGGTTTGGATGGGGATTCAGTACAGCTTGTTGACCCAGCTGCAAACAGTCCAGATTTTCATATAGTTTCACTGTCCCAACTCGCCGGAGTCCTCATTGAAGTGTGGATAATCTCACAGAAACCAAGCTAGGCAAGCTCCATTCTCGCGAGTTCTTGATTTCACACCAAGCCGCATTCATTCGTGAAACGAATGTGTCAAATGATATCGGGTTAGCTATTTCGGGAGCTTTCCCTTTATCCACTGCTGAGCATCTTCCTCCTTTTGCTGAAGGCAACACTGTTCATGCAGATCTAGTCTTTGCGTGAGCATGTCTCATAACACAGGATCAATAAAGCAATCGCAACGACAAACGAAACCATGAGTGTGATGAAGATAGTGCCCTGAGCAATGAACTCCCCGACAATGTCGAAAACTGCTAATCCAGCCACTAGAGATATGGACCAGGTCTTCTCGGTTAGCAGAGCCCAAAGGGCGATGAAGAACAGGATTGCGACAATGCCGCCGGCTACCATCAGATACCTGTAGTCAACTGCCACAGTCGCTCTGATTCCGCCAAAATCGAACAGAAAACACAGGGTTACCACCACATGCTGGATAATTTTCTCAAGTGTAAGACGTGCTATCAAGTAGTATGCTCGTGTCTACCTTCTCATTCTCAACACTCAATGAATAGATGACTTCGGGCGTCATAAACTCTCTCCTAGTTTGGTGTTGAATCCGAAGCGACTCCTAGTCTAGAGCCAGCCATGCAGTCTGTACCAGTCGATGGTGTCTTTCAGACCAACACGGGGGTCTGGATATAGAAGTCTGTAGCCAGTGGCTTTCAATTTGGAGTTGCTATACCAGTATCCATTGTACATCATATCGATTGTCGCAAGTTCCACCTTAGGTTCGCTGTGAGTTATGTGTCTTGCTTTCCACTCTGACCAGCGTGCCAGTGTTTTGAGGGCGATTCGAGGGGTCGGGATCTGAGTGTGATAGGCCTTAGAGTTCAGCAGGGGTGCAAGAGAGGAGAAGAGATCGTATTTGCGGTACGTGGAGTCATCCACCACATTGTAAGCTTCTCCGGTCGCTCCTGAATAGTCCGTAAGATGAACAGCTGCGCCAACCACATCGGCCACATGCACCAGTGGCACCAACTTGTTGAGGTTCTCAGATATGACGGGTAATTGACCCTTAGCTATCATCCGAATGATAGTAGCGATACCATAATGATTACGGGGGCCATAGATGGGCGCCGGTCTCAGGATGACAACAGTCAAGCGACTGCCTAAGCAGGTCTTTTGTACGGCCATTTCTTGTTCCCACTTGGACCTCTCATAGGCGTTGGACGGCTGCTTGGGCTCCTTCTCTCTGATTGGCAGTGAGCGCGATGCGCCATAGACACCACTACTGCTAATGAGAACAAGTTTGGACACACCAGCTTCAATGGCGGCAGCAGCCAAGTTACGTGTACCATCAACATTGACAGCATATAGGTCCTCCCAGGATACTGAGTAGCGGAAAAGGGAAGCAGCGTGATAGATTACATCTACGCCCTGAACCACCTGTTGAAGGGATTCGGGGTTTCGTAGGTCACTGGGAACAAATTCAGATGATGGGTTATGGAAGGCGCGGTCGGCCGAGGGCAAGTCTGTAGCACGCACATCAGTTCCAGCCATCTGCAACAAGTAGTCTACCAAATGGCTACCGACAAAGCCGCAAGCGCCAGTCACCAGGACAACTCTTTCTTTGGTCATTATTTCACCATCCACAGAGGCTAGAGGAGTCCAATCATACCTGTTTGCCGCTCGTGACGACCGAACAGGAAGTAGCCCAAGAAGATGCCGCAATAGAGCCACATGGGGTACAGAAGGGACAGGATAAGGGCAACGGTGTCAATGAGCCCCGCTGTATTAACATATTCGAAGTTGAACAAGCCGCTGTTGATCATGAAGTCGCGGCCTGATGCAGCTTGCCCTATCCACTGCCAGACCCAGTCGAACCAGCTTAGATTGAGATACATGGAGCCCGCGACCACCCAGAACGTGATCAACGTAAACGCTGCGAGGAATGTCTTGGCACGCCGAGTGATACGATGGAGCAGTCGGTTGTGCAGCCAGACGATAAATATGCCACACACTACAAGCAACAATGGATCAACTAGAAAGCTCATACCTACAACTATCGTGTCACTACCATAAAAAACCGCAACATCACCCTGCAACACCAGGTCAGAATGATTACACGAGGACAATGCGACGAGATTATAAGCAACTATCAACGTTATAAGATATGATAGAGATGAGCGAAACAACTACCATTCCACTGACCAAGGCAACCAGGGATCTGCTAAAGAAGCATGGGCGAAAGGGGGAGACCTACGACCAACTGATCCGACGGCTGGTGGAGGTCGCAGAACAGCTAGAGTTTGCGGAACGCCAGAAACGAATCCTTGCCGAAGAGGAGTTCATCCCCCTTGGCGAAGTATAGGGTTCTTCTATCGGAAACTACAGTTTCTCAATTGAACTTGCTGAACATGAAGCAAAATGAACGAATCAAAGAAGCATTGAGCAACCTTGAGCAGAGTCCATTTCATTCACGCTCCGGAGCCGACATAAGGAAACTCAGCTTTCCACTAAATCCGCCACTTTTTCGCTTAAGGATTGGCAACTACAGAGCCATCTACTTCGTAGTTGAGCGTGAAGTCAAAGTAACCGAGATCATCCATCGGAGCAAGGGTTACAGTTGGCTTGGTTGAATGGGTATTGCTGCGCCACTGACGATTGCTCTCTCACTACGTGTGCTCTGAGAAACACGAAGGCTAATCTTTAGGTTCTTACCATGTCAGAATCACGATGCGGATTGGGATTCTACATGGATGGATGCTCTCAGGGTCAGGAAGCAACATCTACGTTCAGAATGTAGCAAGAACTCTTTGGAAACAAGGTCATGAAGTACACCTGTTCTGCCAAGATCGGGACACTGCAAGGTTTCCTTTCGTTTCCAACATTAGGATATACAATTCAGATGGAAGCGTCGAGGAAACGGTCCTGCGCCCTGATGGTGTAGTGGTCCACGTACCAGACATCGGTCCAGTACTACCCGTCTTCGTCTGGGATCGATACCCCTACTTCGAAGAGGTTATCGAGTTCCCCCAAATGAGTTTTGGAGCTCTGCAGAACTACTTGGACAGTAATACAGATGCAATAGCTACAAGCGTGCAGGAAGATGAACTTGATATCCTTCATGCCAATCACGCAATCATGATGCCTGCGATTGCTCGAGAGGTGAGCAAGAGGACCGGCATTCCATACTTGACAGCACTACACGGGAGTGCACTTGTCTATGCAGTCAAAGATGATCCCACCTGCTTTGAGCAAGCTGTGAACGGGCTAGAAGGGGCAAGTGCAGTTCTTGTTGGGAACCAGTATTTCAAATCCCAAGTTATGGAGATGTTTGCAGAACGCTATCCGGATTTATCCGGCAAGATAATTGAGGTGCCTTTGGGAGTCGACACCAGTATTTTCAAACCTACCCCCCGGAACGAATGCGCTCGGGTCATCGCTTCATCGTTGAAAGACCATAGTGAACAGCTCATTGGGAGAGATGCTGAGCAAAGTCGGACGATTCGTCAGACATTCTACGAGTGGATTAGAAAAGGTGAGGTTCCCCAATCGGTTTTCGAGTTCGCTAAACAATATTCGCAAAAGCATCCAGATGCGGACCTGCAGCATCGCATCGCTAGTATCGACTGGGAGAAACCAGTCATCATGTTTGTTGGGCGTCTCATTCCTGGAAAAGGGGCTCATGATCTTCTGATAGCGTACTATGAGCTTGCCAAACAAATCCAATGCCAACTAATCGTGGTGGGCGCTGGTCCCATACGAGAATGGCTGGAAGCCTTTGCCATTTTCAGGCGCTTCGGTATCGGTTCAATGTTTGAACCTTGGTTGGCTGCTGCGAAGAAACTCCCTGATTCTGAGAATCTGCTGTCTGCTGCCGTAGAATGGACTGAAGGGAATGCTAACTCATGTGAGCCTATGCCAGACACCAAAGTTCTGTTCACAGGATTCCTTGATCATACTCTTCTTCAGTATCTCTTACCTTGTGCTGATGTTGCTGTCTTTCCCTCCCTAGTTCCAGAATCATTCGGACTGGTTACACTAGAGGCTGCTTCGGCCGGCGTGATTCCATTAGTGACGGATTTCTCAGGGTTGCGTGATAGTGCGCTCGTATTCGAGCAGTCTATTGCTGAGCTGGCTGAGAGTGACTTGCGGTTTTCTCTGAAGGTACAGAACCGGATTCAGACTATCGCACATAGGATTGAACATGCTTTGACTCTCTCAAAGTCATCCGCGCTGGGTGAATCGCTCCGTGCAACATGTGAACGTGTATATTCATGGCAGGCAGTCACTACATCCTTGGTTAAGGTCTACGAATCAATCATAAGATAGAATTCCTTAGAACACGTGTTCCAAGAGCAATGCCAACTGCAATAAGTAACCGGAAAACACACTTAGATCAACAAGGCTTGGAGGCGACATCGATGACCTATACTTACGGTCCAGTATCCTCATGGCGCTACGGACGTTCCTTGGGAGTTGATGTCACTACTCCCCCGAAGAAATGCACCTACAACTGCATCTACTGCCAGCTGGGTCCCACTAAGAAGCATGTGACTTCACCTGAGGAAATCCAGAGCGAGATGCCTTTCTCTGACAAAATCATCTCCGAAGTCGAAGAAACACTGAATAGACTGGACAGAGGGACCGTAGACGTCCTGACGTTCTCGGGGACCGGAGAACCAACGCTCAATCCCAAGATCGGTTCAATTGTATCCAGAATCAGAGGAACAGTACAGGACTTGCCCATAGTTCTCTTGACAAATGCATCTCTGCTGCCCAGGGAGGACATCCGCAGAGGGGTCTTGGAATTTGACATAGTTACCGCTAAGTTCGATGCAGGCGACGAAGACACCTTCAAGCGGATAAATCGCCCTTCCAAGGGGGCATTCAAGCTTCATGAAATCAAAGATGCGATCAAGAAGCTTGGTGAGGAGATGAAGGGCATGCTCGCACTAGAAGTAATGTTGCTTCGTGGCCCAAGAGGACTCACAAACGCCAAGGGCCTTCCGAAACGAACTCTAATCGATGGCATTCTCGACACAAACCCAGATCTGGTACAATTGTACACGCCGTGGCGTCCAGCAGCAGTATCAACAGTAAAGCCTGTTTCAAATAAGGTATTGAGAAACTTCGGAAAGGAACTTGAACAACATCTAGGTCCGGACAGACTGTGGATATATGGAGTCCATGACGCTAGAGGAAAGACGGTTGTCTGGAAGACTCGTCGTGCTCTTGAGGAGGAAATACTCTCTCTTCTGCGGCGCAGGCCCTGCCGCACCGTCGATGTGTCACACTCACTAGGAATAGTACCAGCTGCGGCAGCAAGTACACTTGAGAAACTACGCAAGAGCAATGATATCACAAAGGATGAAGTGGGAACTGATGTCTTCTACAGGGCTGAGGGCTAGTGCGCAGTCCATGATGTTTGGGAGTCCATCACTCAAGTTTTTTTCCTGCGGCCCTGCGAGATGGGATTCCCACAACATTCATCAACTTCCCTAGAAAGCGGGTAGTTGTAGATGGATGCTAGAAACCGCTCTAGTCTTGGTCATTCGTCCGTACCTCACTCCCCGGCATGACTTCGACGTAAGAGAACCCCCTTCTAACTTTCTGTGCCATTTCCTTTGCCCACTTGTTTTCTCCTATCTCCTTGATTCTACTGAGCATATCCAAGTGCCCTCGGTAACATTGGATTTGTGGTTCCAGTT
Organism: Candidatus Thorarchaeota archaeon; assembly: GCA_030669595.1. Lineage (GTDB taxonomy): Archaea > Asgardarchaeota > Thorarchaeia > Thorarchaeales > Thorarchaeaceae > WTCK01. The sequence continues at coordinate 9,747 of DAOVDG010000055.1, forward strand.
TGTCGCAAGGCATATTGTCGCACTCCGCACACGTGGAGAATCCGTTCTTCTTGCAACAATCTCGAATCACACAGACTGGTGGTCCCCCGCCTGCCAAGCAGCCAGAACATTCTCCAAACATTTTCATCAGAGCTTGCAGCACCTCTTCGAACTGCTGGTAGTAAGCTAATTCCGGAGCCCATTCCTTGGCTTCTTTTGCGACGTCTCGAAACAAATAGGCGTTTAGCACTTCGAGCAACTGCATGGCCCTGTTCCTAATCATTCCTTGATGAATCGCACACGCACCACAGTAAAGGCCGCAGTAGCCAACTAGACTTTGTTCGCTGTTCATGGCACCACCATCTCTACTCGAAGCAAGCATGATTGATGGTTTGGTAACCATCGCTTCTTTTCAGGATATAAGAACTCTGTCGGAACGGGATTATGGGGTTCGGGCTCGTGTCCTTTTAGCTTCTGGATGAACGTTCAAATCATCAACGCTCCTACTCCACATCTGTGGCAGTTGACAGGTTCCCACACACTCGTTAATCGCTTGAAACAAGATTCTACACATCTGCAGAATCAAGTCATCACGTACTGATCCCGTAGGAACGAAGAGTCCCCAAAGATCATTTCAAGAAATAAGCTTGGCAGTTACTTTGGCCATAACAACTAACGCTTCTTTGGTCTTCTCTTCACCTGCAAAAGCATCTTTATGTCGTCAGTGTCACTTGCTGTCAACGGTCCAATCCATAGCCAGCGGCCGTCGTGTAGCTGTTCTGTGCTCCTCAGAATGGCATTCATTCTAGTGCTCAATTCATCTCGCATTGAGAGAGCCTTCTCGGAATCCTTCCTACCAAGAACTAACAGGACTGAAAATCCACCTTTCTCAGGAAAGAGTGAGCATAATGTCCTGCCACTCCTGCGGTAACGAACAGTCCATCCGTGCTTTGCTCCGTAGAATGCTGTTTCAGGCACAAAGTCGTAATTGTCTTCGATGAAATGTCTTAGTTCTACCCAGACGTCTCCTGCCTGTTCCCCCATGAAGATCATCATCTCTTCTTCGGTTGGTTCCTGTGTCTTGTCTATCATCCGTGGAGCTTTCGTCATGTTAATGCCTCGTTTCAGTCTTCTCCCTTCTCCTCCATACGAGTCTTGATTACAAGATATCTGGGCACGCATTCCATGTAATCCCGGTATGAATCACCATATTGCTCCAATAAGGCCCTCTCTTCAGCCAAAGTTCTAGAGCGACCAAATAGAGCTGATGTTGCCAGAATGATGAGGGCAATCCATGAGCCTATGGCAAGACACATTCCAACACCAGCAACAGACAGCATGAGCACCTGTGGATGGCGTGATATACTGTAGAGCCCCTTGATGATTGGTTGATTGAACGGCGTATTTCTGAAATTGAAGAGAGCTATGGTGAATCCAGTCAAGCCGACAGCAAATAGAATCATTCCAAGGATAAAGATAGGAAACCCAACTCTCAATGGAGTGAGGATTATCAGAATGAGATTGACAATGATCAGTAGTTTTTCTATCACGTGGAATGCTCTCTGTTTCTTGCTCCATCGCAACCTATCATATGCATAGAGCCTTGCTACCACCGCCTTGGGAAAGGCTAGGAGCAGTATGCCGAAAACCCCGTATAGAACAATTAGTAGAATCCACCCATTAAGCCAGCCCAACTCAAGAGCAGGAAACAGCTCCATTTCAACCATTATAACCTTCACCTTGCGTTCGGCCACTGCTGCAAGAAGTGCCAGTCGCGGAGAATGACGGCACGATTTCAAATATACGAGGGCCGTTTGAAGAACGGTGAAATCACCTGTGGATACATGAGGAAGAACTTGATGAACTTATGTCCAACCTTGTAAGCGACAGACTCATTCCTCGGCAGCATGAGATCTGCCAAGCGGCCTCCCTTGAAGAAATAACGCTGGCCAGGCACCATCCTCTCCTCCAGTATTGGGGCTGCAAAGATTTCACTCAGGCGTAGGAGGAAATTGCTGATAAGCGGGGTGCGGACGCAGCGGGTCAGCTCCCTCACCTTGAGCATGAGTGACAGTATCTTCTTTGCTTTGAGAGTCATATAGCCCGCGTCGACGATCTGTTTCACAAAATCTTGGTCGCCAGGCTCAAGGTCAACACCTAGCGCCTCCATATCTTCACGAGTGATATTCACATACCCTGCCTTGTAGTCCTGTGCCACATCTAGCATATCATCGAGCATGCCAAGACCCATGCCCAGCAGGTATGAGAAGTCATCAAGATGGCCCCCCAAATCAAAATCACTCAAGATAAAGTATAATTTGAAGAAACAACGGGCCTTCTTGTAAAGGAGCTCATCCATATCTTTTTGCGAGAGCATGATGCCTTTCCTCTCGACGTCACTCCAAGCACTTTCATACAGATCCTTCACCACATGCAGGGCTTTACCCGAGTAATATTTTCGTTCATTGTCAAAGAATTGTGCCAACCAGCGGTGGCGAATGGGCGCATTGGATTGCACCTCAAGGTCACCTGCAAAACCCGGCTCGACAACGCTACGTTCCTGCTCTAGAAGGTTGATGGCCGCCTTCTTGCTCAGGGTCGGAGCGTCAAGCATATCATCAAAGCGTCGCATATATCCCCAGGCGAGCGACCATGTTTCAGAGCCGACTGGCTCAGGAACCAACTGTGAGCCGTAGGTCAGGAAGTCACGACTTCGCAGATAGTGACGGGCTGAGTTAACGGTCGCCACATAGCTTCCGGTACCATGTGTATAGGGACTCGACGTAGACACTGCTAGATTGAAACTGGCTAAGACTTCGTCAAGATCCACCTCCGTGTTAATGCATCCAGCCTTCCTGAGCAAGACTGCCTGAGCCGGAATGCCATATTTGTCAATCTTCGCATGTGCCATTATCGCCTCATCATAGCATGCAATACCAAGTATCGCCTTGGGCCGGGCGTTCTTGATGATCTTTATGGCGTGTGAACCGCCTCCGACCATATACCATTTGATTCCTCTTTCTTCGGCATTTCTGGTTATCTCTGCAATGATACACGCGCCGCACTTCAGACAGTGATATCCCTCATCATCGATTGGTGCCTTGCATCGTTCGGGGTCTCTCAAGCAATGTGGAATCAAGAGGATTCTTTCGTCAGCCGGCACACGCAAGTATCTCCTGCGACTCCGCGCATTGATGGCTTCGATATGAGTGAAATTGACGAGGTCCTCGTCCTCAACACCCAATTCAGTTGTAATCCGTTTCGCGAGTTCAGCTGGTTCGAGTGAGGGCTCGGAGGTTGCAGTTCTGCCTAGGAGTTCCTTTATCCTAATGCGCACGTCTACCTTAGCTTGGTCCGCTTTGCCGTCAGCTGTCCTCTCTTCTTTCAGCAAGTTACTCACCGTGGATGTTTAGTATCTGTGGATTGATTTTATAGAGTTATGCCATATGGCACTCAATCAATCTCTGACAAGGGGCATGGAGATTGGTTTTCCAAACCGCAGCCCGGCTCAGAGTGAAATGCATAAGAGCCACGCCCGCGGTAGAACATTATCAGTTATGGAATGGGTCCTCATGCGAATATCAATAGTGAAACTAGTCGTGTTACAATTTGCTTTGTTTTCTGTAGCCTGCATCTTGGCATTCATAGCGTGGGCTATCACACTTATGGATGGCACTCATCTGCTTAGGATGATAGTTGGGGAATACATTAGCGGTCACATTGTAAGATGGACAATCCAACTGCCGCTTTGGGGTCCCTTGTTGCTTGTCAGTTCGGCACTTTCTATCATGACTGTGTGGTATCTTCAATCCGCGCGCAGAGAAGGAGGATATCTCGGCATCATCTCATTTGTCATAGCCTTCGTAACGAATCTGCTCTTCGCTAGGAACTTGCTTGTGCATTGGGCAATAGGTTGCTCTATAGGGTGGACACTGATTGCGCCACTCGTCATCGGGTGGAGCGACCTCGACGGGGCTAAAGCGCTGGAGTAGAGCAATTCACAGTGTATCCATTTCGCCAATCAAGTCATCAAACCATTTCTTGAACTTGTCATGGGCAGAAATCGTGATTGGGCTGTCGATGACAACTCTGCGAATCATATCATTCTTGACTTCCTCTATGTCTATCTAAAGGAGCGCGAAATACTCATCCAAGGCCGTCTTCTCCCTTACAACTCTGGCACGTCCCTTGATACTCACTGCGATATTGGGTGGAGCTACGAATGCCACCATCACGCGGTCATCCTTTAGCAGATTCACATATGTGTCGTGCTGCCGTAACGAGGCGAATCGCAGGAGTCGAGGGGTGACTGCGCGCATGCTACCAAAGGGGGCAGTGTGAGGAGTTCCATCAGGATCAACGGTCGCCACGATTGATACAGGATTGAGTGCCGTTGCCCGAAACTTGTACAATCCTGGACACTAATGTCCTTGACTGATGCTTCTACTTTCAAGCAATGAGGGGTGCAATTGACCACCCAGACTTACGGTTCTCCTGAGGGGAGTTCAACGTATATATTAGTAATCTCAACCAGTGGTAGTTGACCCCGCAAACGCTTATACGT
>DAOVDG010000014.1 GCA_030669595.1 Candidatus Thorarchaeota archaeon
AGACGATTCAAAGTCTACTCTTTCTTTTCCTTCTTGGAGCTCTTTGTCGTGCCGGCGCCTCTTCGGAGTCGGGCACGTCTAGCCTTCACTTCCTCTGGGCCCTTGAGCACCTTGCTCTTTCGAATCTCACAATTGCGAGTAGGGATAATCACCTTGACTTCTTTGTAGACCTCGGAAGCAAGGTCTCCTAGAACCACCTTTTGAACCAGCTCATCAAAGACGTGTTTCTTGGCGTGAGCTCTGATGACTTTCTCAATTGCTTTTCTGACTGCGTGCTTCTGACTTGTCTTTGCACGGGTCATCGTGAATACTATCACGGATATGCGCATCAAATAGTCGTCTCGCGTGAGTATAGGGCCAATCCAGTCAATCCTCGAAGTTCCTCTTTTGACTAGCCCTCGGAGGTGATCAGAACTCCATTCATGTCCGTGGAAAACAGTATTAGCCTGCTGACCTGTGACCTCGAGAATCTTGAATTTCAGTTTCACGTGTATTTGCTCGAAGTCACCTGTCAAATCATATAGGGTAGGTTGAACTGTACGACCAACCAAGAGATTGGGGCCGCTAGCGGGTGTGCTGCCTATGTCCTTATTATCGAAATAGTGGGGTGCTAGAATCTGATACCAGGTCTTCTCTCGCCACTTATCTCGGGTCCTTGCTGCTGCTTGTCGGCTTTTTGAGGACATGTACATATCACACTCACTGGAACCATTCTGGTAAGTCCAGAGAATCACGATTCGGACCCCAGTTATCCCGGGAACCGCGCGAACGTCAAATGAGGCGAATAAAAAGATTGTGACGTGAACTCGCAATCTGAAATCAATAACTGGTTCGGCGGTTCTTCAGCACTTCACAATAAAGCTATTATGAGGATGTGAGATAGTGCTGTTGGAGATATCTAAAATGGAAGAGAGCTGTCCCCGCTGTGGATACAATAAAGCTGCCCAAGTGCGAAAGGAAATGATTGAAAGTGGGGGCTACAGGCGTCAGTTTCGCTGCCCACGATGCAGTCACGTTTGGGAGAAGAAAGACTAATCTGATGCAAGGTCCGAGCCCTTCCTTGAGGGGCGGTACACGCTCATTTGTCTGCCAGTAGTGACAAAACCATTATATCTCATCCACTTTTCACCTTCTTTCACTGATGCGGAGGTAGCCAAGCCAGGTTAAAGGCGCAGGACTTAGGATCCTGTCTTGTAGAAGTCCGTGAGTTCAAATCTCGCCCTCCGCACCACTTCTACTGATCTATTCAGGCTACCAACGACCAAATCTTTTCTTGCTCCTTTTGTGAGTTTCATGATGAGCCTTCTGTGATGCGAATACTTGGAGGTTGCTTCTGCGGTTGTCTGTCTTGTCCCTATTCTTGTGATGAACAACCTCTCCTTTGCGAAGTTTTCTACCAAGCTTTCGCTCCGCTACGTGTCTATGAACCGATTTTCCCGAATTAGAGTATTTTTTGTAGCCCTTCTTATCCTTGAATGTTAACCCACGACGTTTCTTACCACTCGCCATACCCTAAACTTGGGCGCATTTGCACAAAAAACAATCGCTCATCAAATGCGAGCGACAACACCAGTCTAATTTCGCCCTCCGCACCATTCATTCTACCTTGAATACAAAACATTCATCTTATCGCCTATTTCGTCTTCATTTTCATGAAATACATGTTCCTAGCCACTGAAGACAACAAGATGCAGCTCATGCACATCCTTCTCAACGCGAATCATTTCCATGACTCAGGCCATAAAGTCGCAGTAGTACTCGAATGCGCATCACCAAGTCTACTCGTCGGAATCGAAGACGGCTCAATCAAGCTCCCACTCTTTAACAAGGCAATGGTGAATGGAATAATCGATCATGCATGCAAAGCGTGCACTGCCCAGTTCTCAGCAACTGAAGCCGCACAGAAACTGGGAATCCCCATCATGGGAGAGATCCAAGGCCACTCCAATCTTCTTCGTTTCGTTGAGGAGGGCTATTCAATCATCAGATTCTAGTTTTCTCTAGAGAATAGTGAGGGATGGCGCCGGGGATGAGATTCGAACTCATGCGTCCTGAGACAGCGGTTTTCGAGACCGTCTCCGTAGCCACTTGGATACCCCGGCTAGATCGCGACAATATTTGCACTGGGCTCTTTGGATTTAATGTTAACTAAGCTCTCTTAGTTTCTTCAAGCGCCTGCTTCATCACATCTCTTGCGATGTCTTCCAATTTCTTCAGAGCTTTCTTGGTCTTGGCGCCAACATACAATCTGGCCTTTGGTTCAGTTCCCGAAACCCTAACTAAAACATAGGAATCATCTTTGCATTCGATCCTGATTCCATCTTCTTCTAGGACTCTCTCCACTCCACCAATCCTTGGAACAAGCAATTCCTTCACCTTTGGGAGAAACATCGGTTTCGCATTGTCAGGACATGGAACGTTATCCCGTAGGATTGGATATTCGGGCACTGTCTTCATCAATCTCACACAACTACCATTTCCTTGTTCGCTGACCATCTGGGCGATTCTTGCCGCTCCAGTAATCCCATCCATCCATAGACCAAGCCTAGTGAAGATTGGCTTCCAAGGCTCTGATGCAAATACAATATCATCTGAATTTGACGAGAAAGTTTCTTGCAACGAGCCCAAAGGTGCTCTGATGACTTTTCCGCCAGCGTTCCTGACCAGTTCATCGATGACACTAGAGGTGTCGATTGATACGACCACAGTTCCACCACCTTCTCTCTCCACCTCATCACGAGCGAAAAGTGCTATCACTCGATTCTGATCAATAAAGCGCCCCTTCTCGTCGATGACTGCAAGACGATCTCCGTCTCCATCATGACAGATGGTAACCCCAAAGTCAGAATCCGCTGCGAAACTCATTGCATCGCCCAAATTTCGCGGTGCGGGTTCTGCAGGTCTTCCTGGAAAGTAACCGTCAGGATGCGAATTCATGGTAATGACCGAAAAGCCCAGTTCTCGAAGAAGATCTGGAGTGTAGTTATAGGCTGCACCATTAGCAGAGTCCACTAGAACTCGCATTCCGTCGCTTTTCCCTCCTCGTTTCAGAACAAAGGCCTTCACTCTCTCTAGGAAGGTCTGACGAATGTCCCATCTTGAAATGCGACCTATATCCTTCCAAGATGCAACTGTGAACTCGCTGCTGCTCACGCGTTCCTCAATGAACACTTCCTCAGATCTCACAAATTCACGACCGCCCTTGAAAAACTTGAAACCATTGTCAGTCGGAGGATTGTGACTGGCAGTGATTACAACAGAGGCAGACACTCCACTTATTGCGCTGTGGGCTCCTACTGCAGGCATCGGAGCCCCTCCTAGATTAATCACATCCGCCCCTGTAGAAACAACGCCTGCTACAAAGGAGTTACAAAGCATATCATTGGAGGTCCTAGCATCCGTACCGACACCGACTACTCCTTGACCATCCAAGAATGTTCCCAGCGCACGACCTAGTCCTAGGGCTAGATCCACTGTCACCTTGTTCGCAATACTGCCTCTGATTCCCGAAGTACCGAAAATCTTCCCTGTCAACTGTCTACCTCCTTACTCTTTGGAAGTCCCAAATCCGCGATATCCTTGGCGGCCTCCCCGATCCTGAGTAGAATATCAACTACGTACAGGTGGGTCTGAGGTTCGTCGTTGGGAGTTGAGATTAGGTACTGCCTTAGTTTGGCAGTGTCCTCGATTATCTCTTTTTCTGCTTTTATGACCCATGCAACTTTCTCAGAGTTAAACTTGAACAGGCTTGTCACGGCATTGGATTGCATCTTCTTTACCATCTTCACAATTGGCTCCATTTTCTTGACAAGTTTCTTGTCTAACGCATGCAGTGTCCGATTGGCAATATCTACGGCTAGGTCCGCAATCCTCTCAATATACTGCGCAGCTAGTCGGAAGTCGAGTGCCTTTACCGGTGTTATACCCATTCCTTCGGACATGCGAGGGTATTGAATGGCCAATCTGAGCTCTCGAACAATCAAAAAGAAAAGACGATCTACCTCTTCATCACGCTTTACAACACTCTCCGCCATCTCCTGCAGTCCATTGAAGTAAGCGGTCAATGCGTCACTAAGCATTCTAGAGGCAATTAGGTTCATTCTTCGCATTGCCTTGTTTACGGGCAGCGTGGTGGGATCAACCAGACATTGAACCACTATCCGATTATCGTCCTCGTCGGTCACCTCCAATGCAACGAACCTTTTGATGATTCTTTTCAACTCGTCTCTCTGATCGTTTGAGATCGGTTTGTCACTCACCACATGAATCTCATCAAAGCCCAACAGATACTTGCTTGTTATAGTCCATTGAAGATTTGGCTCAATCTCTACTTCGGTATTTCTACTCTCTCCAGCTATAGGAAGACGCGGGTCAACAATTAGGCTGCCATCCTCACGTTCAATAATCACAACAGGGTCGCCCTTTCTAAGTTTCTGCCTGCGTATCCACTCTTTGGGCAATATCACAAGAAAGGAGCTGCCGCTCTTGCCACCTGTCTGCTGCAGTTTTCTAATGCTATATGGCATACTCAATACCGACCTGGACTGGAATGGCGCCAAACGAGATATAGGTGGTTGGCTTATTACATTTCCCGACTGGTCGACTGCTGTAAACCATATTGTATTTCCTTCAGTGTCTACCGTTCTCTCATGGTTTGGAGAAAAATTAGTTGTGAGTTGACAACTATGATGAAGATATTGCGTCACCGCCGAGCGGACGTTTAAAATGACTTACTAGCTTTCAATATACCGATGATATATTGACTTCCACTCTTCGTCGCAGTATACTGAAGCTCTTTATCAAATCTGGGCTTCAGATCGCTCCAGACGCACTTGACTACATGCTCGACCTAGAGAATCCTCTAGAAGCAGCTGAAACGGCAATCCATCAAAGTAACACATCAGTCACCCCACCGGTCCTTTCTCGCGACCACATTGAGGAACTCCTTTCCACGAGAGCAAAGATGCCCGAATCACATGACATCGATGAAGGTTCTACGAAGGTGATATTCCCTGAGGACTCTTCATCACCTCCAGAAGAAATCGAGTGGTCTATCAACGTAGTCAAGAACCCTACTCTGGATTTGGTGGGTTCTGCTGGAACTGTAGAGGACTTCCTTGCTCTCTTTAATGACAGATTTCATCGCATAAAGAGAATCTACATGAGTCGAATTGACACACAAGGTGCGATTTCTCCGCAGGTTGCACGAAACAGGCGAGATGATGCGCGACACCGCAAAGCTATGAATAGAGAAGGAATGCGCACTCAGAAACGTCCCACTCAGACAGTAATTGGCATGGTCAAGGACAAGAGCATTTCTCGTTCTCGAAATGTGATTGTACAGCTGGAAGATCCAGAGGGATCTATTGTATGTGTGATTCCTACCGGAAGAGAGGGCATCCGAGGGCGCGAGTTGACAGATAGTGGTAGCGCCTTACTCTTGGATGAGGTAACCTGTATATCCGGCCACGTCGACCGAGATGGGCGGATGATTGCTCAATCCGTGATATTCCCTGATATACCCACAACCCGGGAGATAGGACGGGCCCGCCGTGATGTCTATGCAATCTTCATCTCCGACCTTCACTTTGGCAGCAATGAATTTCTAGAAGATGAATTCGACAGCTTCATTGATTGGGTGAATGGTCGCGATGTTGATAGCTCAGAAACGGAAACAGTTCAAAAAATCAGGTACTTATTCATTGCAGGCGACTTGGTAGATGGGATTGGTGTGTATCCATCGCAGTATGAAGACCTATCCATCCCAAGCATATACGATCAGTATGCCGGTCTAGCTGATAAACTCCGCAAGATTCCCAAACATATCAAGATAATATGCATCCCTGGAAACCACGACGCTTGCAGACAAGCATTACCAAAACCTCCAATCCCGGAGGAGTATGCAAAGCCGCTCTATGACCTTGGGGACCAGATACTGCTGATGGGTGATCCAAGTCAGCTGATAGTCGAGGGCGTGAACATACTATTGACCCATGGTGACAGCCTAGACGATGCAGTGACACAATTGCCCGGAGCCACCTACAAGCAACCTGCAATCCCCATGAAGGAGTTCCTTAGAAAGCGACACCTAGTTCCGATGTATGGCGGGAAGACGGAGCTAGCGCCTTTACATCGTGACTGGATGGTCATTGACACGCCTCCTGACATTGTACACTTTGGCCATGCTCATCACAATGCAGTTGACAATTACCGAGGCGTTCAGATCATCAACTCGGGAACATTTCAGGGCCAGACGGAGTTTATGCGCAAGCAAGGTATTATGCCTACTCCTGGGATTGTAACCTATGTGAATCTTCGGACAGGAGCTCCCGAAGTCAAGTTTTTCTACAAAGGCCTGATTGCAGAAGCAACCGGGTTACAATAATCACGGAACAAGTTCATGCTCGTCCATTAAATTACTGGCTATCTTCGTCAAGCGTACATCCTCATCAAGAATCGCCCCAATCTGCCTCTTGCTCACTGCAAGTCTGATTTTCTTTGTGCGGCCGTACCTGCCTTTGGAAATGACAGTCGTATTGATGAGTCCAAGCATATCAAGCTCGGATATTAAATCAGAAACGCGTCTCTGGGTCAATGTATCGATCGAGAGCGACTTGGCTATCTCTGCATACACGTTGAAGCATTCTCCAGTGAAGATATCGCGTTTGCCCTTGTTAGCTAAAGCGAACACCGAGAACAAAACGGCCTTAGACTGCATTGGCAATGTCTTCACGGCTTCCGTGATAGTGTCCCGTTCAATCACCTTCTGTGCTTCTCTGACATGCTCTTGTGTAATCGCATTGTCACCTCTGCGCTCAGCCAACTCACCGGCAGTTCTCAACAGGTCAAGTGCTCTTCTCGCATCACCATGTTCCTGAGCAGCAAGAGCCCCTACAAGGTTGATGACACCCTCGTCCCCAATTGCCTCGGAGTTAAATGCAATTTCAACTCTCTGCTGAAGGATGCCTCTCAGCTCAACTGCATTATAGGGCGCAAATATGACCTCCTCCTCGCCGAGTGTCGATAGTACGCGTGGGTCAAGCATCTCCTTGAACTTCAAGTCATTGCTTATTCCAATGATGGAGATTCGACTATTCGTCAGCTCTCCATTCATCCTAGTGAGACTGTAGAGGATGTCGTTTCCTTGGCCGACATCACGCTTGACGAGAGAGTCCACCTCGTCTAAGACAACAACCATTATACTGGTTTGCTGGTCAAGGCGTTTCTTGAATATTGATCTAATCTCATCAGTAGGTAGACCGGTGAATGGAACCTCTGATCCGTCACGCATTCTTGCGTCGATGTCTTCGCAGAGCTTTCTCAGAACTCTGTAGTTTGTACCCACAATCCTGCAATTCACATATGCCGTAAGTGGCGCAATTACTCCACTCTTTCGAGCCTTTTCCACAAGCAACGATAGAACGTAGCGAGCAACCACAGTCTTTCCAGTGCCAGTCTTGCCGTAGCAGAGGATGTTTGACGGCGGCGCACCTCGAAGCGCAGGACCTAAGATTGAACCTATCCTACTCATCTGGTCGTCACGATATGGGAGCTCATCAGGCACGTATGTCGGCCTGAGTGCGTTCCTATCCTTAAAGATTGCTTGACCTTGAAGGAACTTATCGAAGAGCTTATCTAACGGCTTTTCCACTGTGCACACCCAACTCCATTCGAAACCATGGTTAGTTCCTGTGGAATAGGCACCACTTCCAGTGGAGGTCCTGATAAAGATGCGTATTACCTTTGGTTTGGAAAACAACTAATCACCTCTTGTTGTTATTGGCGCATCCGTAGAATTCATCAGTGTTTCAGTGTCAGAACCGGGCAGGCTGTCGTGCGAAATAGGAGACTGCAAGTTGCGCTTGAAGGACCTAGAGATTACATTGCAATCAATGGAACGAATCTCTGACCACGACATTTCTCTAGAACAATATCCAACTCCTGCCACCATTGCAGCCTCGGTACTGTTCTCTGCTGAGATGGACCATGGTGATATCGGTGACAAGTTGATATTTGATCTTGGATGCGGAGATGGCATATTCGCAATAGGCGCAGCCCTTCTCGGTGCGAAGAAAGCAGTGGGCGTCGATGTCCAAAGCAAAGCCTTAAAGGTGTCTCAAAGAAACTCCAACTTACTCGGGACAGAGGACACCACAGACTGGGTACTAGGGGATGTTGCCAACCTAGCATTGAAAGAGCCCATCGACACGGTGTTGAGCAACCCGCCCTTTGGAGTGAAAAAGCGAGGTGCGGACCTGAGATTCCTCAGGAAGGCAATCTCTATAGCTCGAGTAACATATAGTATGCACCTCTCAGGTGAAAAGAATAGAGTCTTCCTTCGGAAAGCAGTTGAAGACCTCGGAGGAGTCATCACACAAATCGAGAGATTCGAGTTTCCGATACCGAAAATCTACAAGTTTCACCGGAAAGAGCGACACATGATTAGAGTAGACCTGTACCGAATATGCAATGCGGATTGTGAATAGAATGTCTAGCGTGAAAAATGGAAACATAGTTGTTCCTGGGGATCAATTGTGTGTGATTGAAGAGCTGTCTCCAAGCTTTGGTACCTACGAGAAAGACGGCGTAGTGTTTGCAACCACAGCAGGAGGCGTTTCCATAGACCTCAAAGCGCGCAGCATAAGCGTTCTAGGTCCTGATGGCAGTGACAAGCTTGCACTTCCAATCAAGGGTGATATCATGGTGGGCGAAGTAATTCACGCCTACGAATCGCGCGCGGAAGTCAGTCTTGTAAAGCGAAACGGGAAGGACATACTTAGTCCTCTCCTTGGTGAAATTCGTATTGGCAATGTGACTCGGCGGTTTGTGAAATCAATGCATGATGTGATGCGTGCCGGCGACATAATCCGCGCTGAGGTACTGAGCACACATAAAATACCCGCTGAGCTTAGTGTGGTTGGCTCGGATTTGGGTGTGATTCTCGGAAAGTGCACGCGATGTGGCAATGATTTGGTCTTGACCACACATAATAATATGGTCTGTTTGCGATGCGAGAATCACGAACTTCGCGAAGCGGCAAAGGATTACGGGGTGATGTTCGGTCTCGAAGCACGACCTGACATCGCACCACGAAGAAGGTCTTATGATGACCGAAGAGGCAAAGATCGTCGCTACGGAGATAGACGCGGAGGAGATTCCAGACGAAGAAGCGGAGGCCGCAGGACTTCCTACCGTGATGGCGATCGAAGGCCTAGGAGGCGATAAGTCTGAAAATAAAGACAATAGAGCATAGCCGAACTGAGATTAAGGTTGAATTTCAAGAAGAGGGACATGGCTTCTGCAATTTGTTGCGCAAGACGCTTCTTGAGGAACCATCTGTCGAGTTTGCAGGTTACACCATTGATCACCCTCTGCTCGCAAATCCCATTGTTTCTCTAAAGACTAAGAAACGTCAGGCCAATGTAGTCCTTCGTGAAGGGCTTGAGAAGATGCTTGCCCGGACAGAGGAGTTCCGCAAGAAGTTCAACCAAGCTGTTTCCGACTATAATGTCGACTAAGTCTACACTTTGTCATCCATCTTGGTGACACACAATGTGGAATGCACTCATCCAACATGAAACGATTGACTCGATAATGCACGACAAGGGTCTCGCAAAGATAGGTGACGGAATCGTAAATCTCTGCTATTCCCTTGCGAAGTCGCTTGTTATTGGGGGTGCCACCGGCGAGAAAGTACGAGATAGTGTATTAGCTCGTGCGATTCGTTCCATATCTCTGTATCAGCATATGGGTCGTAGGACAGATATCGGTCGCGCAGCCGATGCCTATGAGGCCATTATGGCCTTTCTCTGGTTGAAAGGGATGATGACAATAGAGGCAGCAGTCACCACTTTGGTTCCATTGCTTGAGATTGATACTACAACTAGTAGAACGCGAGAGGGAGAAGTCGCAGCTCGCGCTTTTCAAGCCCTTCTCGAGGAGAATCTAGATCATCTTCCCCCCTCACACAGTGATGGAATTCGCTTCTCTTGATTAACAAAGAAATCCTTAATTGAGAAACATCTACTCCCCCGAAGAATAAGAGGCACTTCTATATGCAGTTCTGTGATAAATGTGGCGCGATGATGGTACCTGTGACAGAGGAAGATGGCTCTAGGGCTTTGAAATGCCGCATCTGTGGAAACACGAAAAAAATAGGCGGACATCTCACAGTTTCTCAGAATCTTGAGAAAACCCCACGGGACAAGATAATCGTAGTCGAAGAGGACTCCATTCCCATGCCAACAATAAAGGCGGCGTGTCCAAAGTGCGACAATAACGTTGCATATTACTGGACACTTCAAACGCGGCGTGGAGACGAAGGCGCAACAGAGTTTTATCGCTGCACGAAATGCAGTGCAACTTGGAGGCGGTATTAGGAAGTATAACTCACATTGTCTACGCACCGGCGAACCTGTGCGAAACCGAACATACTTCCTCTGAGGTCAAAGAACGACTACCTGCCGCCTAGTCTGGACTTTTCACTCGTTTTCTACTCTCTCGCTTAATGGTTTCTCTAATGGTTCCCGGCTGACGAAGTGCTCCGAACCGGTTCCACAGTATCTCTGTAATTTGTCCTGATTTGAAGCCTTGTCTGTGAAGGTCCACGATAATCTTAAGTTCTCGCTCGGAAATCCTTCGCCATTTCGCGGATTCGGTCATTATTCTCAATTGAGTCAAACGCTCTTGACGTCCGACAGCATGCCTGAACAGAGGTAGTTCTTCACTCCTCCGAATATCCTCCTTCCCATGAATTCTCGCGCCTGTCGGCGAAGGGCTGGCGTGGACACCAAGAGAGGCCAGAATACGGGCGAGGAAGTCCGAGTTCATGGCTGTCGATATTTCTGCATAGAAACCCTTGATGGTGGCGCATCCATCGCCATCTGCTATACCCTGCAGGAATGCAACTCGCCAATCGTGGGGCATCTGCAGAATCCAATCAGCCTGAATCGGAGTCCAGCTCTTTGGAGTCGAGGCTTTGAGCCCTAGCAATGTTCTTTTTACCCATTGCAGAAAAGGACTGGCTTCACTAGCCCATTTTCTAGACACAGTGGTCTTCCCATTACGCTGCGATACTTGATTTTTGTGTCGCTTGGATGAGATACCTATTTTTCCCAGCGCGTAGCAGAATCCTCTTCCAAGGTCCTTGCTCCAGCTGTACTTTTTGCTTGCAGATAATTCCGCATGTGTTGATCGACTTGTTCCGGATCGAAACCAACTGTCTGAAACAAGAATGCCAAGGAGGAACATGAACATAAGCTCCCTTGGCGTTTCTCCGAATTGCAACTCATATTCCTCCATCGCGGGCGTCTTCAAAGGTCGAATCTGCCTCAGAACATCGAGTATGTCTTCGGGGGACGTAATCTTCAGAGGGACCTGAATGAACTGCTCTAGTTGCACTCGTGTAGGGGTCTTGAGAGGCATCCACTTTTTTCTTCGTTGGGGAATCTCAGCTGGAATCTGGGAGGCGATGACAACATGGGACGGCATTCCGGATGAATAGAACCAGAATAAGATATCCCTTTTCTCGACTTGTGCTCCATGAGCAATGTCAGAAAGGAATCCTCCGTGTGGGAGTGTCTGCAGAAAACGGAAGAATTTCTTGGCAGCCTCTCGCTCCTTCTCGTAACTCGGTAGACGCCGTATTGCTTCTGAGAAGTAAAGATGTTCTAACCGATGGTTCAGCTCAGTCATGCTGGTGACACCATTAAGGGCGGCGTGTAGTTTCCCCATAACATGCATGCAACTCTGCGCTTGGTTCAGCCAATTATATATCTGGGGAATGCCACCTTTCAGAACCCACTTTCTTAGATTGGAACGACTGATTCCTGTCCTTTTCTCAAGGATGGGAATCAGACCGTGGGGAATGAACTCTATGCTGTGATACTCACGGAAGAGGTCTAAATGGACTTCTGCATTCCTGAGCATCCTAGAGGATCTCTTGCGGTGGAAGAACCCTGAAAAGTCACGCTCTACTATGTTCTTTAGCTGCTCAATGGATTCAATCCTGACGCCGTGGACTTCAGGCGGCCGAATGTTGACTCTATGCGAAACGGACAGCTTGGTCCTTGTCGGTTCGGAGGGGAAGATGACGAGCCGAACAAGATAAGGCAGGCTCCCCTCCATGAACGAATGAACACCCCTCCTACGTATTCCTGTTCGAGCTGAGATTCCATTGACAGTGCCGCTGTCTATCTCCTCAAGTAGTCTAAAAAAGTCAATCACATGACCTTGTCGGAGCTGAAACCTACTGTTGTTCTCATACTCTCTGTTGGGATAAATCTGATCAAGCCTGCTCTGGACATCATCCCAGCTCCCAAGTCCATTAAGTTCTCTCCTGAACCCAGCAACTATCTGCTTGACCTCAGACCTCGGTCTTGCGTTTTCCAGTACTCTATATAGAAAGGGCTTATACCCGTAGAATGTCCATGATACTGCACAGCTTTTCTTTATGCTTAGCATTGTCGCGATTCTTCCGACTTCGTGTTGCTTGACGGTTCTCCTTTCTCCGAGTGCTTCAAGCAACTTGAAGTGTTCGGCAGCCATGTGAACCATGCAGTCATAGTCGTCGCGATTCTGAATGCCCGGGAACTCCTCCAAGATTAACTTCTTCAGCTCGGCAAGCGACTCAATCTTTTGACCCTTGACTTGAGGTACATATATTTTCACCTCTCGGGGCTTACCCAGCTCTCTTCTGTACTCGTGTTCTGTTTTTTGCACCTCTTTCTTGTGTTCGTAGTTCGATGGTTGCCCGACATTACATTGCCCCTTCACTTCGTGTTCTTCGTCTTCTGCTGCATTTTTCTCATCCATTTCAGAGTCAGTCTGGCGATGTGAGTGTTCAGTATTCAACAGTCGGATGATTCTATCTCGTTCATCGGTAGTCAGGTGTTGTTTGCGAGTCAGTTGCCGAGCCTCTGTAATCCATAAGTCTTCTTTAGAGGTATCGATGATGTTGTGAAATCTTCCCTTAGACCGACTTTCTTCGCTTGGGTTCAAACGCAATTTCCGTCTGTTCCCAATCAATACATCAACTAGCCGGGGGTGACTCTCTTCCCTTAACCAACTGACCACCTTGTCCACCGTGAGATTGAGCCTCTTAGCCAGCTCTGTGACTTCATCTACCTTGAACCGCTCCTTTCCTTGAATAATGAGCGTCGCAATCTTGCCCTGTCGCTTTGCTGCCATGACCTCAGTCCATGCTTTGACCTCGTCATAGTGCAAACCGAAGCGACGTTTCCTCCTCAGCTCAGGAAACCGCTTTAGGATCTCGTTGACCTCACTCATGTCATAAGGCACGTCACGATTCGCGATGGCTCGGAGCACATTCCCCCACCTTCGTTCTATCTCTTGCTTCCAGACCTGCTGGATGAGCTTTGGAAACGACTCGTAATCGTCATTCAACCACTTCTCGACAGTTTCTTGGTCTATATCCAGCTCGAGAGCGAGTTCCTTTACAATGGTTTCTTCCTGAGTTCCAAGAAGCTCGAGTTTCCGAATCTTCTGCCTGAACTTCACATACTTGATGGCGTCTACATACTCCTCCTCAAAATCCTCATACTCCCTAAGCTCAGAAAACGTGTCAAGAAGTTTCTCAAGCCCTTCCTCAGACTCCAGCATGGCCTTTACAAGCTCGCGGTAGAGCTGCTTCATCTCCTCAGGAAGCTCGTTGTACAGCTCTATCAGCTTGCGCCTCCATCTCTGCTCCTCAGTTTCTGCAAAGAACCCAGTTTCATCGACGTAGACAGTTGGATAGGGTGAGGCAAGCATTCCCGTCAGCCCCTCGTCGTCAGACGCCACCCGCTCGTCCACTTCTTCGTCCTCATCAAGCTCTTCTGCGTCAAGTGAGATATTCTCTTCCAAAACTTCTTGATGGGATTCCGAGGTACTTTCTGTTGAGTCTGGTTCTTCGAGATGTTCAGAGTCTGTTAGTTCTTCGCTCTCGCTATCTTCCTTCCATTCTTGCATACTCTTTGAGCCAGAGTCCTGTATTACCTCGCCTTCTTCATCAGCAGGCTCGCTGAGATGACCTTCAATCCGAATATCCTCAACCTCTTCTTCAGCCAGTTCTTCGCATTCTGCTCTCGCGCTGTGTGTTTCGATGTTTTCGGCTTGCTCTTCCTTCTGTTCTGCGGCTTCTGCTTTCTCCTCGGATGACTCCGAGATTGTTTCCGGAATGCTCTCTTTCGAGTCGCGTTTCAACTCATGTTGCGCGCTGTTTTCAGATGTTTCAGACTCAGTTTCATGCGTTTTCTGTTTCTCCGGCTGTTTCTCAGCCTTGGGGGACTCCAAATTTTCCTTCTGGTTGCTCTCCTCGACCGAACAACCCTTCTCGCATTCCACACTTGAGTCACCTTCGGACTGAGGCTCCATTTCTGCCCTGTGTTCCTCAGATTCGTCTACGGATTCTGTAGTTTCTGAACGGCCTTCGGTCTTCAATACCTGTGCTGTGCCATCGCCCGACTCCGAATACGAGTAAGACTCAGCGGCCTCAGTCATCTCAGAGTCAGCTGCATCACCAGATACTTCCGCTGACACATCGGGTTGGTCGGACGCAGAATCATTCTCAAGCTCGTCCTCCACATCTTCTACGAATCTCTCACGCCAGCGCTCCATCACCTCGTCGCCATCGATGCCGTATTTCTCAAAGTTCTCAAGGATATCCTCCTCGAACTCGTCAAGTCTGTCTTCGACGTTCTCTACAGTTTCTCTGTCGTCTTCTAACTCCTTTTCGACCTCATCTATTAGCTGCTCCGCTTCAGCTGTTTCCCTGGCTTCTTGCGCTCCCTCAAGGTTTCTCTCTATATCGTCCATTAGTTCCTCTGTTTCTGACCTACCCTCAAGTTCTCGTACAATATCATCCATTAGCTCGTCTGCATCGGTTGTTCGTTTCTCTCCTGACTCCAGATCCCTCTCTATCTCATCCATCAAGTCATTTGACTCGCTCTGCTCATGGTGTTCGCTGCTCTCTCCTTCCTCGTAACGTGCCCTCCGCTCCCTGCTCTCTTCCCCTCCTTCGCAATCCCCTCTTTTCAAGGTCAGTCCCTCTGTTAGGCGGTGATCATTTCTCTCACACGCGCAGCAAGGTCACTGAACAGCGCTCCATCGTCAGGAGCACCGAGTACATTCCTGACATGGGGGATGAACCACTCTGCCAGCGTTGACAGATCAGCACCTTCAGGACTTGCCTTCTTCACCGCAGTGACCATGAGGTCTACAAAAGAGGTAGAATCACTACTGGCAGCCTTTCTCAGTGACTCGTAGTAGCGTTTCGAGAACCTGTGGTTCTCCGCAAGATGGGTGAGGCGCATCTTGGCATCAGGGTCCAGCGTCCGTTCGGAGGACAGGTGCGAGGGTTCTCTCCGTACTTCCTTTGTTGACCCCTCTGCACCCGGTTTGGCCCGTTCGATGCGCGCAACGATTTCACTGGGCAGCTCCTCAACTGATGCGAGGTTTGGATGGTTCTCGTAAATAGGTTTCATCGCATCACGAATCATCTCGTTGGTCATTGGCTTCTTCGGAAGGGGGGCTTCAAGAAAGAGATCCAAGGGCATGATCTTGACACTCTGTGGCACGCCCTGCCCCTCCAGATGAACAACGGTTTCACCCCTCCGCATCTGTCTGAGGTGGTCCAACTGTTTCTCATTAACGCCTATGTGACCACCTACCAGCCTTCTCTCATCTTCATCGGCCATGGCATGGACTATGACATTAACGATCAGTTTGAAGACAGCCTTCACAAGACGCACGGGCAGCTGATCAATGACCATGCATCCAAGACCGTTACCACCACCCGTGGTGAACATATCCACAATGCCCTGTGACATCACCTCGTGTACGTCAGGACCATAGATATCATGTCCAGTAGACCTCTTGAGTAGATAGCTGGCCTCCTCCAGCACCACGAGATTCGTTATCATCTCAGTCGGGTGTGCCATCTTGTAGAGGTGAATCCCTGCCAGCAGTATACTCGTGAGCAATGCCATGTCAGCCTCTGGAAGGTCCTCCATGAGGATGATAATATCATTCTCCACCAGCTCCTCCCAGGTGATGCCTTCAGTTGTATTGTACATGTCCACTATGCCGTGGTTTCGCATCATGCTGGACATACGACTGTACAGTGCACCGTAGAAGTTGCTGTTGAGCTCGTCACCGTACCGTATGTTTTTACAGACCTCCTCCACTGCATCCCAGAAGTCGTTCAGCAGAGGGGGTCGTCCGTGTACGTTCGTATCTTGGTTCCAGCCACAGTTGCGGTAGATTGTATGAAAGATGTCATCAAAATGCATACGCATCACTCGGTCGTTGGGGAGCCACGCGGAGAATATCTTGACTAGCTCCGCTATCCACCTGGTAAGCTGTACTCCAATGGGGGGTATGAAGATGTTCTTGCGAAACTGTGTGCCGCCTTGATTTCCTGCTGTGAAGACCCAGATCTCAGGCTTCATGTACGATAGCCTTGTCCAATCTCCGCCCTTCCGAGGAATGAGCATCAATGTCCGTATTCCACAGTTGATTGCCTGAGCCGCCACAGAGAGAGCGGTTGTTGTCTTTCCGGACCGTGTGTTTCCGTATATGCCAATGTGTGACTCGAACTGCTGATGGCGGAACCATATGAACTTGCCAGCTATGGCGTCCCCGCTCTTCCGAATTGGATTCCCGAGAATAACCCCGCCCCTCCTATTGGGATATGGCTGTTTCATTTCGTATCTGCTTCGTCCGGATTTCTGAGATGGTGCCACAGAGCCTTCATCGGGGCTTATCGCATCCTCCAGTGGGGCGGGAACAGGAGTTGTGGCTGTAGAGAAGGACTCACGTCTAGAAGTAGCAATCCCTAGGTCACAACGGGGCAGTGTAAGGAACATTGAAGCCTCTTCTGGCAGGAGAAGCGTTGAGATACCAACAGGCGTTCCATCTACGAGCCTTTGAAAGTCCTTGCTCCTCCTGCTAGTTGTGATTCTGAGGTCTCGTTCAGCATCTGCAGGGACCACTGCACCCCTCAGAAGTTCCATTAGAGCGTGAGCTTCCTGCATCGCGTTTCTGCGTGAGTCATCCCAGTACCCGACGATTACCTCCAGCTCGCATGCGTTCTCCGCTCTGTATCGCTGGACCTCTCGATCAAGTCGGTCAGCCTCGCTTGCAGCGGCCACATTGACCGTCGTCACAGACTCCTCAGAACCGCCTGAGAACAGCCCACTGCTCTTCTTGGAAACTGTCTTCGTTGCCTGTTGCGTCTTGTTCTGGTATTGCCTACCCTTCTAGGCTCGTGTCAATGACCTAACAACTCCTTGAGGGGCAGGAGTCGCAAAGATCTGTATGATACCATCCTCAAGATGCTGGAATGACTCTGCAAGGACTGTAAGGGGGTCCACTCTCTGCCGTGTGTCTGTAACACTCAGAGGCTCGCCGGTGAGATGGGCCAAGGCACCAGTCATGCCAATCTTCGCAGTTAGGCAAGTGAACCTGTTATGACGCTTGAACCTGAATCTTGGCAGATTCCCTGCAATAATCCTCTCAAGCAGGTCCATGTTGCGGGCAAGGCCAGCTGCTGTCAGACCAACTGTGAGGAAAAACTCCCGCGTCCGACCTTCAATGCGCTCCAACCGTAGACCTAGCGGTGCTTTGCTGCTTGCCATACCCCGGACAAGTGTGTGGAATGGTTCGTAGAGCTCCCGTCTGTCAGCTGTAGAAGCACCATCGATATAGTCCACAGGACATTCTACAACCTCGTATGCCCCCACCAGAATGTTGTCTGACTGCTTAGCAAGGGCGTTTCCGCTCAGAGGACATGCTCTCGCAGATGTGGATGGCTTCGAGTAGGTGCCTGATTCACCTAAAGTCATACCTCGGAGCTTGTTGACTTGAGCTACGATGTCGTCGTACAAGAACACGATGGATCCAACAGCCATGACCACTATGCATGCCAGTGTTATGGGGTCGACAATCCTCAGTACAACCTCGATTAGGGTTATCGGGATACTGATGATGAGGACCGCGAAAGGCACTGCGACTCCAATCTTGCCCGACTGCTTCATGACTTGCATGCTGCGTCGGAAGACCAAATCAACCATTCCCACTCCAAAGCACAACACCGAGATCCAGAAGCCAAGAGTTCGCAGCAGGCTGGGCATCGCAGGGTTCAGTCGTATAGGGATCGTAGCAATGAGGGCACAGATCATTGCTCCGAACACGACCACGGTCAGCATTATGGTGTACTTCACAAGTGGTTTGATAATCGAGGAAATCATTCGGTATTCCCCCTGACATACAACCGAAATGCGTCGAAGGCGGCTCGACGTTGCTGAGGATGGTGTTCCAGAGCATCCCCCGAAGGATGCGGCCTAGAATGGTGTGTTTCATGGAGAGGTGGCATGCATTGCCGCGAGTCAATCACCCATCTCTCACATGCCGAAGGCCGGGGGCTGTCTCCCAAAGAATGTCGCTCTATGTCGGTGCACAGGAACGTCATAAGGTCAATCTCACATGAAGATATGAGTCTAGCAGATAGTACTTGAAGTGTCGGTTGAAACTGACAAAGGGCGGATAGAACCTGAAGAGGTACAAAGGGCCCTATTGCGGGTTTAGAATTTTACTTGAGGATTCTTAGGCCCCCATAGGCCCCCACCGCCCCTCTGTCGGCTTCTTGTGTGCATGAACCGTGATAATCTGTACCCTGCGTAATAAAAAGCGGCGGGTTCGGGTTGGACCATCAGTGGGTGCTTTGGTGAGTGCGAGGATACGTCACTGGTCTCTGGTGTGTGTTATGTGCATTATGTGCTTTTCTCGACTCTTCATCATGCTTCAGCTCATGATTCGAGTTCCACAGGCTCGCGAAGCAGCCATTGCATCCAGTCGTGATCGGATGACCCCCAATCATGGCAGTTGAGTCGTGACCGAACTAACACATTTAAGGTCCCAGATACGTTGTTCACCGAAGCTCTTGGCTCATCCAATCTAGAATCGAATCTGTGGTGTAAACAACTTGACTGAGGAGAAGTACCCACGGGCTAAGCCCGCCAAACTCATAACAGTGCGCAGCTTGAGTGCGGATACTGAGAATCCTGTTAAAATCATGGGGATTGTTGTTGAGGCACAACCAGGGATTGCACTGGTACAGGACATTCTTGATGATGTGGATAATGCAGGATCGATATGGGCCATTGTTGAAGGCATGCTCGAGATTGCGCAGAAATACATCTTGATTGGCGACGTAACCGAGAAGAAGACCTCGGATGATGATAAGGAACTCCGGTTAGCTGTTTCTCTCTCATACAACATTGATTCACTTGATATCGCGCTTTACAAGGAAACGCTAGAATTAGAAGAGAAGGTCAATCAAGCTCTGTCTAGATGATGAGGATCACAGAAAATTCCGTAGCGAGAAGCAATTGCTGCATTGCTACCTGCCTGTCGCACCTCAGCGAGGTCTTCAATCTGAAAGAAGAGTACACTTTAAGTAGGCGACATCATTGGTCTAGTCTGCTTGAATCTCACGAGTTGAAGCTCATAGTTTCATTCATGGATCTAGATGAAATGGCAAATCTCAGCATCCATGAGCATACCATCAAATAGGAATCACAGGTAGTTGACACAGTAGACAAACGATAGGAGGAATCGACATGTTTCACGCGACCCTTGATAGTAGCAAAACATGGAAGCAGATTATAGACGCCCTTGCCACGCTTCTCACAGAGGCACACTTCATAGTATCTGAAACCGGCTTGTCATTGCGCCAGCTGGACTCATCCAAAGCGGCCATGGCGGACTTGACATTGCCTGCCGGGGTTTTTCAAGAGTACAAATGCGATGGCGAATATGATATCTGCTTGGGAATTGATGAGCTAGTTAAAGTCAGCAAACGGATGGCAGCCGACGACAAGCTTGAATTCAATCTTGATGAAGCTGAGAAACGGTTTGAAATCAAGATGCTTGGCCAAGCAGACAGGCAGTTTAAGCTTCAGCTTCTTACACCTCCTGACGATCGAACGAAGAAACCCAGTCTTGCATTCGATGTCAAGGCTGAGATGTTTGCTGACGCTTTCAAACAGGCAGTGAAGGATGTTGGAGTGGTTTCAAGTCACATCAGAATCACTACTGATGGCAAATCGCTTACTTTCACCGGTGAAGGCGACACAGGAGAGGCGCAGGTTTCATTGAAACCCAATGAGGAATCGTCATTGTTCGAGCTGAATGTGAAGAACAAGTCTAACTCTATGTACGCCCTGAACTATCTCGCTGAAATCGCAAAGGCGATTACCAGTGATAGCATAGTCATCCAGTTCAGCACAAACAAGCCCATGCATATGGAGTTCGCGATTGCAGAGGGTGGACGAATCAGCTTCATTCTTGCTCCTCGTGTGGAGCGAAGGTAGTACCTAGTACTATCACAAGCACAGATGATGCATAGAAGTGGAGCTTTGGGATTATGCCGCGACGGGCTCAAGAAACGAAATTCTTGCAGCTATTATTTCAGGATCACTATCGCTCCAACCCCGAGAATATTGATATACCATCAAAGGTTCATACTCGCGAATTTGGCATGGAGAGTTGGGCGTATACCTGGCGTTGCATTGAGAGGATTGAACGCGATGAATCTGGGTCCACGGTACGCAAGGGGTGCGGACGTTCTGGGAACTCGTTCATTCGGATATCAAAGTGTCCAAACTGTGGCTCCTCAGACATTCATGTGAACAATTGGACTCGGCATCACGGTTTTCGAACTGCTGAAGCGCTGGTTAAGGAACTTGCTATGTCAGCACCCCATAGCGTGTATCATTCTGCTGCGTTTTACAAAATACCTGTCGCTAGGCACATGGACGAGAAGGAGTGGCAAGGAGCGGAACTAGTCTTTGACATAGATGCTGATCATCTTAACTCGCCCTGCGCAGATGAGCATGACGCATGGAGGTGCAATAATCCCGAGTGCGGCGAAACAGGTACCGGACGACCCCCTAAGACCGGTTGTCCGAAGTGCAAGGGCATGAGTTTCAGCAGTCGAAAATGGATATGTGACAAGTGTCTTGATGAGGCAAAGAAGACCGTGCTGAAGGTGTACGATGATTTCTTGGTTCGTGACTTAGGAATCAATCCGGAGTTGATTCAACTGAACTATAGCGGTCATCGCGGATACCATATCAGAGTGCGTGACCCGAGAGTATACAAATTGGGCTCGAATGCGCGTGTCGAGATTGTGCATTTCATAACTGGAATGGGTTTCGACAGCACAAAGGCAGTTGTTACCGCTGGCAGCATTCCCCGGGTTTCGCCTCGGAGCTTTCCCGGATGGGCTGGGAAGACTGCCCCTGCGATGGTTGAGTTCATCAGGAACATCGACACCTATCTTGGAACGGAACAATGGGTGAAACTTCTGAAGAAGAACAGGACTGCTGCCATAAAGGGGCTCCAGCGAGAGCCGCCCATTATCACCACAGTGCCAGGCATAGGCGTGAAATCTTGGCAAGAGATTGCAACCAAATCCACTATTGCCTTTGGCGGAGAGATTGATGTGCCAGTAACTCATGACATTCACAGAGTCATCCGTCTAATAGGAAGCCTCAATGGCAAGACCGGCTTCCTTGTTTCAGAGCTCACGCGTGATGAAACAGATGATTTCGACCCCTTCGGCGACGCTCTTGCCTTTGACGAAGGTGCGCTTAAGCTGAGAGTCACCGGTGGGCAGGTCAAGGTTCCAAGATTCCGGATTGGTGACGACGAACATGGTCCATATGGGGATGAAGTTGTAGAGCTTCCAATGTCTGCTGCAGTCTTTCTACTGTGCAAAGGAGTGGCTACCATTGAGTGATGTAAATTATAATGACATAGAGTCTGCCTGGGAACAGGAAACCGCGAACGAGAGTCTGCAGAATATTGAGGATCTGAAGCTCAGTAGAATGCTCTCATATCTCTCTGAGGTCCGCGTTTCCCTAGCCAAGACAAAAGCAGAAAATCAACTCCAAGCTGATCTTCTCGCACAAGAAGCATTGAACATCGAGTTCATGTTGAACGACCTTCTATTACTCCGACAGGATAAGATTCTGAAGGCTGCACTCGCACAAAGCCGTCCAATAGGTACAATGACACTTGCAGAAGAAGAGTTCTACAATCGTCTTCTGCGAGGCGTCGAAGGACACCAAGAGTTCGTCAAAGGTGCTATGACTGGCACCCCGCCTTCAATTGCAAAACAATCTACCAGAAAGAAGCGCAAGAAAGGCGACGATAAATCAGATGTTCCCCCGGAAGAGGCTACGGACTACGTCCTCGTCAGATTTCTTCGGCCTATCAAGGATGCATTCATGGGTATGGACGAGGCCACCTATGGTCCATTCAAGAAAGAGGATATTGCAACCGTGCCAACAGAGAATGTGCGAGCATGGCTTCGTGATGGTACGGTTGTCAGGGTTGTTACTGAGGAGTTGGAGGCCAAGAAGTGAGAGATTCCGAAAATCTTGTCCTTCAGCTCACGGAATTGAAACGCAACACAGTCAGAATGCAGAGCGAAATCGAACAGGAATATGAGAAGTTCCAAGTGGCGCTTAGCTGTGTTCTTCGCAACCTTTCAGGAGATGGCAGCGTGATACTAAAGACGATTCAAGGTTCTCCTGAAGAGGTGAAAGGGTATCTGATTCAGCTCGCATCACAGCTTCGCCAGCATACGACTGAATCTTGGGAGTCGTTGAAACTAGAACTGGATAGCATGATAGAGCTGGCCCAAGGGGAAGAAAACAAGAAGTGAAAGGCTCTAAAACCCTTGTCCTTCAGCTCACGGAATTGAGAAACAATGCAGCTAGAATGCAGAGCGAAATCGAACAGAAATATGAGAAGTTCCAAGTGGCGCTTAGCGGTGTTCTTCGCATCCTTTCAGGAGATGGAAGCGCGACATTAAAGGCGATTCAAAGCTCTCCTGAAGAGGTGAAGGGGTATCTGATTCAAATCGCATCACAACTTCGCTTGTATACAACTGAATCTTGGGAGTCGTTGAATCTAGACTCCGCTGGAGCGTGGAGGATGGTGACATCTGGCAGGGGAAGGGTGGAACACAGGAGTCTCTTGCAGTTGAGTGTCACTCACATGAAATGTAAGAAACGGGTTATAGGAACAGAAACTTCTAAGAGGGTTAACAACCACTGGAATCCCATGCCCACAAAGCATCGCATACCACTTCTCTTGGTTGGAATCATATGTGTCGTACTAGCGATGCTTGGCATCCTAATGCAGCCCTTTGAAGATGCAGGACTGCTAGAGATACTGGGATACGAAGTTGTGGTGATTGGCTGTACAGTTCTCCTTCTATTTCTCCTGTACAAGGGCGGCTTCTCAGAGTAAGGCAGACACGAAACTCGGGACATTCGTTTGACCGCCACAGGCCAAAGATCTTGCACCGGAAAACATCATGCAAGTTTTCGCTTTGCAACTGATATCAGTGATGAAAACTATTAATACCTGTCAGGAATTCGCAAACGCACTCAGCACATAGTTCACTTAGTTTCTATGGTGCGTTTGTCATGACCGAAACAGAAGAGAAGGCTGATCCGCCAGCCGTGATGATTGAACCCATTGACATCTCCAAACTGGACCCGGACTTTCGAGAAGGAATCAGGAGCATGCCCAACGGAGAGGAGCTCTCTGCGTGCTTCGCCTGTTCGACTTGTACCGCCGCATGTCCTATTGCGAGCACTTGGAAGTACAAACCCCATCAGCTGATACGCATGATTCTTCTCGGAATGCGCAAGGAGGTTCTATCTTCTGAGGAAATCTGGCTCTGTTTGACGTGTTTTGAATGTCAAGAACGCTGCCCGCAGAATGTGAGGGTGACAGACATATTCTTCGACTGCAAGAACCTTGCAGCGGAGGAGGGCATGATTCCGGACAGCATCGTAGGTTTGGCAAGAGAGCTCACAGACAAGGGCCAGCTCTATGTCGTAACTGCGGATTGGGAGCGTGAGGACATGGATCTAGAGCCAGAAGTGCCAGGTCTTTCTACTGAAGAGTTCAAGACTATTCTGAAAGGAACTAGGACAGGCCGAATTGTAGGAGGCGATGAATAGGTGCCGTCGTACAATTTGTACATGGGCTGTAGTGTACCAGCGAATTATCCAAACTATGAAACTACTCTGTTTAGAGTTGCAGACAAGTTCGGTATAGAATTAATCTACATGGAGGGTGTCAGTTGCTGTGGAAGTCCAAACCTCCGCGCGATGGACTATTTGGGCTGGCTAATTGTCAATGCAAGGACATTGGCCATTGCTGAGAAGAATGGTCATGACATAGTCACCCCATGCAACGGTTGTTTTGGCTCTCTAAAGGACGTGTACCACTTTCTCACACATAATGCTGATTACAAAGAGAAGGTCAATGCCGAGCTAAAGAAGACCGGCGTGGAATTCAAGGGCACCATCAAGCCCCGACATTTTATTGAAGCACTCTACAACGACGTAGGCATTGACGAAATCAGGAAGAATATCACAAAACCTCTTGATGGAGTAGGAATCGCTATTCACTATGGTTGTCATCTGTTACGCCCACAGGACGTGACCGAGTTTAACCCAGAGATTTTCGATGATCTCATTAGAGTCACAGGTGCCAGTGTTGTCGAGTACCCATTATGGAAGCAGTGCTGTGGTGCCACTGTGCTGCCAGTCAATGAAGAACTTGCGATCAGATTAGCGCGCGACAAGCTAAAGTCCATGAAGGAGGCTGGAGCAGCCTTCGCAACAGTTTCCTGCCCTGCATGTGCAAATCAGCTCGATTTACAGCAGCTGGGATTGAAGGAGTCATATGGGGAAGAGTACAACCTGCCAGTTCTCTTCATCACACAGATTCTAGGACTTGCGATGGGTATGAAGGACGATGAAGTCGGTCTGGCGATGAACAGAGTTCCAGCAGACCCGATTCTCGAGCATCTGAGTGGTTGAGGTGAAGACACTAGTGTCTAATCCGGTCCTAGTCATTGGAGCCGGAGTGGCAGGATTAACCGCAGCTACTCAGCTGGCAGACTTCGGAATTCGAACTGTCCTAGTTGACCGGCTGCCCATTGTTGGTGGAAATGCTATGGACCTGTACAAGGCATTCCCCACGGATGATTGCTCCTATTGTTTCGAGGGAAGCCGATTGAGGCCTGGAATTCGGAAGTGCTTCTATAGAAGCGCAATTTTGGACCAGCCAAATATCGATCTCAAAGTCAACACCGAAGTCACTGAGATAAGCGGCAGCCCTGGCAAGTTTCAAGCCAAACTTAGTGTGGGTCCACAGTACATTGATTCAAAGAAGTGCATCATGTGTGGACTTTGCATTGAGTGCTCTAACGCTTTCTGCTTACCTTCGCCACAATGTCAACCTCAGGCAGTGATCTATGACCCTGAGATGAGTGACGAGGGCGCCAAGAAGGCAGAAGAGGAGTGCCCGACAAAGGCGATTAATCTGGGCGCTCAACCCTCGGAGGAAACGATTCAGGTTTCCGACATAGTGATTGCTACTGGTTATCATGAGATGAAACCTGTTTCAATAGATGAGTATGGCTACGGCAAGATACCCAATGTAGTTACACAGTTGGAACTTGCTCAGATTCTTGATCCCAACGGTAAATCGGGAGGCGCCTTGGTTCGCCCCTCTGACGGTGGTCAGGTAAAGAGGGTGATGATGGTGCAATGCGTGGGCAGTAGAGATGAGAACTACTACCCCTTCTGCTCCAAGATATGCTGTGTCTATGCGTTAAAGCACGCTAACATCATTACACTCGAACGAGATGGCACCCAAGTGACAGTAGTGTACATGGACATCCGAACTTACGACAGACATGAACGCTATTATCGAGTGGCGCGTGATGCAGGTGTCAGATTTGTCCGCGGAAGGGTAAGCAGACTTGAAGCATGTGCGGATGGAACCTTAGACATCATAGCCTATGACTCGCTGCTTGACAAGTACCTGAAATTCAATGTCGACCTCTTTGTTCTTTCATCAGCATTAGAACCGCCTAAGGGCAGTGCTGAGCTGATTGAATCACTCAGTCTACACCCTGCTAGTGGCTTCGTGGGTCCTGCTGATCTCACCTCTGAGAATGCGGTTGTTGCTGCTGACCATGTGTACGTGTGCGGCGCAGCGACAGGCCCCGCTGAAATTCCTGAGAGTGTTACACAGGCAAGGGCTGTAGTAAGCATGATTCTACAAAGTAGGAAGTGAAGCGAAAGATGGCGAACAACAAATCGGCAGTTCTGGTTTGCACGTGCGGCAAACAGCTTCAATTAGACTACGAGCTAATCAAGAACGCTGTCAGCAAGATGAAACTGGCTGCCTCAGTGACAGTTCATGACCTTGTGTGCCAAGAAGAGGGTCTGGCCAAGATATCCGAACTGATTGACAAACATGATGGCCGTGTCGTAATCGCCGCCTGCACTAATCAGAAGTTACAGCCTCGCATTGACGAGTATCTAAAATCAGACGGAAAGAACTCCACTCAGTTGCAGTACGTAAACATCCGTGAGCATTCTGCATGGGTCCATGAGAACCAAGAAGAGGCAACCAGAAAGTCGATAGACATGATTAGGGGCGTCCTCGCGCGATCTGCAGGCTCCACACTTCGCCAAGTCGAGAAGAAGAATGTTCCCAGTCATGTGACAATCGTTGGCGGTGGGATTGCTGGGATTGAAGCCGCGCTGAGCTTGTCCAATCTAGGATATGATGTGACACTGATTGAGCTCGAAGAGGAACTAGGAGGACACGTCATTCATCTTCCTGTGGTGGCCCCAACAGACAAGTCTGGAAAGGAAATCCTAGCTGGCAGGCTTGATGCACTTCAGAAGAACAAAGGCATCAACGTGATGACAAAGACTCGAGTTAAGTTCGTTGAGGGCGAGATGGGCAGTTTCACAGTGCATTACACCACAGATGGGGATGAAGACGAGAAGACCATTGGAACATCAGCCATAGTGATGGCAACCGGATTCAGAGAGTTCAAACCCACAATGATGGATGAGTACAGATACGGGAAGAATCCTGATGTCCTCACCCAATTCGAGCTGTCCTGCATGCTCTCGGAAGGGGCTCTTGCACGGCCTTCGGACGGCGAGGAAGTCAAGGACATTGTCATGGTGCAGTGTGTTGGCAGCCGAAATGAGGAATACAAGCGTGACTGCAGCAAACTATGTTGCACATTTGCGATTGACAACTCACTATCAATCATCGAGAGAGTTCCAGATGCGAAGATACGCGTTATCTACATGGACATCCGCGTGCCATTCGAGCATGAGATGATATACAAGGAATCACGCGACAAGGGCGTCGACTACATTCGCGGTCGTATCAGTAGAGTATGGGAGAAGGATGGAAAAACACACGTCCAGTTCTACGATTCTCTTCTGAATCAGTATTTTGAGGTCACTCCTGATCTAGTTGTCCTATCATCGGCCATTCTTCCGCCAGATGGCACCAGAGAACTCTCGGAAACCCTTGGTTATCTGATCGAAGATGACGGTCATATCAAGGAGCTATACGGTAAGCTTCGACGGAATGAAACTCGCAGACGCGGGGTAGTAGCTGTAGGTGGAGTCACTCGGCCTCAGTTCGTTTCTGAGGCGGTCACTGATGCCCAGGCAGGGGCATTGATGTTACATACTGAACTTCAGGGCGGCAGCATCGAGAGCGTGGCACGTGGTGCAGTTCTGAACGTTGATGATTGCGTGGGATGCAGCCTCTGCGCGCAGCAATGTCCTCGTGGAGTGCCTCTGATGATTGAGCAGACAGACATAGAGGAAGAGGATGAAGAGCAGAAATTCGTCTTCATTGCATCGATTGATACTCTACTCTGTCACGCGTGTGGAGTCTGCCAGAGCCTTTGCCCTACTGGAGCAACACAATTGAACTTCCTTTCCAATGAACAACTCTGGTCCGAAATCGAAGCCACACTCGAAGGAGCAGGTCCGGACTATCCAATCACCCTGTGTTTCTATTGTGAGGAGTGTTCGGTTTCCACAATCGACATTGTGGGAACTAGAAAGATGAACTACCCGGCAAGTACTCGTCTAATTCCTGTCCCATGTGCCGGTCGGGTTTCCATTATTGACATCTTGAAAGCACTCGAAAGCGGAGCCAGCACAGTGATGATTGCAGCCTGTGAAACTGATAGGTGCCATATTGGAGGCACTGGGAATGAGATAGCACAGGTCCAAGTGGATGTGGCAAGAGAGATACTCACTGCCATCGGTTGGAAGGGTAAGCGGGTTGATATGTTCAGGATGTTCAGCGCCGAACCCGAAAGATTCACGACTGCAATTAATGAAATGGTAAAGCGTGCAAAGGAATTGGGTCCAACTCCTGTTCATCAAGGAACTTCAGGCAAGTGGATGGAGGCGAGCAAGTGAGCGACGCTTCGACGGAGAAAGCAATGGCTCCCAAACGCCAGCGCATGATGGACATGGTCCTCTTCATTGGAGGTCTTAAGGAAGAGTCCGCAATACCTCCAAGCAAGGTCAATGAGGAAATCGAGAATCTGAAACGTGATGTCACACCTCTCACAGAATCTATTCTGGAGTTTCCAGATGCATACCTGGCCGAGTTCATAGGAGTAGCCCAACGAACAAGAATGGTAGAAGAGATTCATAATCCATCCGTTCTCACTGAGGCGGTTGCCAGTCTGGAGTCCGCCCTCACCAAAATGGGCTCTGAAGCTGTCTCAGGCCTTTTGGCACTACTGATGGACTCGCTAAGCCGCACGAAAGGTACCGACAAAGCACCAGAGGAGAGTATGGCTGGAAACATTGAGGCAATACTGAAGCCTTTGCCAGAACTAATCTCCAAGATAGATTCACACATAGGTGAATACGAGGAAACGGCAAAGTCCAATGCAGAAGCAGCAACAATTGAGCTAACATCGCTGATTGACACCTTGGAGAGCCTTACCTCTGACATGGAATCGAATCCTGACACAACACTTGATGGATTCCAGAAGCTTGGGGCAAAGACCAGATACGGGCCGTTTCTGCGGGCTGCGGCACAGCTTAAACGCGGCAAGAGAGAAGGACGAATCGATGATGAACTGTTCCTTCAACTACTTACAGCTAATCTGGTCACCGAGCTCCGCCGAGGCGTCATCATATTCATTCTGAACAAAGTGGGCTCAAGAACAGTTCCTCAACTCGGTGAGCTTATGAAAACGCGTCCCGCCGAGGTTCAGAAGGTCATTGTGAGCATGTTCAAGAGGGGCGAAGTTGAGATGGTGGGCCTTGACGGGGACTCTCCTATCTTTGCACGAGTCATGACCGACACGCCCAGTGCAACGCTCGTGTTGAAGCAGATAATCCAACAACTCCGAGGAATGCTCGGTTCCCTTGATGAATCACTCCGCACATCAACCGAGTCTATGCTTGAGGTATTGGATCGACACTTGGAACGACTGGTTCTACTTGGCGCCTACGAGGAGGCATCTCTTGCTGAAACACTGAATGAATTGCGAGAGTGCACTGATTCAGCGACCGAAGCTGTCTTGAGTACTCCAACCTCAGACACCTCTGAAGAGCTTCAGCTAATGGTTTCTGCTGGTCTTGAGGCGTTTACACGATTTAGGCTCAAGATAACGTTAGAGAAAGGCCCAAATCTTGTTTCCGATACCAATGTTTACGGTGAGAAGCTCGACCCAGAAGTCTACAAGACCATGATGGATAGCTATCTTGACAACGAACTTGAGCGCGGCACCATGCTGATTCTAATTCGTGAACTTGGAGCCATGAGCGCCAAGGACTTGGCTGAGAAGACCAAGATTCCCCAAGATAGAGTATTCAGCCATCTTCTAAGGATGAAGCGGGACGAACTCTTGCTCCTCGCCGGTGAGGAACACGGATACGTTCTGTACGATGTACCCCGAACACTTAGCGAGGCCGAAATCGCTACCAAAACCGTTTCCGACCTTGCG
>DAOVDG010000024.1 GCA_030669595.1 Candidatus Thorarchaeota archaeon
TTGGCTTTACGCCAGTATCGCTGAAGAGGTCCTGACACGAGGACTAATCCAAGGTCATTTGAAACCCCTCGTCGGGGAAGGATTGACCGTATCGGATACTCGCATTAGTGTCCCAGTGCTCGTAGGCGCATTGTTCTTCGCACTAATGCACATTGCCATGGTGACGCTGGGAGTAGACCTCGTTTCTGTAGCTGCCACGGTCATTTCTGCATTTGTCGTGGGAATCATTGCGGGTTACTATTGCGAGAAGACCGGGAGTCTTGCGCCAGCTATTCTGGTTCACATGCTCTTCAACGTGACAGGATCACTCGTATTGTTCCTGAGCGGATTGCTCTAATGCTCCTGCTTTCTTGTTTCTCAACAATATGGTCCTTGCGAAAGACAGTAATAGGAATTTGGCTGTTTACCAAGCAGGAGTGGGAGAAATTGCAGTTTCGCTACACCAAGAATATAGGTCTTGCATTATTTGTGACAAGCTTCCTCGCACCGTTCTATATCAGTATTCAACCTCAGTACTTTGGCGATGTCATGGTGGTTGTCCTTGGTCCCTGCTGGCAATACATTTGGAGGGACCCACCATATTTCGCATTCAGTCCAATCCCACTACTCATCTTTTTCCCATTTTGGGGACCAGGGCTATTCATTGCAAAGATCGCATATGACACAGCCCGGGTTCAGGATCTCAGTCGACACGAATACGTCAAGAAAGTCGTAAAGGTCATCGTCTTTCAAATGCTCTTTCTCGTGTTCTTCGCGCTCGCCAGCACTGGCTACCCTGAGCCAATTGAAATCCCACTGCCGGTTGTCGGAATAGCGGCGCTTCTACTAACAAGAGTCATAGTAAAAGAAATCGAGGGGCCGTGGGAGGAGCAGCCAGTTCGTTCAGGATGACTGGTGAGATTCATTGCTAGATACCTGCTGGAAGCTTGGAATGAGAAACTCCGTGCCTTTTCAAGATGCCTTGTAGGGTGCCGTCCAGCCGCTTTTCAGTTTCTTGTGTGAGAGGAGTAGGAACATGTTCACTCAATAGACGGTCGACGTTTTTGCAGGCCCTCTCGAATGCATCTTTGGCACCCGCTTCCTTCCAAGATTCAGGCGAGAGTCTGCAGATAATGTCCGATGGGATGAAGAGCTCCTTCCTGAAATGCATCCTTGTGTGCTCCTGTTCCAAGAAGTGGCCTCTTGGACCCACACTCTTGATTAGGTCTACCGCCAGGTCAGAACTCTCCAGTCTGACATCCTCAATGAGCCTGTGAGCTACGCCGCATAGTTCGTTGTCAATCACAAGCTTCTCGAGAGATTGACAATTGACAGAAGCAAGCATCCCAGGCCCTGATACCACATTAATTCTAGCTAATGCGCCGAGAGCTATTCCTAATCCCGACTCATAGCCACTCTGTGAGTCCACAGCCTTTGAATCGCTGACACCCAAGTACGCTTGTGTGGGCATCCCGTAGTGTTTTCCTATCTCAGCTGCCGCGCAGGCAACCATCATCGCTTCTACGGCCCCAAGACATGGTGTAGCATGTTTCATGTCAAGGACCATTGGTGCTGCTCCATAAACGACTGGACTGCCTTCATGTACAAGCTGTGAAATCACTACGCCACTGAGAACCTCTGCATTGAACTGCACAAGGGTTCCCGTCACAGTGATTGGGCTCGTAGCCCCCATCAGCGGTGCAGGAACTATCTCAGCAGGGACATCGTGTTTGCTGCAGTCAATAAGATTCTGAGCAGTGACATCACTCCACATGAGAGGCGAAGATGGACAACAGTCAAAGATAGCTCGAGGCTTGCGAGCCAAATCTTCAGGGGTGCCTGCAACAGCCTCTAGCATCCGTATCATATCTAGGAGACCCTCCGTGGAGAAGGCTCCAGTCACGATGGGCTTGGTGGAGTTCTTCAGAATGACATACAGCCTATATAAGTCGGATATCGTGTCAGGAACATCTCCGGGAACTACTGCTGTGCTCTGTGCTTGCAGGTACTCCAGTCCATCGACCAACTTTACGAGATGAATAAGATCCTCCAATGTTGCCCTTCGCATCTCTCCGGTTGTCCGGTCCAAGAACTGAAGAGCGGTCGACCCAGGATTGTAGATGACTTCGTCGCCACCCACTGTGAAACATCTGTCGCCATCTCGTGTACAAAGCTGGAATGAACTCGGCACATTCTCGAGAGCATTCTCCACAAGATTGGGGGGTATCTTGACAATGCTAGAATCGATTGTACATCCTGCGTCTTCAAGAATTCTCAGTGCATTGCTGTTTTTCACTAGAACCCCTGTTTGCTCTAGCACCTCAAGGGAGGCCATATGGATGCCATCAATGTCATCCGTAGACAGGATTCTGATTCTTGTCATTGTCCCACAATTCCACCTTCCGTACAAGCGGGTGCTCAAAGGCCCCAGCAGAGGTAGGCATGTTGGTCTGTAAAGGCATTTAACCATTTCAATGGACTCACACTCGCTCGAAATTTAACACGAGACCTTATCGTCCCCCTCCTGTTATTGATAAGTACAGTTGTCAAAGAGATTTTGTCAAGAAACTACTTTAGTAAATTTTCCCGTATTGAAGTAGGTGAATTGTATTGGACAAGGAGGTTGAAGCGATTGTCTTTGATGTGCTTGCTCATCCAGCAAGACGCGA
The DNA here is from genome assembly GCA_030669595.1 of Candidatus Thorarchaeota archaeon. GTDB lineage: Archaea > Asgardarchaeota > Thorarchaeia > Thorarchaeales > Thorarchaeaceae > WTCK01. The sequence goes on from DAOVDG010000024.1 coordinate 2,649, forward strand.
CATCTTAAGGCTAGTGACCTATGGAGATGATGGAGCATCGTATACTGAGGTCCTCAGCGAGCTTGGCCTGTCAACCGGGAAACTCAACTACCACATCAAACAACTTAATGGATTTATCGAAAAGAACGAACACCTGCGATATGCACTCACACCCCTTGGCATGGCATCAATGGATCTGATGCTATCGCTTAAGGAGAAGCCCACCAACGACTTTGGTAAGTACATGAAGGTAAGAAAGCCCGTTTCTCTGATGCCTGCGATGAGGTGGATGGCATACATTCTAATGTTTGCACTTACTATTCCAATCTCTTTTGCCGGAGTGCAACTCTATGAGAGTCTTCTGGAGGGCGGCCCCATTGAGGGCATACTATTCCTGTTTGCCTTCTTGGCCATCGGGATAGCTGTCTTCGCGTGGATAGTCTATATGGTGAGGAACACGCCGGAGCTCCTGAAGCAGTTGGAGAAGAGGTTCTATGGGTAGGTCTGTAGATTCTGGTGGCATAGTTGGTTGGAGAGCTGGATTCTCACAACCCACCAACGGCTTGTTGAATGATGCAGCTGGGCCAGTCGAGCAGCCGAAATCTGCTGGGTACCTCTTAGCCCTGGGATATGTTATCCTCTTCGCGTTCTTCCTCGCACTGATGAACATGATTGACAACGTGGTCATACCGATTGCCCTTCCCGTGGTTTGGATCATCCTGTTATACGAGTTGGCCTACCGTGGGAGATCATTGGAGGATCTGGGAATCAAGCGACAAGGCATAGTGAGGGAAACCGCAATTGGAGTAGGGATAGGCTTCGCAATGTCTGTTGTCGCGTTGGCCTCAGGAATTGCGCCGGTTGGTGGGGGGAGCAGTCAGTCTGCAGAAGACCTGTCTAGGGTCTTTGTATTTGCAGCCGGATTCTCGTTTCCACTGAACCTGATTCTGGAAACGGGCTATATATTCGCGTTTCTTGCTCCCGCTGAAGAGATACTGTTCAGGGGATACCTCCAGAACAAGTTGTCAGAAAGGACCTCTGCATTGAAAGCACTCGTGATCCAGTCCCTCGCTTTTGCAGCCCCTCATATCTTGATAACGCTGTTATTCCTGCCAGTTGGCTGGGTCATGATGTATGGCCTGTCAGCATTCGTGGCAGCCGCAGTCTTTGGGATTGTCTTCATGAAACGCAACAACAACCTAATCGCATGCTGGGTCGCTCACGCATTTGTGAACTCGGCTTTCGCGGCAGTAATTCTCATACCTTTGACGATGGGATTCTAAGCCACGGTCCGCTGCACATGAATCGTGGTTCCCTGCCACTACTCTGGAACTTACGGGGTTCCTGACAGCTACCGTTAACTTGTACATTTTGGACATTTTCAGGAAGGTGTTTTTATACCCAGGTCAAGAATGTAGTGTTGAGATTGACCCGACATGATTTCGAATCTCAAGGAGTTGTACCCATTGCCGTTTTATGGGCGGACATCACTCCTGTGTCCAAGAATGGCCAGTTTACAATGAACGGTTCGCATCATACGGTCCAAGGAGCCCCCTGACCTCAATAAGTGGTAGCTGACAGGGGGGCGCCCCTGGAGCTTCGCACCGTACAACCAGCTTGGGAAGGAGGTGAATTCTTCCACAACAGTACAAGAAGCCCTCCATGGCGCCCGTATACGTTCAGGCCAAGTGACTCTTTAATCTTATTGTACTTCGTCGTTTCACGTATGTCAGCGGCGCTTGCGGCTCTTCGGCCGTCTAGTTCGTTCCCAGGCCGTCTTGATATGATGTGCCCGATGCTCCTTCTGAGATGAAAACACCCTTAGATTCCTCATGCGATTGTCCATTTTGATCCGATTGCTATGGTGGACAACCTCGCCAGGCCGCAATTTGCGGCCCAGCTTCTTTGCCGCAGCCCACCTATGGACAAGATTCCCTGAATCTATGAAGCGGAGACATCCATTCGGATCCCTGTAGGTCTTTCGTCCCATATCTAGCCCAGCTGACATGAATCTTAAGGATGTTCTTCACAGGGCGCCAAAGATATGGGCCTGTGTCTTCGTCAAGTCGCAAGTTTGCTGGACCAGAACGATCGGGTGCCGCTCCTGTGAATGTAGCTGGCATGGATGAAGCAGGTACCGGAATCGAAGTCGTGTTCCACTGAATGAACATATCCACGGAGTAGTGGTCCGATCCTGTGTTGGCAGAGAGTGTATCACCGCAGGTTGAATTGAGAAGCTTGTCGATGAAGAAGGAATTGATGATTATGTAATCTATGCGTGACAAGTGGGAGGGGCTCTGGTGTCCGAAGGAGTACCCCGGGTCGGTCGGATTCAGAGTCCTGAATACGTCGGTGAAGTTGTGTACTGTTGAAGAATATATGCCGTAGGTCGGGTCATCCGGATACAACATCATGGTCATAGGACCATAACCTAGGTCACCATGCGGCGCAAGATCCCCTGTGTCGTCCGGAGAGAACGAATTCTGGTCGCCGAAGTACATTATCGGGACATCTCCCAGATTGTCCATGTAATTGATGATGCCCTCTGTTTCTCTCTCACGTTTCCACTCGTTGTTGCTCCCGTCCATGGCCTTGAGGTGTGCTCCAAAAACGTGTACATTGGTGCCGTTGATGTCAACTACTGCTTCAATGAAGTCGTGCGTAACATCATAATCTGAACTATCATCCAGTGGAACAACCGGAATCTGATTGAAGCTGACAATAGGGAAGCGACTTAGGATTGCCTCTCCACTTGTAGAGTAGCGAATCCATTGGGCACAGTACCCGACATATGGTGATTCATTGACGAAATAGGCGTTGAACTGGTTGATAATTGCAGTTAGGGTGGAATTCCCGTTGTCATCAAAAGTTCCAGTTTCTTCGAGAATGAGAATATCTGGATTCTCCTCCCAGATTACGTGTTTCCAGTCTGGATTGAGACCAGACTCTTCTATGTTGTACGTCATAACCTTGAAGGTGCCGCTGAATGGCTTGGTCGTTGACTCAACATTGTCCACGAGCACGTCTATACTGTCAGAGTCCGTCAATCCGCCGCTGTCAGTCACTTGAGCGCGTATAGTGTGCAATCCTTCTGCGTAGACAGTTGTGTCCCAGTCATAGGTGTTGGCGGTGGTCAAGTAAGAGCCGTCGATGTATACATCCGCAATCAGGTTCTCTTCATCGGTCACAGAAACACTGATTGTGACCGTGTTAGATGCAACTCGACCATCGTGAGGGCTGCTGAGCGAGATTCGGGGGGCAGTGTTGCTGCCGCCATTATCTGGTTGATTATTGTACACAAGAAATACAAACGAAACCGAAACCACCAGACAAATCACTACTATTACTAGGAACGCTGTTCTACGATTCAAGATGACTGCCTCCGCGTTACATGGCGAATTCCATCGGATGATTTTCCTTATCGTGCTTTCATGAGTGGATACTGAAAAGCCCCCCAAAACGATGGGGCCTTGCTAAATCCAAGAGTCCAACTCCTTTAATCTGATTGATATTGGCAAACCGTGCACTGACATCAATTCAGGCAGATCCCTTGAAACATAACACCTAATGAACGGGTCCGGAAGAAAACGCTCACTATCCTTCAATGAAGACCAAAAGGACGAAGGCTAGAAATCAAGGCGAATTGTTTCCCAGCGAACCCGCCCTGCTTCCACGGCTTCCTTGATCCTACGTTCAGTCTTGCTGAGCCGGGCATTACCTGTTTTTACATCTGCAAGAATCACAGTAATCGGGTCGTCTGAGTTCAGGTCCTTCACTGCAGTGTAACCATCGAAGATTAGGTAGTCTATGGGCGCTCCGATGAACCTTGCATCTGATGGGTCGTATTTGAAAACGTCCCTCAAGAGAGGGACCATGTGTTCTGCAATCTTTCCCTTTAGCACATAGCGGCTACGGTCTGCGACATCTTTCCTAATTCCCTTCTCCTGTTCAGCCCAGAGCTGTCTGAACTCTGCTTCAACCAATGAGATGCGATGCCTGAGACGCGCACTCATGGCAAGGTAGACAATCAGTGTTAGGAGCAGTCCCACAGCAAGTCCGAGCAGGATGTCTTCGAGAGCCATACAGTACAAGTCCAACCAAGCTATTTATGCGCAGGTAATCGGAGAGCTATACGACGCAGGAATGCCTCGCATCTATCATAAGTCTTGATGATTCGTTTTTGGAAAGGTTGATTGGATGCAACTGGAAACGCGATATTTCGATAGCAAACACCGATGGTGTATCTCTTAAGTGACGGTTTCACAGGGTTGCGAGGTGGAATCGAGTTGACTGAGAATATCCTAGACCTGCTCAGAACCCTATGTGCAGCTCCTGGGCCCGTAGGAAGAGAAACTCTTGTTCAGGAGAAAATCAAAGAGCTGGTCAAGGACTACTGCAGCGATGTTTCTGAAGACAAAATTGGCAATCTCATAGCTACTATGGAAGGCACAAGTAGACATTACGCGATAGTGGCACATGCAGACGAAGTTGGATTCTTGGTTAGCAACATTGACGAGAACGGGTTCATCCGAGCGAAATGGAACACTCAAGGATACATTCCGGATTTGAGGCTGTTACCAGGACAATGGGTGCTTGTCATGACAGAGGGAAGCTTCATTCCGGGAGTGTTTTGTGTAAAGACTGCCCATATAGCAGGCGCTGAGGGGAAGAAGAAGATTCCCAAATGGGAGGAAGTTTTTCTTGATGTTGGTTTAGGTTCGGCAGAGGAAGTGGCTGAAGCAGGGATACAGATCGGGGATCCAGTCATCTATGCCGCACCAATCGAGAAAATCGGACACAATCTATGCGGCAAATCATTCGATGATCGCGTGGGTCTTGTGATAATGGTCAAACTTGTTGAGATGCTGTCCAAGATTTCCGAGAAGGATCGCCCAACACTCACACTCGTCAGCACGGTCATGGAAGAGCTAGGAGCCAAGGGCGCAGCGGCAGTTGCACGGAACCTGAATGTCGACGGTGTGCTGGTCGTTGATATCGGTCTTGCAGACGACTACCCCGGAACATCAGGTGAAGCAGGCGTGTTTCTGGGAAAAGGTCCTGTGATTGTCATAAAGGACAACCAGATACACTACTCACATAAGCAGAATCAGGAACTGTTCGCTTTAGCAAAGAAATCGGGAATTCCGGTGCAGAGAGCTGTGTATCACAACTACGCCACTGATGGTTCCCAGATAGCTTCACAGGGTCAGGTGGTTTCAGCTATTGGGATACCGTGCAGATACTCTCATAGCAGCTTCGAAACCATAAACATTGAAGATGTAGAAAAGACGATTCAACTCATCTTTCAATACCTGTTGAGCAACGCCAAGTGATTTTACGAATGATGTTCAGTGTTCTCGGGCACATCCTCAGTTGGACCAACGTGGACCTTAAGGCTCTCTCTCGAAACTATCCGTACCTTTGACCCAGTTGGAAAACCCGTTCCTTCATCACAGAGAGCGTCCCATATCTCAGAACCAATCCGTACCTTCCCAGATGTACTCGTCACAGCGGCTATCACAACGGCGGTCATTCCGACCAGATTGTGGAGTTGATGTGACCCCGTTTGTTTGAGCGTAGGATACACCAAGTAGTACTTGACGGGCACAAAGATTGCTGCAATAGTGATTCCCACGACAGCGACTAATACCGTGTACTCTGGTGCGAAGAAATGCGCAAGCAGAATGGCAATCGGTACTAGCGCTAACTCATCCAGAGTGATGATTATGAACTTGGTTCTGGCTGAAACCACTTCGCATACCGTCCCTATTTGGTATTAGGAAGGAGAGATAATTATCTTTGGTATAATCTCAGACTGCTCTCCACTTCGACAACCGTACCAGACTGTTAAAAAGAGAGACGGCGGGGGAGCGGTCCAGTGACTGCGTTTGAAGACTGAAACTGTGCAGCTAATGGCAGGGGCGGCCATACTCTCATCCTTCACATACGTCCCGATTCTTCTCCAAGGTCTAGGAGCAAGTGATATCCAAGTCACTTGGATTGCGGGCGCTTACTCCGCAGCTGTATTCATCTCCAGTTACATTTTCGGCAGAGCCGGGGATATCCACGGACGACGGCTCATACTCCGTGCGGGGCTCTTGGCTTCGACATTGAGCGTTGCACTTCTGTTCCTAGCAGATAGTGTTGAAGTGCTCTCAGTGATTAGAATCGTAACCGGCTTCTGTGTGGGTGTCTATCCAGGAGCATTGGCAGCTTACGCGCATGACTCCAAAATGAAGATGGGAAGGTTTGCCTCATTTGGTGCTGTTGGATGGGGAGTAGGCACAGTCATCGCTGGTTTTGCAGCAGGCCTCGATATTCACTACGCATTCCTGATTTCATCCTCTTTCTTCCTGATGGCATTTTTGAGCGCTCTAACACTACCACCGGTTTCCAGAGTACGGGTGAAAGTTCCGCTATTCCCAATTGAAACCATCAAGCGAAACCTCCCACTCTATCTTGGGATGCTCATTAGGCATAGTAGTGCCCATGCCATGTGGACCCTATGGCCTCTTTTCCTTCTTAGCTTAGAAGGAGCAGATTTGTTCATGATTGGAATCATCCAGGCAACGAATGCGCTAGCTCAGGTAGTGTTCATGCTTTGGCTAACCGATCGCTTTGACAGTAGAAAGCTAATCTCCATTGGCCTAATCACGAGCGCAATGGCTTTCGCCTCCTTCACTCTTATCACAAATATCTTCGAAGTCCTCCCAACGCAGATTCTACTTGGGCTTGCGTGGGCATGTCTCTATGTTGGTGCACTGAAGTACGTGACTGAACGCAATGTTGAGAAATCTACGGCATCCGGTCTTCTGCAGTCAGTCATGTCAATCTCCGGCGTGATAGGGCCATTGATTACGTTTCTCCTAATTTCAGTGTGGCCAGGCTATCTTGCCATAATGATTAATGGCGCCATAATGTCGATAGTGGCATTCCTGATGTTTGTCTTCAGTTGTAGACGAGCAGCTGCAAACGAAAGCAAATCAGAAGGATGTGACTTGCAGATCGAAAATGCAGTGGTGGAGTCTTAGACTAACGTCGACACGCAATCACAAGGAAGTACTCTGACCGGCTATTGTTGAATCCTGAGGGGACTCTCGTTATCTCGATATTCCTGAAATGCGTGGATAGAAGCTGTTCTATCATGTTTCTGGTAAATGCATAGGGCTGCGATTCTGGGATAGGTTCTCGTGGACCTCGTATTATGCCAATGTATTCGCCCTTCGGTTTTAGAATCTCGGCCAGGCGCACAATGTAGTGGGCACGCTGTGTGGGTGGCAGCGTCTGAAGAACCGACCGCTCAAAGATATAATCAAACTCTCCTTCCGTGGGACCGTCCCTCAACACATCCCCGACAATCAGGTTGACATCAAGCCCCAGTTTCTCGATGCGTTTTCGAAGCATAGATACTGCCCTTTCTGAGATGTCCAATACAGTTACTCTGAATCCATTAGAAGCAAGATACACCGCGTCGTGGCCCAAACCGGGACCTGGTTCGAATACTCTCCCGGGCACTACTCGCTTGGTTTTTACTAGGTTGGCCAAAGCGGGGTGCGGTCGGGATATGTCCCAGGGAACATCGCCCTTGCTGAAAGCGACATTGTTGGCCGTCCTTGCCATGCATGCATGATGCGCCATACCATCCTGTCCAAGCATAGCATGGATCCATCCTCTCACTTCTAGAAGAGGGTTATCATCAGTGGAAAGTTCATTGCATAATATGCATCTTGGTTTTTCATCGCCCATCAAGAATGACATCTCTCTGTGCTCGGCACAGACTCATCCCAGTTTTTGTGTGTTTGGCTCGATTGAAGCCAAGTCCAGAACATGCGCAAGTACTCAGGCGAGTTCAACGCGCAAGTAGTCACGAGATGCAACGATGACCGTTCATTGTAGGTTGTACAAAGTTAGACACCGAAGTCTAGTACGTCCAGAGAACGGCACTGGATTACTCCGTGAGGAACCTTCACAGGTGTGTCATATTCCTTAGATATTAATGTTGTATTAATTTATATAAACCCCACAATGGAATTGTGCAGATATAGCCAACTTTACAGCAGCTGTTTGCAACCCCTTAATCTTGTAGATGATATATTCGTTGTAAATGCACTAGGTTACGATTACTAGCCATTGGATATGATTGCTGAAGTTTTTGTAATCAAGCGAAACCAAGTGTGCGTCTTAAGAAAAGAGCCCGGGGAGGACAACAGGTGCCCTCCCGAACATGTTCATGATATGGCCTACGCGATTGCTGCGTCTCCTACTTCGCCGCTTTTTATTGCTAGAGTCAGGAAGAATGCCACAACAAAGAAGACGATTGACAGCGGAAAGAGTATTCCGATTCCGAGAAAATCGAAAGCAATACCTGACACAACGGGACCAATAATCGCAGCACCCATACTGGCGGCATAGTACAGTCCCGTCCCCGCACCGACACGAGCCTGACCCAGATGTTCCCAGAGCATCACGATACTATTGACGTTTATCAATGCCCATCCGATGCCAGCTATTGCAAGAACACCGAGTATTGTCAAGTAGTCTGTGATGACCCAGAGAAGGGTTAGGGATGCTATCATTATGATAAGGCCGGCCAGTATTGTGTTCTTTCGCCCAAACTTGCCTGCAATGAAGCCTGATGGGACTGCAAAGACAACGAATGACAGAGCAATACCGTTTAGAAGGAATGAGGCATCTGGGACTGAGAAGCCAAGTACTTCATTGCCGTACTTCGTGAACCAGGTTTCTAGCGCGTTCCACCCGAAGAACCAGAAGAAGATTGCACCCATGATTGCCGCAGCGGACTTGTCCTCTGAGAAGGACACCTGCTGAAATGCCTTGACAATACCAATCTCTCTTTTGGTATCAGCTGGCGGGACTGAAGGTTCCTTGACAACAACATAGAGAATCGCTACTGCAACAATCATAATCACTGATGTCGTCAGAAACGCCAATATGGGCCCTGACTGCACAGCAGTCACACCCAACATCGCACCCAGAGCCGGGTCACTGATTTTGTAGATTTGCGATGCTATTGCAAATGCGTAGATCGCGCCAATTCCGCCCATCAGATTGATGACTCCATTTGCCTTCGAACGATTCTCACTGGAAACAAGATCAGGCATCAGTGCAACAACGGGAGCCCGATAAAACGCCATGGCGACATTGAAAACTGTTAACATCGCAAACATGAACCAGAACCCAAAGACCGCCCAGCCATAGGCTGCCAATGTGAAGAAGACTGCAGCAATCGGCGTGCCAATCATTATGTAAGGCATTCGCCGACCCCATTTTGTCCGTGTCTTGTCTGACCGTGCCCCAATGTAGGGCTGAAGGAACAGAGCAAGAAGATTATCCAAGACCATGATTACACCAATGATTGTGTTCTGTAGATCACCAACGATGAAATCTGGCAGAAATGCAGCTGGCAGATAGCTGTTGTAGACGCTCCAGCTGACACCCGTTGTAAAGAAGCCAAGACCAATCGCGAAGACATGTAGCCATCGCATCTTTGTCGGAACTTCAATCTCCAGAGCAGATGTATCGTCTGTACCATCAGTAGATGTCAAATCACTCACTCCTTTTTGATATGCGAACTGTGAACTTAGGAGGCGATGACAAGCCGCTATAAAGGACTGCTGGACATAATAGCACACGATTCATATCTTGCGTATCGCATGTTCTAGCGGTGCATCAATGAATATACAGTACATTTCACAGCCCAGAGTGAAGGAACTCCTGTTACAGCTCAAGTGGGGCGACAGGTTCGAGGAGGAAATGCGAGAGGAATTGGAGGCCATTCGCGAGTCGGAGTTGGGCTTTAAGCAGATTAGGCGGGAGTTGACAGAATCAGGACTCGTACTGCAACTCCGTGGAGAAGGAGGGAATCCGTATCTGGCGCTGACGGATATGGGTCAGGCAATTGCAGACCTGCTTCATGAGATTGAGTTCATCCTGACGCCAAGATGACTAGAAAGAATCAGAGTGAAGCTCTCACGTGGCTTCCCACGCGAGAACTTCCTCACGTGTGATCGTATAATGAGCTTGGGTGCGCCGGGGACTATCTCCCTTGTCTTCAGCACAGGACTGCATGGAATCGTTGTCGGATACCATTCCAATCCCCTCTATCGGTTGTAGCGATATGCGTATGCGACAGCATGTGTTGCGACAATCTTCTTCGGGAGACCCTTTTTCTTGTTCCCACCCATTTTTGTGAGTGCCAGTTCTATCACCTCCGATAGATGTATGCGTAGTATAGTGCTTCGGTCGACAGGCCCTTGGCAACCTTTGCGTTCTGCGTTTCAGATGCGTTCCGTGTATTTTTTGATAATGCCATTGTGTTTCACCGTTCGCTAGAAGGTGTGTAAAACAAACCATTCTGCTATCTATGGTACAGGTATAAACCCATATAAGGTTTGTGTCGTAAACTATTATACGCAAAAAGCGTGATGGGCAAATGGTTTGTACCAGCAACTTAAATAGCGCAAACCATTAAATTTACCTTGAAAACGCAGTAGAAAGCGAGGTAGTCAACTTGGGAAACATCAATACAGTCTTCGAAGACAAGACCGACACTCTGATGGACATTGTCCTCACTAAGGAGGGCAAGAAACCTCAAAAAGAGGTCGAGTTCGTCTATGATAAGCACAAATGCGATGAACTTGTGGAGCCTGTAAGGTTTCAAATCGTCCAGGTGCTAAGGCAGGGCATTGATGACACTCAGACGACCGAGGATTTCAATGAGGAAACCAAAGAGAGAATTATCCGACAGAAAATGGTGAAACGTAACATCATGTCAGTTGTTGAGATTGTTAAGGCATCTGTCGAGTCCGACTGCTGTGAATTCATTACGAAGAATCAGCTATATCACCATCTCCCCAAGCTGATTGAAAGCGGTTATGTCATCAAATACGGCACAGTCACAACGGGAAAGCGAACCACAGACTACTACCGTCGTACGGCCAAGGGATTCATGCTACTTGGAGCAGATCCATTAGCCGACGAGGAGCACATCAGGCGCAAGATTTCTGAGGGGCAAGAGAAGATCGCAAGCATATTTGATCTTAATATCTCCCCGGAGAGTGGCAATGAGCTTTCAGAGTTGTGGATGAAGAGCACTCTATTGCAGACGAAGTACCGCGTGAAGATTGCCAAGATGATTCGAGGCGACGTGGCTGACCCGGAGGTATTCGAGCTTTTTGAGTTGATGTTGAACATCTACTCGATGGGCTCGGATGAGTATGTGCAGATTCAGAAAAAGATGCAGGAGATACTATTCTCGGACACCTAGTGACTCCTCAGACATACAATAACATACGGCAGACAAAAGCGCAGCACCAACGGATTGCGGTGAAGTTCCTCTGATTACCGGTCAACAGAATCTATTTCGATGCACAGATGTTAGTCTGCGTTTCGCCCACGCCTTCAATTGTTTTTATCTTGTCCACAACGAAGTTACTCATCCCATCATTGTCCGTGAACTCAGCATGAATTATCAAGTCCCAAGCGCCGAACAGGATGTAGGATTCCACAACTTCTGGCATAGCCTTGAACTTTTCGAGAATAGTCCTATTGTCGCCGCCAATTATTTTGACCAGAATGAATGCTGCAACCGTCATTGATTAGTTCCCTCGAATAGGAAGCGGAGCGTGTAGAACTGTAGAACCCCTCTTATTCTTTGCGCAACGGAGGGCTCTGTGGAATAATCCCGTTAGTTCACTATCAGTACGACCAGAATCGATATTCGTTTTATCATGGAGTGTCTGAATCCTGACATTACTGAGTGTGAATTCAGATGTTTTTCCTCACGCCATTCGATTTATTCTACAGGGCCGCAATGGAGAGAGTCTATGATACATAAGGTTGCATCCTAAGAAAAGCCGAAGAACAGCATGAATGCACTAGTTCAAGTGGAATCAGACACTGAGATGTGTTCAGATCAATCCCTTGAGGCGAATCGCAGATCTTGCTAGGTCAATAACAGCTAACTCGGGGATGGATTCAGGAGCAGCCCAACCCAGCAGCCAAGCAGTCCGATCGATAGACGCCATCAGGAAATGACCTTGATTATTTTCAGCTGTTGCTACATAGGAATCGGAAGAAGAGCTTATCCTGTGATAGGTGACCCCATTGACGTTCACTGTATCGGCCGCATTCTTGGGGGCTTGTGCTAGGTCTGAAACATCGTCCACTAGATTCCAGTTACCAGTCTGCCAGACTATTATTGACTCCTTACAAACAGCAAACCGCTGCACCCGGGGATTGCTGGAGTAGAGCTTTGCCCACTCATCCTCAATGATTGACCCCATGACACTACCACCGAAACTGATTCACAGTGGACCTTCGAGTCGTGGTGAAGGGGAGTCCATATAGGTGTCCCCCAACCCCTGCGATTCAGCTGTTGTTAATCATATTTTACCCTTAAGAAACTTGGCAGCCCGATCTACGTCGACGTAGATTCCATCGGGTGCGGCATCTTTGGCAGCCCAAGCAACTACCCACTTTTCGCCTTCAATCTTGGCTAGCACCAGAGTTCCATTGCCACCGGTGTTTCTGGCCACAAGGCTTTCTGGGCTCGTTCTCAATGTGCTGTACTTCACTTGGTTCTGTATCACGCTGGCAGCCCTACTGGTGACTGCTGAAACCAAGCTCTTGGCATCTGCGCTGAGGTCCCAGTTGTCGCTCTGCCACAATACCTGCCCGCTACCGGTGACCACTCCAAAAGCTTGAATCATCTTTCCAGAATCGTTGTACGCCTTTGTGTATGCATCCATTACAGGATCGCCCATGTTGTTCACCCCGTTGAACTCAATCAAACGGTCTTCAAGAAACTCAAGAATCTACTTCCCATATAAGGAAATTCTTGATGGCCTTCAGTCCAGACTCCTGGAACACACTCTTATGGCGTACGATGTGCTCAACTAACATGCCCAAGATGGCGATTGAAGACACAGCAAACGGCGTCCTATTGAGAGTGGTTGTGAAACCAAAATCTAGAGCTATATCATTCATTGCAGAGATAGGCGTGGAGTCCGTCATTCTGAACCTTAGAGCTCCAGCTAGAGAGGGGAAGGCTAACACGGAGCTACTGAAACGGGTCGCAAAGCTGTTGAAACTATCCACCGGGGATGTCATCTTGGTCAGCGGCTCCAAATCACGCGATAAGACGCTTCTGATACGAGGGGTAATGGCCGACCAAGTTCGTGGTGTATTGCAGGCCGTCATAAACAATAAATAATGAGGTCGTTCTGAATCCCTACTCTTCGGGTCCGTGAATGGAAATTAACCCAACCTAAGAAAACGAACATACGCATTCAAACTGGAGGATGTCTGTAGAATATGCCAACAAGGTCAACCAGAGCTCTAATGGCGGGGATGTTCCTTGCGGGGCTTATCTATGGGCTCTTCGCGATGTCTACGGGGAGATACGACGATCCGTTTGTGTGGCTGGCAATTTACATAGAGCTCGTACTACTCGTTGCTTCATTGATCCGAAAGCCGCCCACAAAGATGGATCTTGTCTTCTTGACGTTGGTCATGATTACCTATACTATGGCCGCATCCATGCTAGGCCTTCTCTCGGAGGTTGCCATCATGGCGATTGGAGGGGTTGTACTCTATGCTGGCGTCATGACTGAACCCAAGTTTCCCCTGACCAAACGCGCAATCATTACAGGGCTTGGTGTTGGTGTAGTTTACACATTCCTGGGTATCTACCTATCACTCAAAATAGGAGTCGTCTACATCGTTGGCGCTGAGATGCTTGGTGCGATTATTCTCAGCGCGTGGGGCAGATACACGAAAGAAGAGAACACAATCGTTGTAGCAATCTCCAACTCATCTGCTATGATTAGCATAGGTGTTCTCATCACATTTCCAGCGATTGCAATATTCACCCCTGAAATCGCATATGGACCACCAGCTCTAATCACTTACCCTTTCATCGTGTTTGTGACGGGAATAAGTGCGATTTTCGGCTTGCTCCTCTTGGCACCTCTAAGAGAGCGCTTTGAAAACGAGCCATGGCCACAGGTGCGTCCTCAAGCTGAAACAATCATCTCAATGGGATTGGACCAGACTGCCAAACGTACCGTGCTTGCTGGAGTTGCAGCTTCAGCGGCATGGGTAGGAGCAACAAAGATTGCTGAAGCTTCGGATCCGGGCTCCCTTGCTGCGGTTCCAAATGCATTCAAATCCATCATTCCTGCCGCAGGAGCAATCCCAGAGTGGATAGGAATCACAAACTCACCACTAATTGCCAGCATAGGGTTCTTCATTGGCTGGAAACGAACTCTAGTGATATTCGCAGGCAGCATAGCCTCAATGCTAATCTGGGTCTTCCTCGAAGGGGCTCAACCTATCACCTATGAGCAACATCTGAAACGAGCTGAAATTCTCTATCTTGCGATAGGTGTGTTTGTGTCAATCATTGCCAGTGATGTACTCTCAAGTAGGAAGAAGGAGATGAAACCAGAGGAGTTCGAAGAGATTGTGAATGCACCCTCGACTGGCTCCTCCGAGGAGGAAAGTGAGGGTATTGTAATTGAAACTCCGCACAAGGCCTCTGAAGTACCAATGCTCATGCGAGCAAAGGAAGCTTTCTTCCCAATCGAAGCAATGCGAGAAGAGATACGTGCGATGGTTACCAATCCAAGAGCGTACATTCGGGACAGCCGAGGACAACTACCCATTTGGATAATATTCATTTCCCTGACTCTCTATGCAATATTCGGCATCCTGATATTCTCGTTCGTCCCAATATTCCCAAATCTTCAGATTCATTGGGCAATGTTCGTACTTGGCACCCCTCTTGTGTTTGTTTCTGCATATTTCACAGCGCGAGCAATCAGCGAAACAGGGATGCTTGCAGGTTACATATCAGATATGGTTGCCATCCCTGCAATTCTTTTATTGCACGTATCATTTCAGTCCATAACTGTATTCATGTCTATGCTTGGTGCGCTTCAAGTTGCCGCAATAGCGCTGCTGGTTCATCTGAAATTGGGACGGTTCACTGGTGTTCGCGGCAGGGATATCGTGAAGGCAGTATCAATCGGCATGGTTCTCGGCACGTTCGTTGGCTCACTGATGACCTACACCATATTCACGACATATGGTTTTGGGGGTTCTGACTTTCCGAGCCCAGCAGCACAGCTCTTTGGGTTCCTTGTGTTGAGCTTGCAGGGAATAGGAAACCTTGAGCTTCCAGGTGTGAATCAATTCCCAGGAATGCCCCAGGAATTCATTTTCCTCTATCTCATTGCATTTGCAGCCGGTGGCTTCATTGCAGGGAGAGAACTAGGCAAGAGGGGCATGAGTGCCATGAGTCTCGTCGTTGGTATTCTCATCCCACCTGCAACAGCAGTTGCAATGCTATTTGGCGCGTACATAGACTATAGAGTCAAGAAACAGGACGGTTTCCAGCCTGATTCCGCGGGCCATGAAACCACATTTAGTCCGCTTCGTAGGAAGATGAGCCGCATTCTCAGCGGCATCGTGGCAGGAGAAGCGATAGTGGTCGTGATATGGGTTATCTGGAGCGCAATCACCCTATTTGTCTAGGGTTAGGCATAACCAAAGCATTCGATCAAACACGATGGTTTTACCGCTTGTACGTGTCTTCAAGAGCCGTATCCCATTCGTCGTGTGCTTCTTCGGTCTTACGCTTTTTCTTGGCCTTCTTGCGCGCCCTTCGAGCTTTGACCGCGGCCTTCTTTTTCTTCTTCAGCTCTTCGCGACGTTTCTTAATCGCTTCCTTCTCTTCCTTGGTCAGCTCCACTACTTCTACCTCTTCACGCTGTGAAAACCACCCTATAATCACAGAAACAAAGACGAAAAGCAATGAGATAGGCAGAAGGAAGATTAGTATGAACTCTAGTTCGAGAAGCTCTGCACTGTATTCAACTCCTGGAGGGAGATTGAGCATAGAAACAAACAATGCAGGACTCATCATTAAAAATGAGATGATCACAACACCTAAGAAACGCATTGTCGATCCCGTAATGGTCGAGCCGATTACATATTTCTCTGATGGAGCCGCAGCCTTAGCTGTGAGCTCTTCTCTTGCATTGGGATCGCTCAGTAGTGTTTCATCAACGAAGTGTTGGAGACGACGCACATCGCTCACAGCATCAAGGTTCTCAAGAGCCTCGGTACCCCCGAACATTTTCCGCTCAATGGCCTCTCTAAGAAATGAAAATGCTGTTGCACCGGAAGCACGGCTCATCGCTGTTGTTCTGACCCCCTCGCCGCGCTCAATAGCATCCTGTTTCCGAGTGGCTTGGCGAAGCGCCAAGAGCTGTGTCTTTAGGGTTTCCTCCCGGTCCTCTACCGGCTTACCTACCGAATGACTGTAGATCATCTGATAGCTGAACTCCAGATAGGCGAAGGAAACAAGTGCCAGAATCTGTGGAGAACTCGTGAGAAACGTAATGATCTCAGTTGGAAAGATCGTGAAGTTGGGAACCGTCAGACCTCTGAAAGCACCTATAATTAGAATGGATTGAATTGAAAGAAAAGCGCCGCCAGAGAACTTGTGGTCCATTCTTACAAGTGATTGCAGAAATAAGGCAACACCAAGAGCTGCTAGCAGGAAGAAGAGGAAGCTGAATGTATTGTCCCAGAGAGACAGCATAACACCAATCAGGTCCATTTGGAAGCTCTCGAAGACCAGATTGACGTCTGAGATGGGCCCATCTACTCCATAGGGTTGCAAATTCCAGAAGTTCAGAACCAGTGTATTATACAACCAAGCAACCGTCTGGTCTGGTAACTGACCTCCGAAGATTGCTGCTGTCAGCCCGTTCATTATCAGAACTGATAGGAAGAAAGCAAGCAAGGAGAGAAGATGAAACACCGTAACCACAAAGTCGTATGGAGCACTCCAACCCCATGCGCTTGACTCATCTAGGGCCATATAGACTAGGTAAGCCATGTATGCGAAAGTGGCAGTTGAGAGGATACGCATAATCCATGTGACCATCTTCAAAACATCGCAACCCCCATTCGCTTTGCGTCTTCATACTGTTTGATGATGGTAGGCAAGAAATCTGCAGGTCCCACATTGACCACGGCTATTCCAAAACGCGCTAATGCTCGTGAGATTTTGCTGCGCCGCTCCCAGAGTTCCTCCGAAACAGCCTCGGCAAGGACTTTCTCCACCGGACCAAACTGACCAACCGGAACCTCAAACCACGGACCGAACGGGCTAATCACCATGGCCTTGTGACCGTTTGCGACCACAGTCTTCATGGCATTCAGTAGGGGGGCTGGACTCTCTTCAAGATCAGTCAGCCAGATGAATAATGAACGTTTTCTTGTCTGTTGGGTGACGTACTCAACTGCGGTTTCGTAGTCACTCCAACCACTTGGCGCGGCCATCGCAAGGGATTCCAACACGCCATACATATGATTGGGATGAGTACTTGGTGGAACATACGAATGCACGACATCTGAGAAGACACATGTGCCGACAAGATCTCTTCTCTCCATCCCCATATGCGTTAGAAGAATTGCCGCGCGAATTGCATACTCGAGCTTTGTATTCTCGGGATAGCCATTGCCCATACTTCCGCTAGAATCAACCATGCACACAATCTGGATGTTCTTCTCCATCTCGAACTTCTTGATGACCATGTCACCACGCTTTGCACTGCTCTTCCAATCAATCAACCTGAAGGGGTCTCCGGGCACATACTGTCGAAAACCCGCAAAGTCAGTTCCCATACCAACAGTCTTTGTCCTATGAGACCCAAACATGAGACCAAGCTGCCTTTGCTTGCCCATCGCCTCAAGACGCCGAACATCCTTCCAAGTCGGATAAACGAGGACTTCTGTCTTCTCCTTCAATATACGCTTGAAGTAATGCATCCCCAAGCGATCGCGCATAATCACCTCGGTGGGACCCAAGAAGTAGCGCCCCCGCATCCGTGCCTGCAGGATGTACGAGAAAGTCATGCTGCTCCCCGGCTCTATTCGGGAAGCGATGAAGTTCTCACCTATAGCTAGAATCCAAGTTTCTGGATAGCGGTCCCAGACTTCAATGAAATCAAAATGTCGCCTTGACGTGTTTTTGATAGTGACTCGCACACGTAGGAAATCCCCCGAAAACACTTTCACCTTGTCAATTTGGCGATCTACCTCGATACCGGCAATGTTGGCGGTCATCGCAAAGAAGGGGAGTGTCACGACGAGCCCTACTATGAGGTAGACTCCCAACAGGGCCAAGTAGGTGTTGATGAAAACGAATCCACTCGTAAGGAGCAGGACGCCTCCGAACAGCACTACAAAGCCTCTTTGCGTGATCACTTCACATCGTCTCCGGCACCATGTACGTGTCTTCTTTCATTCACCTTGGACAGTCTACTTCGCCAAGTATTTTCGAAACGACCCGCTGGACTGTAAGTCCTTCGAGTTCAGCTTCAGGCTTCAGAATCAACCGGTGATTGAGTGTCTGGACGCACAGCCTCCGTACATCCTCCGGCACAACATAATCACGATTTTGCATCGCCGCACGGCTCTTGGACGCGTTCATGAGCACCAGAGATGCGCGCGGTGAGCCACCAAGTAGTATCTGGGGGTCGTTGCGCGTACGTACAACGATGTCTCTGATGTAATTGATGATGTCCTCCTCTATGAAGACTGTCTTGCAGGTGTTTTGCATTGCAACGATCGTATTAGGGTCAGAAAGCACACGCAAATCAGTGGCCATCCCAATGTGTTTCCGACGGACGATTTCAGCCTCTTCGCTATCAGTCGGATAGCCGAGTATTAATCTGAACATGAACCTGTCCAGTTGTGCTTCTGGCAGAGGGTATGTGCCCTCCTGTTCCACTGGGTTTTGAGTTGCGACTATCAAGAAGGGCCTTGGTAGCTTACGCGTAACGCCCTCGATTGAAACCTGTCGCTCCTCCATCACTTCAAGCAGCGCACTCTGCGACTTTGGAGGACAGCGGTTGATCTCATCAGCCAGAACCAGATTTGCGAATACGGGACCCTTGCGGTACCAAAATTCACCTGATTTCTGGTTGAAAACGTTGCTGCCCAAGAGGTCAGCAGGTAGTGTGTCAACGGTGAGCTGAATTCTCTTGAAAGCACAGCCCAGGATTGAAGCAAAGGTTCGCGCCATGTAGGTCTTTGCAATACCTGGTACCCCTTCAAGGACCACATGTCCGTTTGACAGGAATGCGACGAGCACATCCATGAGAATGTCGGTCTTACCGACTATGACCCGGTTGCACTCCTTGATTATCTCAGTTGCCAAGTCATGGACTTCTTGGATGGTCATCATCTGGGACACGTCCGCTTGACCTTGGTCGGTTGCATCTTCTGTTGTCATGCTATTTGTTCCACCTCATTATGTTTCGATTAATAGTTTCTCGATATCGCGCATCCAGAAGAATAGCGACATCATCTCACTTTCTCTGATCTTCATTCCCGGTTTTGCGGAGATTCCCTCAATTCGTCGGACTGTCTTGAAGAACTTGTCCTCTGTCAACCGGGGGTCTTTGTGTCTGGCTAGAGCCCACATCTTCTTCGGGTCATACTGGTCCCACATATGCTTAGTCTGTAAACCTCGCCGCATCTTTCTGTATATCATCTTGACTACGCGGGCGTAGTTGCCCTCGGTCCGGTAGTATGTCATCCGCTCACTGAAATAGGTCTGACCTCTCCTTAGGAAGACGTCGGATACGTTCTTGACTTCGGGTTTCTTAATCTCTGGCAGATACTTCTTGATACCAAGAGCGGTCAAAATGGGATATAGTGGTGCTATAAAGGGTAAGGCACTCATCCACATCACTCTGCCTAGGAATTGACCGAACCAAAACTCCGCTGAGGTTGCAGGTACTGCGAGCAGTTGTTCGCAGAAGAGAATCGGCGTTTCAGCGTCACTGAATGAGAGCCAGTCCAGAATGTTCATCCCGAACCGCTGGTTTCCAGCAAACTTTTCCAGCATATCATTAGTGAATATGCTGGGGTCACTGACCGCTACAAGCCTGCCTGAACGTCCGCCTGTCAAACTGGGAATTTCAAGCACGCCCGCAACAGGAAGCCGACCCGCCCATTCGCCTGGGTCCGGATTCGGGTCTGACTGGCTTGTGTTAGTTTCACACCAAGACCGTGTTGATGACCACGCCACAGCTGCTATCGGAGACCCGAGAAGGCATTTTGGACTCAGGGTCGATGCCCAGTTGAGATGCAGGTCGCTCACCCCATTCGTGACGGGATGGCCTACGAAATCGGTGATAATTGGGAATCGCGGGCTAGTATCGTAGGAGTCTAGGTCAAGAAGAAGACCGCGCGTGAAGGAGAGGAATCCATCCACGCCAGCTTCTTCCAGCTGCGCACCGCCCATGATGTTGAATAAATACTCATTGAGCCAGTAGAACGAACTGTTTGCGGTCCCAAAATCGTCCGCAACCAGGACACTGCCGCCATTTGACAGGTGACCGAATATCGAGAAGACTGTATCTGCACTGAAGTCTCTGACAGGACCCATGATGACCAGCACTGCTGAGCCATTGTATCTGGTAACAATGCTCATGGAGGACTGGATCGCCAATACTTGATTCCCATTGCCCTCGACCATAGATCGATATGTGCTAAGCCCATTCCATTCGGTGTTGTAGATTGAGAAGTCCTGTGTGTAAGTCCCTGAGGCGCCAGTGAGAGTACTACCGATCATGAATCCAGCTGGGAGCCAAACTAGGACGAACAACACAATCCAGAAACCCTCTTTCCAGCCCATCTTGATTCACCTATCAGTTACTCAGGCTTTACCTTCACGCTCGCATCAACACGAGGATACAGGTCCGTGAATGTCTTGATTGCGAACTCATATCGCTCACGTGTCATCTCGTGGTGCGAGAATCGAGCCTCCTCATAGGTGTGCAGAAATTCTTCAACTGCCGCACCATCAATAGGGAGCTCCTTTACCATGCGTTGCATGAACTCGTTTGCTGTTTCGGAGTTGAGTCGTTCTGCGCCCATCTTTGAGCCACACATCTGCTCGAATGTACGGTATGCCAGGGTAATAGCCGCACCGTACTTTCCAGCGTCTGCCAGCTTCTTTATGTTCCTAAGTTTGCTGGGGATATCCACCCGCTCTGATTCCACAGGGCCTTGAAACATCCCTCGCACATAGTATAGATAGAGCAGAACAACTACTATCGCGCCAGCGAGAGCGATGATTGGAAGTATCTGTTCTAGTGTTTGCATCCCATTACCACCTTTTACCTTT
>DAOVDG010000017.1 GCA_030669595.1 Candidatus Thorarchaeota archaeon
GTCTCCCGCAACTCCCTTTTTTTCTGTAATCATGGCTATAAGCATTGTTAAGGAAGGCCCTGTTAGAGAACGGTTCTGTCCCTGTCATTGAAGCAAGCACGGGTGCTCCGATTAGCATCATAACGGGAATTAGTATGAAGAACACTCCAAATAAGAGCCATATCTTCTTCCAAGTAGTTTCTGAAACCGTTCTACTCACTTGATTCTATACCTTTGGGAGAAACATACCAACTTCCTGCCGATACTTAATGTATTCCTCCCCGAATTGCTCAACCAGTACCTCCTCCGCCTTGGCTGTTGAATATATCCCGATAGCAATACAAAGAGATGGAACGAGTATCCATCCAATGTGAAGAACACCAGCTAGGCCTACCGTAGTGATATCCACTACACAGCGGTCTAATTAAATTTTAGGCCAACATAACTTCAATAATCGCAACTAACTTTATCGAGTGGTCCCGGAATTGAAATCGTGTGGATGACCTATCTGGAAAGCGAATTTACCTGAAACACAATACGAATCCCCGCACCGCTCGTAATATACTCAGATTTGGATAATCATGTCCTAGCCCCTGTCAGACTCCCACTATTTTCTGCGACTGGAAACACGGGTCTGCGCGCTGAGTAGTTATGGTCTGCATCTGTTTCACGTGAACCCGAATAGCAAGGCAATCCGCCAAGCGGTACTCGCCACAACCAAAGAGAACAGGCCCGTGGTTACGAAAATGACGAATGTATTCTTCCACCCAATTTCTCTCGACATAGCTGGGAGCACAATCATGCACGGAATGCCAATACTCGTGACCACACCAAATGTAAACATCTGAAGCGGGGTCATGACCGCGGCAACATCTCCTCCGAGCACCGAAACCAGCATTGCCCCCGTAAGGTCCTTCTGGACAAACCCAAACAGGATTGGGATAATCGTTTCAGCGGGAAGCCCCAGCAAGCCTTCAGTCACAAATGCGAAGGGGCCGATGAGAACTGCTGTGCCACCAAGCTGGTCGATGAGAGAGTACATTACTCCTCCCAGGATGAGTAGTGGAATCACGACGACAACGAACTCTCTCATCCGAAGCCAGCTCTTGTGTGCTATATTGCTTATCATCGGTCTTCTATATGTCGGCAGTTCTAGTAAAATAGGATCAAGCTTGTCCTTTGAAAGTATTCTCATAATCAGTAGCCAGAAGAGTGCTGCTATCCCCAGCGTCGCAAATAATGGGAGGACTAACCTGTCGCCACCGTAGAACGCTACAACTCCCAAGATAATCCCTAGTCGCGATGAGCATGGTACAAAGGCATATAGGAATATGAGACGAACCCGCTGGTCGCGCTCCCGTATGATTCTGGTGGAGGTGACCGCTGGAACCGTGCATCCGAGGCCAAGCATCAGGCTGATGAATCCTCTCTCTGGGATGTGGAAGAAGCGAAGAGTTCTCTGGACATTTACGACGAACCGTGGCAATAGACCGATGTCCTCAGTCAATCCCAGGATGATGTAGAACAGGAAGACATAGGGCAAAGCCATAGCAACGCCTGCAGTGACACCTGTCAACCCATCAATCAGCATCTGCGTAAGGAACCCGCCATCCACTGGAATTAGTGCAATGAGGTCTTCACTTACTGTCATTAATAGACACTGAATGGCTCCACCGACAACTAGCAGAGTGTAGAAGAGAGCTGAAAAGAACAGCAATGTGAAAGCTGGACCCCCGAAACGATGGAGCAACCACCTGTCTATCCTGAGGGAATCTATGACTTCCTTCTTCCTTGTTTCCCTGTGAATTATCTTTGTTCCCTGAGTTGCGAGAAACGAAGCTGTACCGTACCGCATTCGTGCGATGTCTTCTGTGATGCGCAGACAATCTTTGCTAATTTTATCCGTAATCCGTTTCATTGTCGTTTTGTTCACTAGGTGTAGGAAATCCTTGTCCTCCTCGAGAATCCGAAGCGCAACGAATCTTGTTGGTAGTGATATATCCAGACCCTCTTCAATGAGCATTGATATGACGCTCTCGATATGGTCATCATAGAGCACATCAATTGTGGCAGATTGGAGTCTTGATGCATTGCGAATCTCATCAATGAGATTATCCAACCCTCGTTTCGTGAACGGGTTGAATGGCACTACAGGTACACCAAGCAGACGGCCAAGTCTATCGTACTCGATTGTGATGCCCTTTTCAATCGCATCCTCTATGAAGTTCATCGCGATAACGGTCTTGACTCCTGACTCAATCACCTGCAGCGCGAAGTATAGGCCACGTTCCAATGAACACGCATCAAGCACTATCACAGCAACATCCATATCGTTCGACAGAAGCGCATGCTTTGTGGCACGTTCGTCTTCGCTACGATCGCTTAGCGAATAGGTTCCAGGGCTGTCCACAAAGATGAATGATGTTCCTCCGATTTCTCGCTTTGCTTGCGTAGTTTCAACAGTCGTTCCCGGGTAGTTGGAAATTGTGACGCAAGGACCAACAAGAGCGTTCAGCAGACAGCTTTTCCCCACATTTGGCTGACCCACAAGCACAACCTTCAATGTCTTCTTGCCTTGGCTAGCGGTCACGGGAACATCACCTCTATTTGGGAAGCAATCTCCCAGTCCACAGCCAGTTGTGTATTTCCCAGCAAGATTATGAGGCCTCCATGAATTCTCTTGATGGTTCTGATCCATTGACCAGGACAAATACCCATGCTTATCATACGGTCAAAGAGCCGACTGTCAGCGATATCAACCCGCGTGATCAATCCTTCTCCCCACTCATCCCCTGACAGTGGCCTTCCCTTACTTTCAAGTTCGCGGATTCTCTTCAGGGAGTAAACCACTTCCTCAATAATGACATGTTCAAGCTTATGTGCAATGCGATGAGCCTCCTCACAGTCCACTTCCTGTCTGAAGTAATCCTCAATTGCCCTGTGTCTAGTGACAATCACTCCTGCAGCTTCTTCCCCAGCGGGCGTGAGTCTGACCGATCGTTCGCTTATACGTACCAAGCCCTCTGTTACCAACTGGTCTATAGCCCTTGTGAAGGATTCAGGAGTTTCAAGCTCCTGACGTATTTCTTCTATGGAGTCTGTCTGGAATTCAACAATCGCGCGGAGTATGTCTTCCTTTGCGACTTTGAGAGCTCTGTGTCTATTGATCC
The DNA here is from genome assembly GCA_030669595.1 of Candidatus Thorarchaeota archaeon. Taxonomy (GTDB): domain Archaea; phylum Asgardarchaeota; class Thorarchaeia; order Thorarchaeales; family Thorarchaeaceae; genus WTCK01. The sequence goes on from DAOVDG010000017.1 coordinate 3,150, forward strand.
CCATTGCTAAACCCCGCGATGATGACTGATTCTATTGGCTGAAACGTTAGAGTTATATACGTCTAACAAAATTAGACAACCCTAAATATGTTTCGAACGCGGCGTGTCACTCATTCAGCAGGGGCCTGCAGCTAAGGAGTCAGGAAAATGACTAAAACTATCTTGGAAACCCACAACCTCAGCGTAGAGGCTCAGGGTCTGCGCATACTCGATGGAATCAACATTGAGTTCAAGGAGAATCAGGTCACCGCAATTCTCGGTCCCAATGCATCTGGAAAGTCAACGCTTGCCAAGTCTATCATTGGGCTCTCGGAGTACGAAGTCACCGCTGGTGATATCATCTTCGAAGGTGAGTCAATCCTTGACAAGGCTATTGACGAGAGAGCCCGACTGGGCATTGGCTACGCATTTCAGAAGCCGCCCTTAATTTCAGGAGTCAGATTCCAGGACTTCATATGTCGTGTGTGTCCCAGCTATGTGAACAAGGATGTGGACACCACACTCATGAGTGAGAGCTGCATGTTGTGCACACAGGAACTATACAACGATTTCGATAGGCTGGGGATTCGAAATCTAGCGCTACGTGATTTGAATGACGGTTTCTCCGGGGGAGAGATCAAGCGGAGCGAAATCTTTCAGGTGCTCTCCATGCGGCCAAAGATAATGATTCTTGACGAGCCTGACAGTGGACTGGACTATGACTCGCTGAAGATGGTCGGTCGAGAGCTGAGAGCAATCAAGGACCGGGGAGACACGACCTTGGTGATAATCAGTCACCACCGCTATATTTTGGAGTTCCTGCAAGTCGATACTGTATACATTCTCAATAAGGGACAGCTCGTCTACACAGGTGACATGAGCGATATACCAGTACTCGAAGAAAAGGGGTACGACAAATTTCTTGCAGAAGTGGCACAATGAATTGGTCTATGGGGTCTGAATCGACATGACCACAGCAGAGAAGAAGAAGAGGCGCGCACAACGGGCAAGAAACAAGACTGCTCTGTATGGGCTCGACATAGATGTTGACAGATTCGCACACGATGACTCAGCCGTTGGGACCCTTGAGCGATTGGATGATCTTTCGGAAATGGACAGGGCAATAGTCAGTCAGGTGGCCTTTGATCCTGATCAAAAAGCGGTTGCCGGGTCATACTTACAGATTGATCATGAACTCATCCTTGCAGAAATGATGTTGCAGAAAGAGGGGCTCGAAATACTTCCTATCAATGAGGCGCTTATGAAGCACGACTGGCTTAATGACTATCTTTGGAATGCAGTGCTAGTTGACGCAGACAAGTATACGGCGACAAGCGAGCTTGAGAGGTATGATGGATATTTCATAAGAGCAAAGCCCGGTGTGAAGGTGAAGACGCCCATTCAGAGCTGCATGTTGATGAGGAAGAACCGTTCGTTGCAAAATATCCACAACATCATCATCGCAGAGGAAGGCTCTGAGCTGCATGTGGTCAATGGTTGCACTTCATTGTCAACCACACAGAACGCTCTTCATCTTGGAGCATCGGAGTTCTACGTCGGGAAGAACGCGAAGCTCAGTTTCACCATGGTGCACAGGTGGAGTGAAGCAGTAGATGTTCGACCTCGCTCTGCTACGATAGTGAGTGAAAATGGCATTTACATTGAGAATTACGCAATCTTGAGTCCGATACACTCGATTCAGTCATACCCCCAGAGCAGACTGACTGGAATGAACGCAAAGGCCGACTTGACTTCGGTCGTCTACGGCAGCAAGGACTCACGCTATGATGTGGGTGGATTGTTGACGCTCGAGGCACCTGATGCAAATGGCTTCGTAGTTGCACGTGCTGTTGCTACTGATCGAGCAGACATTACAACGAGAGGTGACATAATAGGCATGGCGCCTAGGACGAAGGGACGCTTGGAATGCGATTCGCTCTTGCTCAGTGATGGCTCAAAGGTTGATGCCATTCCAAGACTTGAGGCTCTGCACCGGGATTGTGTGCTCAGTCATGAGGCAACTGTGGGCAAGATTGGAAACGAGCAATTGGAATACCTCATGAGTCGTGGTTTTAATGAGGACAAAGCCGCTGCCTTGATTGTGAGTGGTTTTGTTAGTCTGGACATACCTGGCTTGCCGCCCACAATACAACGAGTCGTTGACGAAACGATTAGAATGACTCTGGACGAGGGAAGCATGTAACAACGACCTGCAACGACGACAAGAACTGCAACCACCCGGTCAGCAAACTATAAGTTCTTCGATACGACTAACTTATGTAGGTGTTTCTAACCTCTCAGGTCCAATGTCGAACCGTCGACTGGATGATCAATCGGTGCTTCGACATCTCGACTGTTGAATCTACCAAACCACCAATAGACAAGGACGGAAAAGATATGATACCTACGAAGAACTATTCAATGGAAAAACAAGCCACTATTGCATTCATAGTTGCTCAGATCCTGTTCAAGATAATATTCGAATTCGAGGGTTCAGCCATATTCGGTGAAGCGCATTCAGTACCAACATTTGCACTGATAGTGGTACTGACGATCATCTGGGGCGTCATCTGTGTGCTATGCTTCCTAGACTTGAAGCTAGGTTATCTTCTTGGCGTAGTCGTTGGAATCTTGAACTTGTTCCCTCTTGTCCTGCTGGCGATGGGCATCGCACCCTTCGAGAACCGTCCCTACTTCAACGCATGGATAACCTTTGCCTTAATCTATTTCAGCTATCGAACCTACAAGTCATATGGAATAGGGGACTAGAGTAGAAGATGTCGATGGGTTTATGATAGCGGAGAGCACTGGCCCAACATGGCACCGGAGTTATCTACCAGTTCATTGGGATTCCTTTTCGGTTGATAGGATGCTCAAGGAGCTGGAGGAACATCGGTGCGAATCTGTGTTTTCCAAGGACACAGGCCAAGACCTAGAACCCGGCAAGCAGACCATGCGGGTAGGGTGTAGGGTTCAAGCGAACATACAAGATGGAGCAATCAAGATATGAGAAGGCAGAATGGGTTTCCAAGAACCGCCATCATTGTATTCTCTCCACACGGAAATACTCTCAAGGTGGCGGGAGCCATGAAGGAGGGGTTTCACAGCCAAGGGATTGAGCCTACGCTCATCGACTTAACTGGAGCGCCTTGGCACGAGATCAGGGGGTTTGCCTATTCTACGTTGAACGACTACGACCTGCTGGTTCTTGGGTCTCCAGTGTACGCGGGGAGAGTCATTGAGCCCATTGAGATATTCCTGTCAGGACTGCCGAGCACTGAGGCCAAACTTGCAGCTGTCTTCGTTACATACGGTCTGATTAGCGGGAATGCCCTGTTTCACGCAGCAAAACTACTATCCAAGAAGGGCTACGAGATCCTAGGCGCTGCAAAGATAGTCGCCAGCCATTCCATGGTATTCGAGGACGAGAGGGATCAGTTCATACTACGTCCAAGCCAAGAGGATCTGGAGCTCGCAACGACCTTTGGCCGTGTTCTTGTCGACAAGACTAACCATTCCGGGTTGAAGCGAGTGTCAATGGACATGCTGAAACCTAAGAAGTCTCTTGCAGTTCGCATTTTCAACAAGTTCATGGCAACTCGGTTTGGCATGGCTCTACTTCCCCACGTGCGTTTCACCAAAGAAACATGTATCCAATGCGGACGATGTGCTGAGTCTTGTCCTGTGAAGATACTGACTCTCGACCCTTATCCCAGGCAAGTAGGCGACTGCATTAGATGCTACAACTGCGTCCGTATATGCCCAACAGGCGCCTGCATGACTCCAAGAATGTGGGTGTTTGACATGTCTCATAAAATTATATCTAGGATCTACAAGGAGGACCCCCTGTCTGCACTCCTCTTCTAGGGAACTGTCGAAACCTATGGCTATCCGCCCACTGATTCCTTGATCGAGTCCTTATTCATTCTCTTCATTCCATCTGTGTGCTTTCATTTGCTGGCATGACCATCCCCTTCTGATGGAACTGGAACATGGCGGTCTTCTATTCTTACCTCGTCTATGACGATCTTTGAATGGGCGTCAGATTGGGACAGTTCTTGCGATCAGACTGGGTTTTCTGGCATTGGCCTTTGTTTAGGAGATAGATGTTGTCGATATTGGCAATAGGTGAAAGCCGGTGAGTGACGATAATAACGGTTCTATCTTTGGCGATATTGTTCAGTGTTTCTTGCACAACGTTCTCACTCGGAGCATCCAGGAACGATGTCGGCTCATCCAAAACTAGAATGGGCGTGTCTTTTAGAAGAGCTCTACTGATGATAATCCGCTGTCGCTCTCCGCCTGAGAGCTTATCACCCAGCTCGCCAATAGACGTGTCATAGCCTTTTGGCAGTGTTTTGATGAAGTCGTGAATGTTAGCGTTCATGGCGCATTTGACAATCTCTCTCATTGTCGCATTTGGGTTACCTATAGCAATGTTCTCTTTGATAGTGGCATCGAACAAGTGTGAATCGTGAGAAACAACTGCAATGAGACTCTGGAGAGTTTCCAAGCACATCTCTTTAACGTTCACGCCACCAATTGCAATCAGACCGGAGTTCACATCCCAGAATCGGAGGAGTAGTCGAAGCATAGTGCTCTTTCCACATCCACTTTCACCAATAATGGCTATCGAAGTAGCCGGAGGAACATCCAGATTGAATCCACTCAAGATAGCGGGACTGTTGCTCGAATACGCGAATTCCACGTCCTTGAACTCTATCCCGAAACTGGCGGGGGGTTGATGAGAGCACTCGGGAGAATCTGTCACCTCGGGTTCTTCATCCATTATTCTGAATAGGCGTTCCGCAGCGGCGAATGTCAGGGTCAAGTGATGCGCAACACCACCGACTGCTGATACAGGACCGAATGAACTTATTGCAATTGCAGCAACGACAATCAGTTCCTGAGCATCCAAGTGACCATCAAGAAAGGCCTGCGCTGCAAAGGCAATAAAGATGATATCAGCAATGAGAACAGTCACGCTGATCAGACCTTGCAGTATGCCCTCGTATGACGCATGTTGCCTCATTATCCTATTGAGGAATCGACCTCTTTTGGCAATCTCTTCTCTTCTCGCATGGCCTTGATTGAATAACAGGATTGTTTCTAGTCCTTGCAGCGAATCCGTGAGGTGTGCGTGGGTTTCTCCTAATGTGTTTCGAACTTTCTGTCCATGATGCCTGACGACTCGTTCCCATGCAACTGGGATTCCGATGCCTAGAATAACGTAGAACGGTAACAGAACAAAAGGCAACATAATCCACCTTGTCGCCAGGAAAACTAGTACTAACCCTGAAGCAATGGATGCAATGGAAACAGGCGATATCGTATGAGCGAAAAATACTTCGATGAGTTCTATGTCTCCACCGACGGTTGACGTTATGTCACCGCTTCGCTTGTTCATGAGCTTGGCAGGCGCAAGCGGCTCCAGATGCATGTAGAGCTTTGTCCGCAAATGAGCAAGTAGTCGAAAAGCCACGTCATGGTTCTTAGTCTGTTCAATATAGGAACATACAGCTTTGACTGTAGCCAAGATGAAAAGGAAGCTAATCTGAAGCGGAGTTGGAAATCGAGCTTCTGGAAGGATGACCAATGAGATTAGGTACGCTCCCCATGCTACCAATGCGACGTTGGAGAGATGATTCAATGTGCCAAGAGTGATGGCAATTGACATAGAACGACGTAGGCCACTCACCATTCGAAGAAGTCTAACAACTATTGTCACTCGTGACATACTCGTTTCTTCGTTTTCCGTGGTTCTAACAACAGTATTTCCACGAACCATGGCATCATCTCTCATCCTTATTCCTCTCAACTATCCTGCAACAACTAAGTGCGCTCCCGATGCACATTCCACCACCGTGTGGTCACGGAACAGCTCGGCGTAGGCACCCTCCTTTTTCATCAGCTCATCGTGAGTTCCCTGTTCGACAATAACACCCTTGTCAATCAGAGCAATCTTATCCGCTCTACTAACTGTGCTTAGCCTGTGCGAAATGAGAATCGTGGTCTTGTGTTCCGCAATCGACTCTAGAGTCCGCATAATCTTCTCTTCGTTATCGGCGTCAACATTCGATGTTGGCTCATCCAAAATGAGTATGCGAGCATTCTTCAATAATGCTCTAGCGATGGCAACTCTCTGAATCTGCCCGCTAGAGATGTTTTTGGCTTGTTCAACAAGTGACGAGTCGAGCCCCTCGGGAAGGGACTTCACGAAGTCGGCAATTCCTGCCTGCTCACACGCCCAATACAACTCATCATCAGTTGCGTCAGGTTTTGCAATGAGCAAGTTCTGCCGAATTGACCCGTGAAATAGGTATGATCTTTGTGATATCACCGAAATCTCTCTTCGGATATCTTTGGGACATAGAGTCTGCAAGTCAAAGGACCCTATCCATATCCGACCGGACTTCGAATCATGGAGTCGCGTGATGAGATCAGCGATTGTAGTCTTCCCTGAGCCACTCTTTCCAACAATGGCAGTGATTTGACCTGTCTTAGCCTTCAGATTTATCCCTCTCAGTGCAAAGACAGCATCGTCCTCATAGGAGAATTCCACATTCTTGAACTCGATGTCCAGATTAGGACCAAACTCGAAGTCCTTGCATTCTCCAAGCTCATTGCGTCTTGGTTCTTGGTTGAGGATTTCAGAGATGGAATTGAAGGCGGACATACCGTTTACAGCGAAGTGGAAGTAGGACCCCAATTGTCTGAAGGGCCTGAAAAACTCGTAGGATACAAACAGAACAAGCAGTGCTGCTTGAAGCCCAATCAGACCTGCGTGAAGATGAGTGATGGCCAACATAATCCCCAGAGCAGTCCCTAGCATGGCAACCAGGTCCATTACCAGAATGGACGAAAGATTGGCATATAGCAATCTCATTGTCTTGTCACGGAAATCCCAGCTTCGCTTCGAGATCTCTTCGATTCTGTTTCCTGTCTGGCCGAACAGCTTCAGTGTTGTCAGACCTTGAAGGGAGTCCAAGTAGTAGGCGTTTAGGTCCTCATAGGTGCTCCAGTGCATCCTCGCTGTTCGCCGCACCCATACCTGAACAACTCCTATGCTGATTGGGATTAGCGGGATGGTGAGAATGAGTGTCAGAGCAATGGAATAGCTGAATTGAGCGATGTAGAAGAACAGAATCATCGGGCTCAGAATACTAATGAAAATCTGCGGAAAGAAGCGCCCGTAGAAAACCTCTAGTGATTCAACCCCCTCCATAATGGTGGTCACAATTCCGCCAGTTCTCTTGTCATCCCTGTATCCGAGTTCTAGTTCCAGTATTTTCGAGTAGATTTGGTCGCGAATTTCAATTTTAATCTTGGAAGAAATATTGGCGACTGCCTTGCTAGATGTCCACAAGAGGAGGAATCTAACAACCAATGTGAATGCCATGATGATCATGGTGTTGAAGAGCAGTTCTTGAGTCAGGGACTCCGAGATTGCCACCATGATGAGATAGGTGACGCGGTCAATTATCGCAACTGTTGTGATGAGAGTTCCCAAGTCTGAGAGTATCTTCGCCCACATCCACCTTGCAGAGAGTTTCCCAAATGAGAAGAGCCCACGCGTCATCCTCAAAACCACTTGCCTCCGCAGTCTGCTATAGTATCGTAGGCTCAGAAGGAGTCTGGGCACGAATTCTCCGGATAATAATCACGTTGAAAACCAATGAAACCAGTTCAATTAGACCAGCAACGAGAAAGGCTGCCACAAGGTTGCCGTATGCCCAAAACAATCCCCCAACGACGGGTCCTACTATCATTCCGATATTGCCCATGAAGTTGAAGAAACCCATTCCCATAGCGTGGTCTTTCTTATCAACAGAATCACCAACCATTGCCATTGAAGGAGGGGAAGTGATACCCGAGAAAATCCCTAGGATGAAGAGCAGTACAACAAGTACTCCAAAGCCCATTTGTCCAAAGTATCCAACAACACACAGAACAACTCCGTAGGCAAAACTTCCAAGAACCAGTGGCTTGTATCGACCAATTTTGTCGGATAGCTTGCCCATCGGATACTGTAAGGCAATAAAGGGTAGTGCGAAGATTCCCATTGCCATACCTCTCATGGATGGCCCCAGGCCAAGAATGACTTCTATAAAGTAGGGGAGAATGAATATAATGAAGCCCATATGCAGGCGGTCCACAAAGTTGAAGAGACCGGGGACGATTATCTTCGGGTTTTGCTGCACAACCCTCAGGCTATCTTTCAGAACCGGGTTCTTTGAGAGCTCTTGAGGCTCTCTCAACAGCGACATACTCAGAATGAATACAAGTGCGCTTAGTGCCGCTGCAACGTAGTACGGCATGAAGACACTCACTTCGGAGATGAATCCACCAAGCATGGGGCCCAATCCCATGGCAAGTGCTAGAAATAGGCCGTAGATTCCCATGTTCCGGCCTCGATTCTTGGATGAAGACAGATCCAGAATCAGAGTCATAAATGTCTGCCAAGCCATTACAATAAATGCACCCTGAGCGAATCTAAAGGCTAGCAGAATAGGGTAGACCAAGGTTGTAGTCATTAGTATGTAGAATAAGCTAGCACCCAGTGTCCCAATAGCGATGAATATTCTTCGTCTTCCTACCCTGTTGGATACTATTCCTGTGGTGATTCCGAAGACGAGATAAGCAACATAGAGCACAGTGTCGAAATAAGACACGTCAAGCTCAGAGAGCCCCGGAAACCTTGCGAAAATGAATTCTGGTTGGTTTGCATGTAGAATCGAGGCTGAAGTGATTGTTAGCAAGGTCAGCAGCCCTAGAACAAGCACCTGCGAATTATTGCTCTCTTGAGTCGGGGTTTTTGTGTTTGTTGCTTGTGACTGCTCTACCATTTGTATTCCTTCTCCGGACAAGAACTCAATGACTCGTGCTCAGGTTGCTCCAGATGAGCTTGCGGTGTCCGATTTGGAATTAGAGGCTTACAAATATAGTTTTGGTTTGCTACGAAATTTAGTGCGCACTATATTGGACTATGAGTGCAGTTCACCTAAACGCAGCTTTCTTGCATGAATAGAGGCTTCAAGTTGTCCCGTATTCACAAGACTCCTACAGGGATCAGTCCAGTCAATACTGGGATGTCCAAGAGGCCTTGCACTAAGACTGCTGTGTGTGATCTGGTGTATGCTCGTGAAGACTATGCCGAATCCAATCAATAGGCGAACGAATCATCAGTCGAGGTCCGGAGAACCGCATCACGTTTCTAATCTTCTCTCTCATGCTTGGTCTGTAACAATGAACAGGACACTTCCTACATGTTGGCTTTTCATCACCAAACCAACAGTTGTCCAGTCTTCCGTGAGCATAAGCCAATAGGTCAGCGCATTCCTCGCATAGACCTGTCCCTGAGGTCTTGTGTTTCCGTTCACAATAGTACGAGATCATTTTCTTGATGGTCACCTTTTCTCTTAGGATGTGAGGACCGATACTTTCAGGTGCACGATCAGTCATTCTATTCACCATGGGTCTGATAGGACTGGACGAACTCTCTTAGTTTCCGGATGGTGCGTGTGCCAACAACATGATTCATCTCATGCGCATCCTTGTCAGCAGTCTCCTCGTCAAGGCCTACAAGCACGAAGAACTCCTTGATGATTCCATGCCTGGCTTGGAGGTTCTCCACTACATCCTGTCCTTTCTTGTTGGTGCTGACTTTTTCGTAGCGCCTATAGCTGACCAGTCCACAACTATACAGTTTCCGCAGGGCAGCAGTTACGCTCGGAGCCTTGACTCTCATCTTCTCGGCTATCTCTGAAACACGCACAGGCCCCCTCTCGCATTCCAACTCGTAGATGACCCTAAGGTACTTCTCAAGTGCCTTCGTCAGAAACATGTCACCACGCCATCTTGTCTAGGTCTCTCTGGACCAACTGGAAGCGCTTTTCCTCCTCTATGCCCTAGCGTATTTCATTCCCTTCGGAGTGATGCTGTAGGTCTGTGGAGTTGAGTTTCCGGACCCGCACTTGGATGAGAGAGGGCAACCAACACAAGCAGAATGGCCCAATTCAGCATGGCTGCTTTTGGACAAGTATCCATGATCAACCAACATGCATATGATATCCTCAACAACCTCTACATGAACACCCACCTTTCTGGCGATGTGGGGTTTGTTGATGAGTCCATCTGCAATCATCTCTCGAAGAATCTCTCTAAACACACAACCACACTCATGCAGGTGTTTCTTCTGCAGCGATCTCTTCCACCAGTATCTTGTGAGCCAATCCGCGACCAAGCGCAAGTTTCGAGTCCCGGACTTGAATAAGTGCTGGACCTCCGTCTTGTTCATGAATGACTCTAACAACCGTGCCTGGTGTGAGTCCAAGGGCACACAGTCGTCGAACTACTCGCCTTTCCCGATGTCCTTCATCATCCCTAATTCCACAGAAGAAATCAATGATTGGCTTGTTTCCAATGGGTCTGTTCTGACCCTCATCAGCTACTCCAAGTATCGTGCAGTCTGTACCTGCAGCAACCGTACTTAGCCTTACGGCCTTGTGGCCGGGAATTTCAACTGTCAGAATTGTTTCCATTGATGCACATCCTTGTGGCCGTTGGTTGGACCAGCGCTCGTCCAATTTTGGATATAGCGCGTTTCGCTCCGTTATAGTTAGAACGGTCTAATTTATATAAGCATACCTAAAGAATATATTGTCGGTCGTTCAGTACGCTCCCTTGAACACCAGCGTGATCTCTGGCGAAAAGGTCCTTGCGCAGGGCCAACAAGAATCTTTTCTCAAGCACAATCGCTATATTCGGAAGCTTTTATATAGGAGTTAGATTTCCCTAATTTCCTTAGAAGTACTTAATTTTTGGAGAGAAATTCTCTTGGAAACTAAACTGAGTGATTTGAAGTCCGGTAATATTGCAACCGTGACCAAGGTAGCAGGATCCGGTGCTGTCAAGAGGCGTATCGCAGACATGGGGATCACTCCTGGTGCCCGTATCGAAATGATTCGGAATGCACCGCTGGGTGACCCCATCGAGTTCAAGGTGCGGGGCTATCTCCTGACCCTTAGAAGAAGCGAAGCCGAAGATGTGATGGTGTCTACGGAGGTGCAAAGGTGACAGTGAGAGTAGCTCTGATCGGGAACCCAAACGTGGGCAAGAGCGTGATTTTCAACAACCTAGTCCCTGGCGCGCGTCAACATGTTGGGAATTGGCCTGGCAAGACAGTTGAGAAGAAGACAGGCAAGTACAGATACAAGGGTGAGGAATACGAGCTAGTCGACTTGCCCGGCTGCTACAGTCTAACGGCACGCGCCGTAGACGAGTTGGTATCGCGAACCTACATTCTTGAGGAGAAGCCCGATGTGGTTGTCGACATAGTAGATGCATCAAATGTGGAACGAAATCTCTACTTGACTCTACTTCTAATGGAGCTTGAAACCAACATTGTGGTAGCCCTGAACCAAATGGATGTAGCCAAGTCCAAAGGGTACACAATCCGCACAGAAGCACTTGCGTCACGATTGGGCGTTCCGGTCGTTGAAACCATTGCTACGCAAAAGGTGGGGATGGAGAAGCTGAAAGCGGCTATCGAGAACGCAGCCAAGTCACCGAAACCTGCCTCCCTGACTTACCCGTCTGACATAGAGGACCTAATTGAGAAACTGGTCACTATCCTCAGTGCGGATGCATCCCTAGTGACTCATCACCCTGCAAGGTGGCTGGCGATCAAGCTGATTGAGAGGGACAAAGAGGTCCTTGAGATGATTCAGGAAACTACATTGGATTCTAAGATTGAGGAGGTATTTGCATGAAACGTGTCAAGGCTGTACTTGGGGATGACCCCGAGATAGCATTCGCAGAAAGACGATACAAGATGATTGGCGGAATCCTGGAAGAGTGCCTTACCAAGACCGAAACCGGGATGACGTTTTCAGACAAGTTGGACAAGGTGCTGCTGAACAAGTACCTTGGGATTCCCATATTCCTAATTCTTGTTTGGGCGCTATTTCAGTTCTCAATTGAGGCCTCAGGCGTGTTCATGGTAATCATTGAAACGGCCTTAGTGACTGTTGGTGCGTTCTTTGGGACTCTACTGGAGGGCAATGAAATGGCCACATCCTTGGTGCAGGACGGGATCTTTGGTGGTTTTGCATTCATCTTGCCATTCCTTGCCCCGATTTTCCTTATGTTCCTTGGCATAGCTTGGCTTGAGGATAGCGGCTATTTCGCTAGGGCAGCCTTTGTCATGGACAAGCTCTTGCGGAAGCTAGGAGTACACGGAAAGACATTCATACCCATGATGCTTGGATTTGGCTGCAACATTCCCGCTATAATGGCCTGCCGCAGCATCGAAGGTGAAAAGGATCGGATGATATCCATTCTGAGCAACCCATACATCTCATGCGGTGCAAGGCTGCCTGTATACGTTCTATTTGCAGCAGCATTCTTTCCTGGCTTTGAGGGGTCCGTCATATTCTCGATGTACATGCTCGGACTCGCTGTCGCTATCTTCACGGCGTGGTTGCTTCGCAAGACTCTCTTCAAGGGGGAACCTGAGCCTTTCATAATGGAGCTCCCGATATACAGAGTCCCAACACTCCGAGAGTCTGTATTGCACATGTGGGAACGTGGTGTGGTCTTTCTGAAGAAGGCTGGCACTTGGTTGTTTCTTGGTGCGATTATTCTCTGGTTCATGTCAGCGTTTGGCCCTGCTGGCTACTTAGGGATTGATCCTGATGTATCTGTGTCATATACTGGGATCTTAGGCGGTCTGATTCAACCGATCTTTGCACCTCTTGGATTCGACTGGCGCCTTGGAGCGGCTCTAATATTCGCTTTCCTGGCAAAGGAGATTGCAGTGGAGAGTCTCGGCATAATCTTCGCAGTCGAAGGAGACATCGCAATCGGAGGTGCCCTAGCTGGTGTCTTTAGTCCGGCAACTGCTGCGGCATTTATGATATTCATCTTGCTATACATACCATGTGTGGCTGCAGTGGGGACCATCAAATCCGAAACGAACTCTTGGAAGTGGACTCTATTCTCGGTAGTCTACTCAATCATCATAGCCTATGTCATTGCAGCTATTGCATTTGCATTGCTGTCAGCAATTGGTCTGGGAGTCATTGGAGGTGCATGATAAATGGCAGTAGCAGACAAGAATGGTACGGGAATAGGACTTTATTCTCTAGCTGTAGGTTTAGTCTACATGCTTGTTGGTGGAGCACAGTTTGTCAACGGATTCATTGGCTACGAAACTTGGATCGTACCTGGTGACTGGTTTCAAGGGCTTGTCTTGGTCATCATCGGACTAGTCTTCTCATGGGGCTACGTTCTCATGAGGAAGGGCGATCACGAGTGGGACTCCTATCTTTCAATCGGCTCGCTGCTTGCGGGGATCATATTCATGCTCTATCTGTTCATGATGCTAGCGAATGGACTCGGGTGGGCGTTAGCGACCGTGCCTAGGTGGGTGTTTCCGGAGGTGCCTGACTGGTGTCTGTCTTTCGAAGACTGGCTAGAATGGACGCCTATGGAGCAATTCCAGCCGGGTCTGTGGTTGTTCTCAGTGGCAATACCTGGAGCCTATCTCACATTGAAAGCGCACATGTGGAATAAGTCGGTTCCTTGATTCCCCGACTTCAGTGGGCCCCTGAACAGAACCCCCAATGGTATTCAGGGGCCCGCCATCTCTTTTTTGCTAAACAACGTATTATTCTCATACACATGTGATTTCACTGGGTAATTGAAAGTCTTATTATGCGATGGTTGCCTATTCTTCTCGATGACCAGACAGAGCGTCTGTTAAAAGGAGAGTAATCTTGTGCCAAGGGACTTGTCAACGACTCTAGAACATTACATTGAAACTATTTACGAGCTGCAAACGGAATGGGGGGCTGCTAGTGTTACTGACATTGCGGAAAAAAGAGGAGTGAAGTCTCCAAGTGTCACATATGTCCTTCAGAAGCTTAAATCTCTTGGTCTAGTTCGCTATAAGAAGTATCGGAGCGTCAGCCTGACAGCTGCAGGCATGAAGATCGCGAAGAAGTTTGAGAAGACGCGTTTAACTCTTACATGGTTCCTGACTCTTATCGGCGTGAGTGAAGAGGTAGCAGTTGTAGACGCTTGTGAACTAGAACACCACATTCATCCAGAAACTATGGCCAGACTCACCGATTTCACTAAGTGGGTGAAGGGCGCACCTAAGGACCTTAAGTGGGTTGAGCATTTCAATAAGTATCGGAAGACTGGCAAGCGTGTCAAGGAATGCGCCGGGGATACTTGGGACTAGGTAATCTTGACGCCTACAGAGAAATAGCTCTACTAAAGGCCTAGCTTGGTGTGCACAACTTGACCATTTGCGATGACCGTATGAACAAGATTGACGCCGAATCTCCATGTAAGGAACTCGGGGCTTGGACAATCGAGAACCAAGATGTCTGCTCTCTTCCCAGGCTCTAGACTACCAATCGCATGTCCCTTGTCCAAGGCATGTGCCCCGTTTATGGTCGTGGCAGAGATCGCTTCTCTGGCTGTCATCTTCATCTTATAGGTAGCCAAGGCAATTGTGAAGAATAGCGATTCATTCGCACAGTTTGGATTGAAGTCAGTGGCCAGAGCCACGGGAAGCCCCATCTCGATCATGTAGTGGGCACGAGCATATGCAGTGTTTAGACTGAATGCAGTAGCGGGAAGTAAGGTGGCGATTGTGCCGGCCTTCAACATGGCCTCAAGACCCTCATCTGAAGCCATCAAGAGATGGTCTGCGGAGACCGCACTGACCTCTGCGGCAAGTTCCGCACCACCCAGTTGTACAATCTCGTCCGCATGCACTTTGAGTTTCATTCCGGCTTCCTTGGCAGCCAGCAAAATCCTCCGTGATTGCTCAATATCAAAGACTCCTTTCTCACAGAAGACATCACAGAACTCCGCTATCTCTAGTTCTGCCACAGCTGGTATCATTTCATCGATGACGACGTTTACGTAATCATCTGTCTTTCCCTCGTACTCTGGAGGGACTGCATGAGCCCCTAGGAATGTTCTGGTGATTTCCATGGGTAAACGGTCACTGAGGTCTCCCGCAGCTTGAAGCATCTTCACTTCATCATCACAACTTAGCCCGTAGCCGCTCTTGGCCTCCACAGTTGTGGTTCCGTTAGCAAGCATGTTCTCTCCGTAGGTGAACGCGAAGTGGCAGAGATCTTCTCTGCTGGCCTGGCGCGTTGCCCTGAGAGTGTTCAGGATGCCGCCCCCAGCCTCAAGAATCTCCATGTAGGTCTTCCCTGCGAGCTTCATGGCGAAGTCGTTCTCACGAGACCCCCCAAATATCAAGTGTGTGTGACTGTCAACTAGACCGGGCATGGCGAACATACCTGGGAATTCAATTGCGGGCAGAATTGGTTCTTCATCAATTTGGGAGATGACA
Source organism: Candidatus Thorarchaeota archaeon (assembly GCA_030669595.1). Classification (GTDB taxonomy): domain Archaea; phylum Asgardarchaeota; class Thorarchaeia; order Thorarchaeales; family Thorarchaeaceae; genus WTCK01. Next base: position 18,511 of record DAOVDG010000017.1, read on the forward strand.
TCCTTGGTGGTGCCAACAGCCAGTATCGTGCCATCCTTGATAGCAATGGCGCCGTTCTCTATTATGGCTAGGTCTCCAAGCTCATCGCCCGTCTTGGGATGGTCGCTGTTTCCAGCCAATGTGGCCAGCTGACCAATGTTGGTTAGTAGTAGGTCTGGCTTCATTGTGTGCCACGCATCGGGGGGATATACACGGTGCAGAAGTACCTTGCGCTAGACACAAAGCTTGGTAGTGTATATATGGAAGTCCTGTCATTCTCAAGCAAAGCGCATGCGAGGCATTAGTGGAACATGGAGTACCTTATTCTTTCTTGGGATGCAATCTACAATCTCACGCTGCAGCTATCTGAACGCGTTGTGAATGATGGATTCAAACCCGACACTATCGTCGGAATCGCTAGGGGTGGATGGATACCGGCCCGCATACTGTCAGATGTACTATATGCTAATACTTTGCAGAATATTCGGATTGAGTACTACAGCGATGTAGGTGTGAAAGGAAAGGAGCCGATAATCACTCAGCCGCTGTCCGGATCTCTTGATGGCAAAACAATACTCTTAGTTGACGAGGTTGCAGACACTGGTGATAGTCTGGTTCATGCGATTGCGCATGTGAAGGGCCTTGGCGCAAAAGAAGTTCGAACCGCTGTTCTTCACCTGAAGCCCACCTCTTGCATAACCCCTGACTATTACATGGTGAAGACTGAGAGCTGGACAGTCTATCCATGGGAGCATCGTGAGTCTATCATCGCTCTCGTGAATGTATTCAAATCCGAAGACCCATCACTTACCATTAAACAGATTCGAAACCGGCTAGTGTTCGAAGTTGGTTTTGACCCCACTATTGCTGACTATTTCATCAAACGTCTATGAGAAAATGAACCCCGTCGAGGTGTGACTGTGATACTTGAAACTGTGGAGTATGAAGACGAGATTTTCTGGGCGGGTATCACTGAACTCTTCAACTCTTCTCACATGGGGAAGGATGCCTTGGTTAAGCTGGCATCTGAGAGAGAAGAAGACATCTATGCCATTCAATTCCTTGATTCCTCTCTCATCGTAGGCGTCGGCCACCTCCTCTCGGCAGCACAGAATGCAGTAAATGCGTGGAGGGGCGGCTACATGCTGACAAGAGGTCTCGATGCCGAAGTTCTCGTGTATGCTTCTGCGCAAAGGCAGATTAGTCGCGCAATCCAGAACTTGGGAATACATGACGGTTTGCAGAGTATAGCGTTGATTGTCATCGGTGGCGACAAAAAGGCTGTTCGTGACGTGATTACGAAGACGGTCAACAATGTGGGAGAAGAGATCAAGACTGCCTTTGTGCCTGACCGAGAACGTCTGGAACGCATTATGCACCATTACGGCGTTAATGAGAAAGAGGTCAAGGCATTAACGGACTCGGATGAGGTTGAACTCTGGGCTGAAGCCCTCTCGAAGTGTGTTGTTAGCAGAGTCTCTATAGTTGCTCTCGACACCTAAGTCTTAGTATTGCTCATCACGCATGGTCATGATCGATAGGATATCCTCATCAGGAGTCAGAACAGACAACCCTGTCATCTCACCAACAATCTCAATCCACACAATCCTATCTGGATTGTCAAGATTCACCTTTCTTGGGATGACAGATGCTACTGCTTCGACAACCTGCATGTTCTCAAGCTCTGTGTGTCGCCTTCTTACAGTGACTCGGAACGTTTCATCCTCGCCAATCTTCTTGAGAAGTTTTTCCGCGGCCTTGACGATGCTCTCGATATCAGAAGAAACGCATAATTCAAGCGGTGTGAATCTAATGGCAAAGCGAAACTGGTATGCATTCTCGATTGCATACTCTCTTAGTTGATGGACGACATCAAATGGGTCAAGCCCAGTCCAACAAGTCAGGATCCCTGAAATACGAGTCATTGACACTCGCAATGCGTCATCTTCAATTAAGTCCCCAATGAAATACTGAACCTCCGACCTCGCTGCTTTCTCGCGATTCCTAGGACATCCTACAAGTAGATTGAATTCCTGCAGCACACTCGCCTCACTTGTCTGCGAAGATGATTCTGGTGGTCCAGAATCGGAGGGCGTCAGAATCTACTTTCAGGCTCTCGACAAGTCTACCCATGGTCAACGCCCCCTCTCGGAACACCTTGATGCTTGCCCCCTCCACGTCATTTTCTTCAACTCTTACAATAGTGGAGCTCGCCTCAGACTTCGATGGTCCCGCATCAATGTATAGGTCCACTTCATCACCAAGCTGGTCCTTGGCCATTGTGATTTCAAACGGGCTTGGTTCACCGCTTCGATTTGCACTTGTTCCCACAATTGGCCCCTTGATTCCTTGGGCAATGCCTCGGGGGATGATATGATTTGGAACTCTAACAGCTATGGAGCCACGTCCTCCCGTGACAGTTTCTGGAACCGAACCCCTTGGAGTGACGACTAGCGTAAGGGCTCCAGGCCAGAACAATCTTATCAGCACTCTTTCAAGATTGCTAAATTCGTGGTAAGTTTCACATTGCGCGATGTCCGAGAACAGCAGAGGAACTCCGAGACTCCTGTTCCGTCGTTTAACGTTGATAAGCTTTTCAATAGCGGCTTGATTACTTGAATCACAGGCTAAACCATAGCTGGTATCTGTAGGGCAAACAATTAGTCCCCCATCCCTGATTACCTCTATGGCCCGATCTATGATGTCTTGATAGTTCTCTTCTTTAGCTACCACAGTTTCCGCTGTCAATGGAGTGACCTGATACACTCCCCTGCAAACACACATATGAATGACCCGTTAATCCAATGCCCATACCACAGACTACACTCTACTGATGTAGTGGAGGGATACACATCCGCGCGGTGATACTGGCTGCAGGCAAAGGAGAACGAATGTCCCCACTTACAGATGTCATTCAAAAGGCGTTGATATCGTGTGTTGGCATGACATTGATTGACCGGCTCGTGTCTGTGCTGAGGGCTGAAGGAATAGAGAACTTCACTATTGGCGTTGGTTGGAAAGGAGGCGAGGTGGAGCGCCACTTCGATAATCATCCTGAAAGAGATCGGATTGAGGTAGTTCATGTTCCAGAATACGAACGTGGCCCACTGCAGACCCTTGTGACGGCTCTTGATGGGGTCAGCGATGAGCAGTTCCTTGTATGCCCTGCCGACTTCATAGTCGAAGCGGGAATAGTTTCCCTTACAATGTCAGAACATGTCACTGACAATCCCCCACGAACTGCTTCCATTGCAGTTGACAAATCAAACAGAACCGGAACTTCTGTCTACGTGACGGATGCAGGTCTAGTTGCCGGTCTAGGACACGCTGTTCAGGATTGTTCAGAATCTGGGTATTCAGCTATGGTATTGGCAGTCAACAGGCGCTTCATCAGCTACTGCAGAGAAGCACTTGGCTCTGGCGAGAGAAGAGTTGTCGATGCTCTGAATTTGGCAATTAGCAAAGGAGAGGCCATCCGTCAAGTCGATGTTACCGGACGTTGGTTCGACGTTGATGACGTCAAGAGTCTTCTGGAGGTCAATGAGTACCTCCTCCGGTTCTCCACACCGGAAATTGATGGGTCTGTGTTTGTTCCCGCAGGGGATACCATGGACATTGGAGAAACTATAATTCTACCATCTGGCATTGTTCTGGAGTCCGGTGTCCAGATTATTGGGCCCACATTCATAGCCCCCGGATGTAAGGTCGGTTCGCACTGTGTGATTGGTCCTGTCGTAAGCTTGGAAATGAAAGCAATGGTAGAATCCAACTCTAATGTGCGGGAGTCCCTTCTCCTAGGGGGATCGCAAGTAAGAACGGGCACCAATCTGACGGGCTCTGTGGTACATGGCAGCGATGTGTTTCAGAAGGGGAAATGAGATGTCACCAAGCAAGTATAGGGTAAGGCGAATTTTCAGATGGCTCATGCAGCCCATTGGCGAGCGGCTAGCTGGCGCAGGCGTTCGACCTGACACAGTGACGTACGTTTCGCTTCAGCTTGCACTACTTGGTCTCGTGCTATTCTTTCTCACTCTAAACCAGTGGCTGTATGCTCTCTTTGTATTTCTAGTGGGCCTCCTCGATGGTATCGACGGAGTAGTGGCAAGAGCGGCCGGTCGCTCAACTCCAATGGGTGCCTTTACTGACTCCATTATCGATAAGGTGTCTGAGATCATACTCTTGTTGGCTTTGATCCTTGGTTTTCCTGACCAGGCCGTGCTGGGAGTAGGTGTCCCGATCTGGGTCATGCTGTGCATATCTGGCTGGCTACTTACGAGTTACTCACGTTCCCGGGCGGAAGCCCTAGGAGTCAAGGATTTGGATGTAGGTCTTGGAGGAAGATCCGAGCGCCTCTTCACTCTAATTATCTTCTCAGTGTTTTTCCAGGTGCTTTGGGGCCTAGTAGTCGTCACGTTCATGGGGGTATTGACGGCAGCGTATCGCTTCTATCATTACAAGAGAGAACTCACTGATTCGTACCATCAGATTTAAGTGATGTCTGGAATAGGCCGCAAGCGGAGAGCATCACACATGGCTAAGTTCAGAGCTGATCATTATCTACTTGCTGAGTTTGAGAAACCAGACAGAACGAAGGATGGTCAGAGGGTTCTAGAGGCACTTAGAGAGATATCAGAACTCAAGGACCTCGCCATAGTGTCCAAGAGACTTGAGGGCAAAAATTGGCAGGAGATTCTCGGCAGAATAGACATCCCTGCCGGCTCGAAAGCATTCTGGGCAATGGTGAAGAACGATGTCAGTGAACGTGAGCCCTACAACCTTTTAATCCGCCTTGATGTGAATGGTGAGGGAGCAGACATCGAGGATGCTCGAGCCAAAGTGAAGTCCTGGGTGGAGAGCGCATTTATTCCTCGAATCAAGTCTAAGGTCCCTGTGAAGACAATCAATGTCCTTCAAGCCAACGAGATCTATATGCCAGACTTGGCGTGAAGCGTTCTAATCCGGAATAATTGACATTAGATACAGCGTGCGGCCTACCGACTGCACAATTTCTACGGTGCCATCCCCATCCACATCTCCAAGTGCTACCAATGCATCAGCTGCCTTTTTGACTGGCCTTATCGAAGCTTCCGGAGTTAGCATCCTCGATTCGTAAGAAAGAACCGTTATGTTCGAGTTACCCTGGCAGGATACTATTTGACCATCAGCTCCTGCCTTATCCAAAAGATGACCAATCCGCACAGACGTGATCGAGCTTGGCGCTCTGATGTTCGCCAGTTGCTTCATTTCTCCTTGGTCGATTCCGTGCAATGTTAGTTGTTTATCATCCGAAATTGTAAGAATCTCATCGCTATGCCCGCCAGTGACTGCACCTGTAGCAACGAGACTAATCTCGCCCTTGACCTTAGAACGATGAATCTCATGGAGCCTATCGTCTGCATACTGATAGACGTAGAGGTACCCGGAGTCATCTCCAAACACAAATCGGCTGAATGAGAGTCCCCTGCTTTTCAGTGGTTTCATTGAGAATACAGGTCTATCAACCACCTTATGCGCAAGCTTGTCTAATGCAACGTCAAACCACCCATAGCATCTCAGGGTATTATCGGCAGTAGCCACGATTACTTCAGCTGAGTCATCACTTACGACATTTGTGACACAAATAGCCGTGGGAAGAGTTCCAAGAGGTGTGATAGCTCTGACCCCCAACTCGTCATCCATAAAGCTCACAACTCGGAGCATATTGTCTAGGCCCCCGAGCACGAAGTCCTTGACGCCATTTCCCATCACATCGCCAAGCGCAATTGCAGCAACGGGGGGTAGATTGCCAGTCTTCATAATCTCGGTGGCTCTAACCTTTTTGCCAACCTCAAATTCAAAGATCCGAAGCTCACCATTCATTGTAGTAAGAACAAGACTATCTTTGCCATCGCCAGTGAGGTCTGTGAGTTCTAAACCAGTGATGACCTCCTTGAATGGGATCTCTGCGATTATCTCGAGTTTGAGCATTCTATGGAGTCCTCTTTTCATTTCAGTGATTGGGCTGTTTGAACCTAGCTTGACCAATTTAAGAGTTGTTCCAGTGGACAGCTAAGAGAATATCGAACCGCTCACTAATGAAGCCAATCGTATCGAGAATGGATTTAAGAACTGTATTGTCAAACAATTGTTCGAAACATCCATGCGGAAGCAAGACCATCCACCTGTTCTAGAGCCGAAGAATTGGAATGCCCCAGCAGAAGAGGTAGCAGGAGAACTACATTCATTCATCCAAGAGTTTGGTTCGTTCACCCCGGAACGTTTCGCTCAGATCAAATTCCATCTTTTACGATATTCGGGGTTGGATCAGGAGAGCAGAGATAATATCTGTCATATCTCCATCTATAATGGTCTTTGTCCCAAGTGCGGCTTTCTCTACACGGCAAAGAAATGTCTGCTCTGGTACGATCTCTTCAAGATGATTCGCTGGAAGACCGTGGAGCGGTCGCCGCCCTGCATCAGACTCGCATTCGCGAAGAAGAGTATCAAGAATGTGACCAAGTTCCTCGTAAAAGCGAACTTGATAGATGCTCCCTTCTACAAGGCGAGAAGCGCTCCATCGTGCAGAGCCATGCGTAACTGGGGCTACTGTAACCCCGATAGATACTGTCGTGCCATGAAAACCGGGAGCACATTGGAATACAACAGTGTCCGTGAGAGAGTGAGGCTGTTAAGAGCACATGATGACCTGTAGACCAACAACTCTCCTCGCAAGTGAAGCCCTAGCCATCGCTTAAATAGCGGCTCAACCAGAAACCGCCTAGGGGCGGACCCAAGTGTCTACTGACTCCAACATAGAACTCATCAAATTGATGCGTATCACAGGAATGCGTGAGGCCGAATTGACCTCATTGAAGGCAGCTGGAGGCTCAAGTTGGAGTAGCGTAATGCAGCTGGTCGCAAATCACGAGGCTCTACTTTCGAAGAGTGAGAAACATACACGCCAGAAGGCAATTCAAGATCCTGTACATGGAGCCATTTTCTTGGAGCCTTGGGAACGTGATGTGATTTCTACCTGGGAGATGCTCCGGCTGAGGTTTGTGATGCAACTAGGTCAGGCTCACATTGTCTATCCCGGCTCAATTCACACAAGGTTTCAACATTGTTTAGGTACGAATTTCCTGGCGCAGAAGTCCATTCGAGTCGTGAACTACTGCGATGACCTAGAGCACGTGTGCTTCATTCCACTATCACGGCCATTGGATGACTATCAACAGAAGATATTTAGAATCACGGCTTTGCTTCACGACGTGGGCCACCGTTGCCCGAAACTTGTACAATCCTGGACATCAATGTCCTTGACTGATGTTCGGTTCCTGCTTCATCGAGGTTGCTTTTTGTTAATTCTGAAGAATTAACTGAAAGTCTTACGTCCTCTCCACGGGCATTTTACGTCCC
>DAOVDG010000118.1 GCA_030669595.1 Candidatus Thorarchaeota archaeon
ATTGTGCTTGTAGTCCTGGCATTGTTCAGCGGAGGGACAGCTCTGAAGTATCTCAGGGGTACATTCCTCTCTGTTCCACTTGATGGCGTAGACTTCGACGCAGTGGAGCAACTCACAAAGGAACAGGTGATTGCAGGACGGTTCGTGAATGTGACCATCGACAACGCTGAGAAGAACATCGGTCCAATCGCGTCATCATCTTCGAAAGCCACGCGGCTCTTTAAAACGGGAATTCACATCGCACTGATAACTGCCACACTGTTTCTTGTGCTTGAGATTGTCTTTCGTTTCCTTATGCAACAGTGGGCATTTGATGCAGTGATTCTCATGATATTTGGTTGGGCGTTTTTCTTTGGAATAGCACTAATGGATGGTGGTGTAGTACTTCGCCACCAGCTTAGTAAGAAGCTAGGTAATCAAACCTGAACAGCGGTCAGATGACCGCGAAAACGATAGACCAGAACTCTCTTTCAGAAACTCCTGTACGGAGTTCCTTCAGTCTGCCCTTTATCTGATAGAACGAATCCGTCGACTGCCTTTTCTTATGCTCCAAATGCGTGGTCTTCACACGTCTTGTGATTTCCGCAGCCTGTTCTGGTGTAGCTTTCACTCCACCCATCCTCAAGAGGTACTCTACGAAGTGTCTACCCACGAATTTACCTAGATGGAACTCTCTCCGTCTGCCAACACGGATTGGATTAATCGGCTCATACGTCATTGAGTGAGTCAATTGTCCGTGAGAGTGGATTCCACTGGAGTGCCTGAATGCGTTATCGCCCGAGATTGCCTTGTGCAGGGGCAAGGGAACTACGAAATGTCGCTCAACAAGCTCACACAGCTGATAGAGGCTCTCTGTATTGATTCCTGTGTCTACGCCGTGCAGCTCCTCAAGAGCCATCACAACCTCTTCAAATGCCGCATTTCCCGCCCTTTCGCCATACCCATTTACACACACATGGGGGTAGGTTGCACCCTCCTCGACAGCAACCAGAGTGTTTGCATTCGCAAGGCCAAAGTCATCATGGCAGTGAACAGCTATTGGAACCTTGTACTTGCTCTTGGTCCACAGTCGTGACTTGATCTCACGCATTATGTATCTCATAACCTCGGGACGCACAAAGCCTACTGTGTCTGCCACGCATATCTTGTCAGCTCCTGCATCTATCGCCGCCTTGTATGCCTGACACAGGAAATCCATGTCACTTCGTGTTGAATCCTCTGCAATGTAATCAACTATCATCCCGTGGTCCTTTCCGTACTCGATACACTCGGTCAGTCTTTGCAGCATCTCATCTCGGGTCATTCGCAGCTGGTATTTGAGTCTGAAGTCTGACGTAGCGATGAAAATCGGAACTTCCTGAACTTCTGCCTGGATGCATGCATCGATATCTGAGATTCTTGCACGAGCTGGCGCAGCGACAATTGCATTACTCAAGCCCTCTTTAGCTATGGCGGCCACGGCTTTCCTCTCCGCGTCGCTGACCGCAGGGAATCCCACAGCAACGATTGCTGTCCCTATCTCATCGAGCATCTTTGCGATCTCGATTTTTTCATCCATCGTGAGGGCAACACCCGGCGTCTGTTCACCGTCTCTGAGAGTTTCATCCCAGATGTAGACTCTCGATGGTTGACTCTTCGTCTTGGTGCTGCTCACCTTGTTGTAATTAACAGCCAGTCCAGCCTTCTCTAGGGATTCCATACAGGTCAACCTCCATGACGCCTACTGCATAGTATGAATCGCTGCCTTCTATGCGAATCGGTAACGGCCTACGACAGGTATCTCCTGCATCGCTATATCAAGAGCTGTAATCTGCTTGTCGAAATCTTCCTTGGACATGGCACCTTTGTCGAGAGACGCCTTGGCCTTTCCTTTCTTGTACTCGATCTTTACTCTCTCAACGTGTGATAGCCGGAGCGAAGACTCCATAATCGGCTTTGTGCTCGTCTTCTCGCCAATTCCTTCAAGCATGGGTTTCCAGCAAATTTCTTCAATGTGGAACGAATACTCGAGTCCTCGGTCCAATACCCGTTCCCACAGAGAACTGGTCTTCACGATAATCTCTTTGCCATTCTGTTCCACGTCAATGCCCATCGTTGCCATGAGTGCTGCCGCTATCTTAGCTGCGGTTTCAGGACCATTGCCGCCCTCTCTCTCTGCTGCTTCAAGTCCCATTTGTTTGAAGCCGCCTGCGTATCCTTCGTACATTGATAGAGCGCCAACGTTGTCTCTTAGGCCCCACCAGAGCCCGTCAAGAAAAGCCACGAATGCGTTTCTTAACGCTTCAAGTTCACTCATGATTTCGCCTCCTTACTTGGAATGGCTTGCCCCACTTGTCCTTAAATGCTACCTCCTCGGGCGGCTGTCGGGGTGGACCAAGTGTGCGTGCAGCTTTCGGATATCCTAAGGTCAGACACAGAATGGGCACCCAGTGAGGATGGGGAATTCCAAGCTTCTCCGATACTGCTCCAACATCATCGAAATGATCCAGTTGTACCGAAGACACGCAGCTTCCAATCCCCAGAGAGGCGGCTGCCAACGCCATATTCTGCATCATCATTGAGCCTGCAATGACTGCATGCCTAGGTGAAGACCATCCATACACGCCTCCGGTACCTCTCAATGTTGGCTGAGAATTTCCAACGTGCGTTTGATCTACGGCAAGCACGAGCAAAACGGGAGCGCCATTGGTTTCAGGCTCGCCCTTGATATATTCAAAGCGTTTGCCAGTTACGAGTATGTCAATAACTCGCTCCAAGCTTGGTTTAGCTTGGATGTAGCTCAGACGACGTTCAATCTCTTCGCGAGGTGTCGCTCGGCCAAATAGCTCGATTGTCCTTTCAACTGCAATCTGACCGATGAACCTCTGCAACTTCTTATCACGAACAACAATGACTCGCCATGGCTGTTGGTTCTCTGCACTCGGTGCATAGCCCCCAGCCTCGATGATCTCATAGACTAGTTCATCAGGTACGTCCTTGGACGTTTCATAGTCCCTGATTGCTCGTCTCTTTTTTATCGTCTTGATGGTTTCATTCTCCTTCAAGATGGGTGTCTCCAAATCATTCTCCGAACACAGTTATACATGGACTAGACTATCGGCGCATCTTTGCCATCGTACTTGACATGGAAGCCTGTGTCTAGATTCACAGACCCCTTCAGCATAGTATTGCCAGCGACAAGGCGCTGAATCTCGTTGGTTCCCTCATATATCTGCAGCAGCTTTGCGTCTCGCATAAGCTTCTCAACAGGATATTCCACAAGGTATCCATATCCGCCCATTATCTGGATGGCGTCTATTGCATTCTGCATAGCCGAATCAGAAGCGAAGAACTTAGCGAACGCAGAGTCCTTCGAGACCGGCAAGTCGTGGTCAGCCAGCCAAGCTGCGTATCTGGTTAGATGACGTGATGCAGCCGCTCTCGCACCCATATCCGCAAGCTTGAAGCTAATTCCTTGGAACCTGCCAATGGACTTCCCGAATTGATGTCGAATATTCGCGAACTTGGCCGCCTCGTCAACAGCCCTTTGAGCAACCCCTGTAGCAATGGCTGCAATGCCAGCTCTCGTCTTATCCAGTGTCATCATCGCGATCTTGAAGCCTTCGCCTTCCTTGCCCACAAGACATTCCTTGGGCACCCTGACGTCTTCAAAAATGACTTCACTCTGAACCGAATTCTTCTGACCCGCCTTATCCTCAATGTGGCCAATTTTCACACCCTTGCTTTTCGGGACGATGAAGACGGAAAGCCCCTTGTGTTTTAGTTCTGGTTGGGTTGAGGCGAACACTGTGAAGAGAGATGCTTGTGGCGCACTCGTAGCAAAGCACTTCATTCCGTTTATGATGTACTCGTCGCCATCCCTCTCTGCCCGAGTAGCAATTGCGGCAACATCTGAACCCGCTTTTCTTTCAGTCAGGCAGAATGAGCCAAACTTAGCATCTTTGCCTGTGATTAGAGGTTCAACGAATTCCTTGAGCTGTTCGATGGTTGCACCTATGACTAATGGTGCGAACGCGAGGTTGTTGCACATGATCGAGGTTGCCATCCCGGCACACCCGTACCCTGTCGCCTCCGAAACGAGAGTTTCACTAAGAAGTGAAACGCCCGGGCCACCCGCTTCAGGCGGTATGTGCAGGTTCATCAATCCAGTTTCATATGCCTTCTGGACAACCTCCTTGGGGAACTCGTTCCGCATCTCAAGGATATGGGCCCGCGGAGTGATGTGCTCACGTGTGAATTCTTTTGCTCTTTCCCAGAGCTTCTGTTCCTTGTCAGATAGTGCGAAGTCCATAGACTGTCAACTCACGGCGGGCCACCAGCTTTGCCCCTTAAAATTCTTCGGAGCCACAACCGGAAGCAGTATATGGGCTTTCCTCTTCGAGCGCGCAATCAAGAATGAGGAGAGAGTGCCAAATTGCCGCTCAAGAACACAAATGTCGTGAGCGCCTACCAGACCAAGTTCGGAAGACTTGAGGGCGCCACGCTACGAGAGATTTTTGCTGAGGCTGTTGATGGAACCACCATTAATGCAGGGATTCCCAAGAAGGATATCCAAGCAGTTTTCGTTGGCACATTTATTCCAGAGATGCTGGTCCATCAGGGTCATACTGCACCGCTGTTGGTAGACTATGCAGGACTGAGAGGATTGCCAGCCACACGACATGAAGCGGCTTGCGCGTCCGGAGCTACTGCTTTGAGATCTGCAGTGATGGCTATCGAATCTGGGATACACGACACAGTCCTGGTTGCTTCGGCTGAGAAGATGACTTCTGTGACTACCAACCGAGCCACTGAGGCGCTGGCCGCAGCAGCAGATGACGAGTTTGAATCCAGTATGGGCCTGACATTTCCGGGTGTCTTTGGAATCGCGGCCGTTGCTCATATGGCGAAGTACGGGACAACCGAAGAAGACATGGCACGTGCTGCAGTGAAGGCGCACAAGAATGCATCCACGAACCCGTTGGCGCAGTTTCAGAAAGAGATTACGCTGGAGAAGGCGATGACTCCCAGATACATTGCTTGGCCCTTGAAGCTTTTCGATTGCTCGCCAATTTCGGATGGAGGCGCCGCTCTTGTTCTCACATCAAACGAGAAGGCCAAACAATACACCGACCTCCCAGTGAAGATCATAGGGACTGGGCAGGCGTCAGCTTCCATGAATCTCTGCGACCGGAATGACTTGACTGCCTTTGAGGCATCAATAGCAGCGAGCAAAGCGGCCTACAAGATGGCCAAACTGGGTCCAAAGGACATGGACGTTGCGGTAGTCCACGACTGTTTCACAATCGCTGAGATAATTGCGTCTGAGGATATTGGACTCTTCAAGCCTGGCGAGGGTGCAAAGGCTCTGAGAGATGGCGTGACAGCCCTGGATGGTGACATGCCAGTCAACCCCATGGGTGGTCTAAAAGCTGTGGGCCATCCAGTGGGGGCTACTGGAGTTAAGCAGGCCGTCGTGATCTACAGAGAGCTGATTGGCGACGCAGGTGCTAACCAGGTCGCAAACCATGACACTGGCATAATGCATAACTTCGGAGGAACCGGAGCAACAGCTGTTGTGAGCATATTTCAGAGGAATGACGTATGAGTGAGAAACCGACGATTGAAGTCTACAAGAAGAACATCGAAGATGGGAATTTTCAAGCATACAAGTGCGTGGGCTGTGGATGTATCATAGCTCCTCCCTCTGGAACCTGCTATGGTTGCGGAGGAACCAAGATGGAGTGGGCAAAAGTCAGTGGCAATGGAACTCTGGTGTCTTTCACGGTTATTCACATTGCTCCAGATGAGTTCCAAGAGGAAACGCCCTACTACGTTGCCATCGTGGAGCTAGAAGAAGGCACACGCGTCAGCGCTAGGTTACTAGGGTTTGATCCCGTGAAACCTGAGAAAGTCAAACTTGGTATTCCATTGAAGCTGGATTATGAGAAAGGCAAGTCCGGGCACACTTACTTGGCGTTCAGACCTGTGTAGGCTCGCGCGACTTCCTTAAGGCGAGCTTGGACCAGTCAAGCCGAACCACAAGGTATACTGTTAGGATTAACAGCACGATGCCGAGGACTTCGCTTGTTCTCGATAAGATGGTTA
>DAOVDG010000050.1 GCA_030669595.1 Candidatus Thorarchaeota archaeon
CGGTTCTAGTTTATGTCGAGGGATGAGTGGATACCTGCAAAGGACCACGACGCCCTCCCTTACTCTTTTTCTTCGTCAAGATTAATTAGTGCAGTCCAACAGAACTATTGATAGTGCCCAAGATGAAGCATGAAGAGAGTGAGTACATTGGATATGATGGAACCAGAATGTTCATGCATGTCTGGCTCCCCAACCGCGAGAGACCTCGTGCGCTGCTAGTCGCGATACACGGCCTAAGCAGCCACGGAGGAGACTTGCAGGGCATTGGTGAGTATTTCGCAGATAAAGGGTTGGCAGTCTTCGCGCCGGATATGAGGGGTTTCGGTCACTATTCTGGTTTGAAAGGCCATATCATGAACTTCGACGAGTTCACCGAAGACCTGCAGAACATCATCATGCAAGTCAAAGACCGTTTCCACAACACTCTCACATTCCTCTATGGGATATCATTGGGCGGCCTCCATGTGATAAGATACGTGACGAAATATCCAAGATTGGTCGATGGATTGATGCTCACTTGCCCCGCAGTGTCTGAAACCCTAGATATCGGGCTGGGCACGAGGATACTGGCGGAGCTGCTGTCCGTGCTGAATGTAAAGAAATACTTCTCAAGCCCTGCCAGTCATGAAGATGGCACGCGTTCTCCCGAGGTTGTGAAAAGGCATGAAGAGGATCCTCTACGATTCGAGTCTGTTACCCCCCGATTCGGCATCTCCGGCCTTAAGGCCTCCAAAGATGCATTCCACGCCGCACCGCAAATTACGTTGCCAGTTTTTGTTCAGCAAGCCGGCGATGATAAGCTAGTGTCACCGGAGAAGAGCAAAGCATTCTTTGACAACATTGAATCCGAGGACAAGACTTGGCGACTCTACGAAGGCCTCTATCACGAACTTCCCGAGGAGCCAGAGAAAGCCATGGTTCTGGGAGACATGAACGCTTGGCTTGAGAAGAGGTTACCCAAGTAGGAGTTGTACTGAGTCCACAAGATAAATAGCAGGGGATGCACTCTACCAGAGGGGTGGCCATAATGAAGACTGAAGAGAGTGAATATGTTGGATATGATGGGACAAGGATGTTCCTTCGCGCCTGGCTTCCTGACGCTGAACCGCGGGCGCTTGTGATAGGGATTCATGGACTCGGATCCCACAGCGGCCTGATGTCGTTCCACGGTGAGAGTTTCGCGGCGAAGGGCATGGCATTCTTCGCACCAGACCTGCGGGGTTTTGGAAACAATCCAGGTTTGAAGGGGCATGTCGAGAAATTCGATGAATACATCGAAGACATGAGCAGTCTAGTTACACAGCTCAAGGACAGAATGCCAGACAAACCCATATACATGTTCGGCCATTCTCTTGGGGGCTTGCATGCCATCAGATATGCCGCCGCATATCCGGATAAGCTGGATGGCATTATTATTCCGTGTCCTGCTGTTTCTGAGAGGCTAGAGGTAGGTGTGGGGCTTAGGACCATGGCAAAGCTTCTTTCCAAGCTCAACATCAAGAAGACCTTCAACAACGGCCTCAACTTCGATTTGCTCTCACGAAACCCAGAGGTTGTCAGGCGAAATCGGGAAGACCCGCTCAGAGTGGACGATGTGACTCCGCGCTTCGCCGTTGAGGGACTAGCGGCCCGCGTTGAAGGAGCCAAACTGGGCCCGAATATCACACTGCCGGTTCTGGAGCAGCAAGCAGGGGATGACCTCATACTTATTCCGGAGGAGAACAAGGCGTTCTTCGACACAATAGCCTCCTCTGACAAGACATTCAAGCTCTATCCGGGTCTCTACCATGAGCCCTTCGAGGAACCAGGCGGGGAAGAGCTCGTGGCCGACATGTTCTCATGGCTTGAAGAGAGGCTGCCGTCGTAATTGTCAGGCTATGCGCTAGTTTGAGCAGCAGCTGCGAGTTTCTCTTCCCTGTGGTGACCAAACAGAATGTGAGGCGGTATCAAGAGCGCGGGTATACATGTGAGAACGACCACCACCCAATCCAGTGGGTTCAGCGGAACGGTCTGGAATAAGGCCGCCATGAATGGCACGTATATGGTAACCAGAGTCAATACGAATGAGAACAGAACTGCAATCATCAGCGCCTTCGATCCGGTGATGTCGGTCTTCCAGACAGGATGGTACTCATCCCGACAGTTCCATACAAACAGCAGTTCGAAGATGACAACACTGGCGAAAACGGTTGTACGTGCATGCGTCAACACGTAATCCCAAGTCAGACCAGTAACACTTGATACATCTGTCACCCAGTCCACGGAGGGGCCAGTAAGGCCAGGAATCCAACCACCGTAGACAGTCAGAGACCAGAAGAACGCGAAAGCTGAGGCCAGGAATGCTACAAACCCAGCCACAAGGATGAAAGACCCCATGCCCCGGTCCATCATCTTCTTACCAGGTTTTCTCGGGGGACGGTCCATCACACCCTTCTCAGGAGGGTCAACACCTAGAGCCAGAGCAGGAAATCCGTCAGTGGCAAGATTCAGCCAGAGTATCTGAATTGCAGTGATTGGCAAGGGCAGACCAATCATTATGATTGTGAAGATGAGGAACACCTCATCGAAGTTGGCTGCCAGCAAGAAGCGAACGAATTTACGGATGTTGGAATAAATCTCCCTACCCTTCTCAACAGCCGAAACAATGGTTGCGAAGTTGTCGTCAACCAGTATGACATCAGAGGCTTCCTTCGTAACGTCAGCCCCCCGTATTCCCATCGCGATTCCTACGTCTGCGGCCTTTATTGCCGGAGCGTCATTGACACCGTCACCTGTCATGGCAACGACTTGATCATGGTTTTTGAGCGTTTCGACGATACGTAGTTTATGTTCGGGAGCCACTCTTGCATACACGTTGCATGTATCAACAATGGCGTCAAACTCTTCGTCAGTCATATCATCAATCATGGCCCCGGTGACGACTTGACCATCACGTTCAATGAGACCGACTTCACGGGCAATGGCTCGAGCCGTGAGTTCGTGGTCGCCCGTTATCACGATTGGACGAATTCCCGCCTTTGCGCATGTAGCCATCGCTTCAGGAACCTCATCGCGTGGTGGGTCGATCATTCCCTGAAGCCCAACAAATACAAGGTCTTTCTCTACCTCCTCAGGTTCCCAATCGGGAATTTCATGATCGAGGTCCCTATAGGCGAAAGCCAAAACCCGGAGGGCGTTGTCAGCGAAACCGGCGGCTACTTCGAGGATGCTCTCGCGCTCATTCTCCTGCAATGATCTAACAGTGCCATTCTCGTAGATGCGACTGCAGAGAGACAAGAGAACCTCTGGAGCACCCTTGGAAAACGCCGTTAGGCTTCCTTCGGAACCATTGCAGATGGAGGTCATCCGCTTCCTAACTGAGTCGAAAGATATCTCCGTTATCTCCGTGTACGTATTCCACGTTTTGTCGTATGTTACACCAGCCTTTTCTGCCACCACCAAAAGAGCGCCTTCGGTTGGATCGCCTACAATGGTCCAATCACCCGCGCCCGACAGATCCTCCTGAAGCAAGGCATTGCTGCAGAGCTGACCAATCTCGATCAGCTTGATGAGGTGAGGGTCTTGATGAACGTCAAACTCCTTATCTGCTTGGAAGAACTGCCCGGCCTTGTTATACCCGACGCCTGTCACGTTGATAGTCATACCATTGACGTACGAACTCGTCACCGTCATTTCATTCTTGGTGATAGTCCCCGTCTTGTCAGAAGCAATGATAGTGGTAGAGCCAAGAGTTTCGACAGACGGGAGTCTACGGACAATTGCGTTTCTCTGAACCATTCGCTGAACTCCGATGGCAAGCGTTATGGTGACAACCGCGGGGAGCCCTTCGGGGATGGCCGAGACTGCAAGGGCGATTGCCGTCAGAAGCTCCTCCATCAGCCCTCCTACATTGCGAAGTATCTCTGCAGCGAAAACGATAGTAACCAGTATGATTACAACAATTCCCAGCTTCTTTCCTAGGTCTTCAAGGTCATACTGGAGAGGAGTCATATCCTTCTCGCTCTCTTGAACCATCTCGGCGATTTTGCCGAACTCGGTATTCATTCCAGTAGCTGTGACAACAGCTCTACCCTTGCCGGACACGACGGTAGTGCCAGAGAATATCATATTGGTCATGTCAGCTATTACTGGGTTGCGAAGATGAATCGGGTCGTCAACCTTACGTACTGCCATCGATTCACCGGTGAGAACTGCTTCATCTATGGAGAATCCAACAGCATGGACGACCCTGCCATCCGCAGGGGCGCGGGATCCTGACTCAAGGGCAACAACGTCACCCGGGACCAATTCCTTCGAGTCGATTTCCATCCACAGGCCATCTCTCATGACAAGGGCTCGTGGTGCAGCCATTTCTTTGAGAGCCTCAAGCGCCTGCTCCGACTTATACTCCTGAATGAAACCGAATACTGAATTGAAGATGACAATCGCAGAGATCACGATTGCGTCAATGAACCCATGTTCCCCTTCACCCCCGAACATTGATGTGAAAACGGAGATGACTATTGCAATTAGAAGGATAATGACCATGGGGTCAGTGAACTGTTGCAGGAACATTCGGAGGGGCCCGATGCGGCCAATGGCGACTAGCTCATTGTACCCATGTGTCTCGAGACGTGTCTGCGCCTCGGAACTGGAGATTCCCTCCATCGTAGTGTCAAGATGCTTCAGGGCGTACTCTATATCGTTGCTATGCCAATCATGCTCGGACATTCTATGCGCTCCGAGGTCCAGCCAGATTGCAGACCTTTGCTAGGTGCAGTGCGGCAAATATTCGATAGAAATACCTTTCGGCAGAAACTGACCCCTTCAACCCATTCCTCTGACGAAAAGATTAAGAGATTGCCAGAACACGCAGCCAACCGTTTCCGGAAGGAAGGTAACTAGACATGGGTGAGAAGTCCAAATTCAGCTTCAAGTGCCTTGAACAGAAATGCGACACAAAGGCCTGCCACATTCGACCGCGCATCAATGTCACTATAGGTGACATCGCAAGATGGACAGGCCAGAACTACCTTTCTCAGATTCTGCCCGGCATCACTCTGAGTATGCCATCTAATGAGAACGAACCTCTCGCTCTTACTACTCTTCGAAAGCCCTTGGAGAGCGACCCAGAGCAGACTGCATGCATCTTCTACCATGAGGAGTCAAACGGGTGCACAATAAGGTATGCGCGACCCATTTCTTGCAGAGCATTCCCGCTCGAATACAACGGCGAGAAGTACTACTTGAGCGATAAGAACTGTCCCGGTGTTGGTGAAGGAGAAGTCAACAAGGACGCTTTGAAGGAAGCAAGAGACCTTGCCGAACAAGAGTACAGGGAGAAAATCGAAACGCTGGCGGCCCTGCCAGGCGTTTATTCCATCTTTATGGGAATGATGATAAGACAGTCCGCGGAGGCAATGAAGGACTTGTCAGAAGACGATAAGAAGCACATTGAGGACATCATGTCCAAATCATCGGAAGATGAGAAACAGGACGAATGACCATCCAGATCTAGATGTCAATCTGGATTAGGTTCCTAGGCGAGTAGGTCAGCACCTCAGGTCCGCCGTCCTTCACGCAAACCAGGTCTTCTACCCTGATTCCAAACTTTCCTTCTAGATAGATGCCAGGCTCAACACTGTGAGTCATGCCCACTCTAAGTTCACACGGATTTCCTCGGACGAGATAGGGTGGTTCATGTACTTCGATGCCGATACCGTGTCCCAGTCGGTGCGTGAAGTACTCGCCGTATCCGGACTCCTCGATTATGCGGCGTGCAATACCATCAGCTTTGCCGCAGGCAAGTCCAGGGGCTATCTTCTCAATGGCGGTCTGTTCAGCTTTCAACACTACAGAGTGGACGTGTTTCTGTTCGTCCGTGGGTTCACCAACGACTCCGACTCGAGTCATGTCAGTGTTATAGCCACCTAGTGAACAACCACAATCTAAGAGAACGATATCGTGCGCAGTCAGCTCTCTGGTTGACGGATGAGCATGGGGAAGGGCACTGTTCGCCCCAAACTGAACAGCTGCGAATGTTGGTTTAGCGCCCAGACGGATTGTCTCGTTTTGGACTATCTGCTTCATCTCCATCTCAGTCATTCCCAGCTGTGCCTTACTGAATGCCAGCATGACCGCATCATCGATGATTCGCCCTGCCTTCTTGATGAGGTCAAGTTCTGCTTGACTCTTGATTAGTCGCATCTCACCAAGATAGGGAGTCAGCGATACAGCACTCCTGAACCCCCCAATGGTTTTCTCAAGCGACCAGTATACGCCAAGGGGCAGACTGTTATCAAGAAGAACCGAATAACCTGTTGTCTTTGAACTGAGGGTTTCTGAGATTAACGAGTATGGGTTTTCCTCCTCCTCCCAAGGCAAGATCTCGTCAATCCAAGTCCCACTTGATAGATTGGAAACCTCAAATGAGGGAGCTATCATCTTGGGCACATCATCTGCTGTAAGAAGCAAACCAACAAGACGTTCACGCATCTCCAGATCCAGACCTGTGAGATACTGAAAGGCTGGCGAAGGCGTGAGAAACACAAAGTCCGAACCAGTTTCCCGGATATGGTTTCTGACTCGATCTACTCTTCTCTGAAAGATTCTGTCTTCGAGCATATGTCAGCTCTCTCTACACTCCATGCGAGAAGTGACCAAGCAGATAATGCTGACGGTTTGTATCTTTAAGCTGGTTTCCTAAGACCTAGAGTTAATAGGGGAGATGTCTGAACGAGGGCCCACTTCGGGAAGGTTACTCATGAAGCAGGATGCAACTCAACAACGCACCAAGAAGCTTCCGCCAAGAGCATATCTCCTAGGATCGCTGCTGAGTTCTGCTCAGGGCATGTATGCTCCATTCCTGATGACATATATGATTGACATGAACGCCAGTTTTACTGAGCTGGGAGCTTTCCGCAGCGTGGGCAACATTGCGCCTGCCATCCTGCAGCCAGCATGGGGTGCTGGTTCTGACAAAGCAGGACACAAGAACCTATTCGTAGCGTTTGGTAGTCTAACTGGGCTTCTCACGGTGTATCTGTTCCTCTGGGTTAGGACACCATTCGAGATGATTGCCCTCTACGCTCTTCAATCGATACTCTTCAGTATCCAAATACCAACTTGGCTCTCCCTCGTAGGCAGCTTCATTGATGAAGACAAGAGAGGAAATGAACTAGGACGTCTCGAAATGGTCACTCGACTGACCGCTCTTCTCGCCACGTTAGTGTCCGGATTCCTCATCGGACTAGAGGGCTTAGTCACCTTGCTACGAAATACGCTGGGCGGGGTGGGAGTCATTCTTTTGCCCCCATCAGAAGCACTGGGTGAACCGTACTACATTTCGTTCTACTTTACTGCCATACTGGGTATCATAGCTGCGTTGATTTCAATCACAATCCACGATAAGCCACTTGACAAGGTCAAGAAAAGAGGGTTCCCACCACTCCTCCGGTTACTCAGGGAACCCGGAGATTTTAGGGGATTCTGTCTTGTCACCATATTATTCTCATTCGCCATGGCTATGTCGTGGCCGTATTTCACCGTGATTCTGTATGGTAAGCTAGGGGCTACTCATTTCGATGTGGGAATGGCGTCAGCAATAATGGGCCTAACCATCATTGCATTTACCGTTCCATTTGGACGCCTCAGTGATCGAATAGGTAGGAAACCCTTGATCGTTTTTGGACGCGGCATTCTCTTCCTTGTTCCATTACTCTACGCCTTCGCACCGAACATATACTGGATTTATGCAGCGAACACGATTGCAGGCATCTCCATGGCGTCATCATGGAATGCACTTACAGCATACGTCTACGACGTCGCACCCGAGGAAGAAAGAGGAGCGCATTTGGCGGTCTACAATATGTTCATTGGAATTGTCTTTCTTTTAGGCTCGCTTGTAGCGGGAGTGTTTGGCGACATCATTGTGGTTTTCATGGAGGAATACGCGGTCGCGTTCACGATGCTAGTAGCAAGCGGAGTGCTCAGGTTTGTATCTTCATTCTTCTACTTGCTGCTACGTGAGCCTCGTGACTACCCATCCAACTTCTGGGCAGAACTTAGAGGGCTTATTCACAGGGAGAGACTCGATTATCCGTAGGCTTATTAGCAGGCGGAGAAATACTTAGTGTCGCTATGTACCGCCCAATCGCGGAACTAGTTAGAATGCGCTGGAAAGAACTTGCGACTGAACTTCAGAGGACTGCGAAAGTTGAAGAAAACGCCAAGCTTCGAGGACGGTTGGAAGGTCGAAATTAGGAGAGGAATCCTTCAATATGCAGTGCTAGCCGTCGTTAGTCGGCACAAAGAAGATGGTATTCACGGATATGGAATAGCTCGTGAGTTGAAAGAGAGAACGGATGGCCTTCTTGAGGTGAAGGAAGGAACGTTATACCCTATCCTGCATAGGCTTCGCAAGGAGAGGCTCCTGAACGTCAGAACAGAAAAGTCAGATGCAGGACCTGTTCGTAAGGTGTATGTATTAACGGGGGACGGTGATCGGGTCTATCGGGAACTCACAGTTATTCTTGATTCTATTCATGAGAAGTTGGAGGTTTTACGATGAGTGAAGGAGAAATTACGCGGACTATTGAGGATTACCTCAAGAATGTTGGTCGAGTCCTGCCATCAGGTTTTGAAACTGAGGACATGCTTGAGGAACTCAGGATTCACATTAACGAGGCCGTTCAGGATAAGATTCAGAAAAAACCTCTGGCCAATAAAATTGACCTCTTGAGAGAGGTGTTAAACGATCTAGGTGGGCCAAAGGAGATAGCTGAGGAGTTCAAAGGAACTGGCGTTCTTGTTCAGGAACAGGAAGAAGATGAAAGGAGAGTGTTTTGGCTCGCGATGCGATTCATCATCAACATGGTTGTGGTTGTTGCTGCATCATGGTTCGTGTCAAACCTCCCTGATGCAGAGATATCCTTCTATTGGGCACTTGTCGTGTTTCTTGTGTTTGGTCTTGTTGAGTGGTTCATACGAGCTCGGCAGATGAGAGAAGCTAGTCGGATAGATGTAGAGAAATAGGAGTTAGCAGCGGACCTAGTCGAAGACCTCTGCAAAGCTCTCCAAGTACTTCTTTTGTTCCTTAGTGAGTTTCTTGGGAATGTGGATCTTGACTCGCACTCGCTGATCACCCTGTCGCCCATCCTGGGCATGCACGCCTTTTCCTCTCAGGCGAAGAATCGTGCCGCCCACTGTGCCCTTCTTGATCTTCATCTTGCTTGTGCCCCACATCGTAGGTACATCAACCTCGCCCCCAAGTACCGCCGCTGAGAAGGGCACGTCCATCTCCATGTAGATATGCAATCCACGACGCACGAATTGCTTGTGGCGCTGAACTGCGAACAACACAATCAGATCGCCATTAAGGCCGCCACGTGCTCCCGCATCTCCGCCGCCCTGAATGCGTTGGCCCATGCCATCCTCTACACCGGGCGGTATTGGAACTGTAATCTCCATTCGTTTCGACTGGTGCCCGGTTCCGCGGCATGTCTTGCACGGGCTATCGATAATCTCTCCAAGACCTCTGCAATTTGGACAGGTTTGTGCTACGGTCATGAATCCGCCCATGGACCGCATGACTTGACCTTGACCTTTGCACGTGGGACATCGTATGGGGTTGGTTCCGGGTTGGGCACCTGAACCACTACAGGTTTCACACCGCTCCTTTCGTTTGAATGCGAGTTCCTTTTCAGTGCCAAAGAATGCCTCTTCAAAGGTGAGCTGTATAGTTATTCTGAGAGTCCTGCCCGCTGGCGGTCCAGCTCGGCCTCTCTGGCCGAAACCACCAAAGCCTCCAAATCCCCGAAAAATCTGGCTGAATATGTCGCCAAAACCGTCCATGTTAATGCCTTGGAAGTCCGCAGTACCATATCGATCGTAGTTTGAGCGCTTCTCAGGGTCACTCAGAACAGTGTAGGCTTCATTGATACGCTTCAGCTTTTCTTCGTATTCTCTGCTATCGGGATTCCTGTCGGGGTGATATTTCTTGGCTAAATTCCGGTAGGCTCGCTTAATCTCATCTTGGGTGCTGCTCTTGCTGACACCCAAAACGTTGTAGTAATCATTCTCAGCCAATCTACGTCACCCAAACAAGGATTCTAGTCGATGTCCTCGAAATCAACGTCGACTACGTCTTCGTCATCTGAGCCCTTCGGCTTTGTCTTTTCGCTACCCGGCATCTGGGTTGCATCAAAGCCCATCTTACTTGGGTCGAATCCAGCAGCGCCCGGTCCTTGGGCACCGTAGGCCTTCTCTGATATCTTGAAGATTACTTGCTGCAGTGCGTCTGTTCCGGTCTTCATCTTCTCGTAGTCGTCCGTTTCGATGGCTTTCTTGAGACCCTCAGACTCCTTCTCGAACTCAGTCTTGAGGTCTGCAGGGACCTTGTCACCGAGGTCCTTCAGTAGCTTTTCTCCTTGGTAGACCATCTGATCTGCGTTGTTCTTGGTTTCCACCTGTACTTTCCTCTTGGCGTCTTCTTCTGAGTACTTCTCCGCATCCTGTACCATTCTCTCAACGTCGCCATCAGATAGGTTAGTGCTTGCAGTGATGGTCATGGACTGCTCGTTACCTGTTGCCTTGTCCTTGGCTGCGACGTTGACAATGCCATTGGCGTCTATGTCAAATGTGACTTCAATCTGTGGGATGCCTCTGGGTGCAGGCGGGATACCAACTAGCTGGAAACGCCCAAGGGTCATGTTATCCTCAGCCATTGGACGCTCGCCCTGCACAACGCGGATATCGACGGCAGTCTGGTGGTCTGCAGCAGTGGAGAAAATCTGACTCTTCCGAGTCGGAATCGTAGTGTTCTTGTCGATAAGAGATGTTGCTACACCACCGAGTGTTTCAATGCCAAGTGTCAATGGAGTGACATCGAGCAGAAGAATATCCGTGACTTCTCCAGACAGTACCCCTGCCTGAGCGGCCGCACCCAATGCGACACATTCGTCTGGATTGATGCTCTTGTCCCCCACTTTGCCGAACATGGCACGGATGATGTCCTGAATCATTGGCATCCTCGTAGCGCCTCCAACTAGGAGTATCTTGTCGATTCCTTCTGGTTCGACCTTGGCATCAGTGAGAGCCTGCCTAATCGGACCCAGTGTGGCCTGCACCAAGTCATCAGTCATCTGCTCAAGCTTTGCCCGCGTGAGTTCTAGATTCAAATGCTTCGGACCACTCTGGTCAGCGGTTATGTAGGGAAGGTTGATTGTTGTCTTCTTGACAATAGAGAGCTCGATCTTCGCCTGCTCAGCAGCATCCTTGATTCTTTGCATGGCAGATAGGTCCTTAGTGATGTCCATACCAGTATCTTTCTTGAACTCTGCAACCATCCAGTCCATGACACGCTGATCCCAATCATCGCCTCCCAGCTGGGTATTGCCACTTGTGGAAAGTACCTCATAGACTTCTTCGCCGATTTCGAGTATCGACACATCAAAGGTACCGCCTCCGAGGTCGTAGACAAGAACCTTTAGTTCCTCATCCTTGTCAAGACCATAGGCCAGAGCTGACGCTGTGGGTTCATTAACGATTCTTAAAACCTCAAGACCAGCAATCTTCCCCGCGTCCTTCGTTGCTTGCCGTTGACTATCATTGAAATATGCAGGCACCGTGATGACAGCCTGCACGATCTTCTGTCCCAGAAACGCTTCTGCATCTTTCTTCATTTTGGCTAGGATCATTGCAGAGATCTCTTGTGGAGTGTATTCCTTATCTCCTATCTTCACTTTGTAATCCTGCCCCATCTTGCGTTTTATTGACCGGACTGTCCGTTCTGGCATAGAAACCGCTTGTCTCTTGGCAAGCTCCCCAACAACAATCTCTCCATTCGGCATGATTCCCACGACTGACGCAGTGAGCCGTTTGCCTTCTGCGTTAGGGATTATCGTGGGCGTCCCGGCTTCCATGTAAGCAATGCCGCTATTGGTGGTTCCCAAGTCTATGCCGACAACTATGGTTTTCTTTGACATGTTTATTCACTATCCTTTTCCGAGCTCTCATTAACATCTTCTTCAATTTCACTGGCAGAGGGACTCTCGTGTCGGTTCACACGAACCATCGCGGGTCTTAGAACCTTTTCCCTTAGCATGTATCCCTTTCGATAGACTTCAACCACTTTGCCATCGGGCAGGTCAGGATTGGAGGTTCTGCTAACTGCATGCTGATAATAGGGATCAAACTCTTTGTTCAAAGGCTCAATCGGTCGAACATCCTCCAGAGAAAGGATCTTGTTGATCTGGCGCTCGATTGCACCTATGCCCTCTTTGGCCGCAACAGGGTCTTTCTTGAAGTCGACCTCCATTGCGCGTTCAATGTTGTCATACACTTCAAGCAGTTTCAGAAGAACTCCTTCCCTGGCGAACTTCGCAGCCTCTTCAAATCTACCGTCTAGGCGTTTCTTGTAGTTCTCGAATTCCGCCTGCAGCCTCTGGAGTCTGTCGAGAAGATCGTTGGCCTGTGCTTCATCTTCATCAAGGTTCTGCTCAGGCTCTTTCTCAGGAAGCGCTTCAAAAGACTCAGCGTTACTGAGCGCTCCTTCCTCTTCAGGAGTAACATTTGCTTCCTGGCATTCTTCGTTATTTTCCGGCATTTTCGGTCACTCAGCCTGTCCATAGATGACTCTAGCAAGCATAGCATGCACAGAAGTGCGCCGAGTTCAAAACATCGGCTGGGTTTGTTGCTGGATTGCAGCAATTCCTCCGGGTGACTCACCCAAAAGCTCGGTTTTTCCAAAATAAGGCTTTCGACTTGACCACGCTATGCAGAATCGTGGTTCTTCTTTGTGCGGAGTAGCAACCGAAAACAACTTCTATCCTGACGCGCAACAACTCGATACAATGTGCGATGAAAATGCTCTCGAGCAAGCAAGGAAACTTGTGGCCGCAGCCAAGAAGATCTCGGCACTGACCGGTGCTGGAATCAGTGTTGATTCAGGGATTCCCGATTTTCGATCCGAAGGGGGCATCTGGGAGCGTTTTGACCCGCATGAATATGGTACTTACGATTCATTCCTAAATGACCCATCGAAGTTCTGGACTATGGGACGGGAGCTTGCTAAGGGGATGCTCAAAGCAAAGCCAAATCCCGCTCACATGGCTCTAGCAGAACTGGAGCAGTCAGGAAAGCTGCTAGGAGTCATAACACAGAATATAGACAATCTACATCAAGTAGCAGGCAACACCAATGTCATCGAACTGCATGGCAGCTACCTACGCGCATACTGCATGGAATGCAAGACAGATTACGTTGGCGAGGAAGTTCATCAGCGCGTTGCGGATGGTGAGATACCTCCAAGATGTGAGAAATGTGGAGGGGTCCTGAAGTCGGAGGCAGTACTCTTCGGCGAACCGATGCCTCAAGACCCAATGGCAAGAGCGGTCGATATCTGCAAGGATACTGACCTGATGCTGGTCATCGGAACTAGCTTGAGTGTATACCCGGCTGCGTTTCTTCCGCAGTTGGCCAAGAACTCGGGAGCAAAAGTGATTCTCATCAATCTCGAAGGCGCGAATCGTGACAATGTTGCAGATGTTATCCTGATGGGAAAAGCAAGCGACGTAGTTCCTAGGTTGTTTAGTAGCTCTGAGTAAGTTGTCAGCATCCCAGCAGAAACCACTGCCCAGCTACACTTCCTTCATGCGAACTCCTTAAACGGACCTAGTTCCATGCATTTTCTGCAGGTCATGAAGGTCATTCCTTGGACACTGGCTAGTCTTGGTCAGCTGTCGATACTATTGGAGGCAAGTTCTCCCAAACCAGGCAATGTTAACCGCCTGCATCCTTTTTCGGACACGGATTACCGCCATTTCCTTGCTAGTGCATCGTTAATGAGCCGGGGACTTCATTTGGCGGCTTCAAGGGGGGTAGCCCTTGCAGAAGACAAGTTGAAGCCAGAGGAGGTCAGGCTGGGTGAGATCATTCTGAGATGTGCAGAAGACGTTTTCACAGGGATCAACAAAAGGAACACGATTATGGGCACGATTCTGTTACATGTTCCTCTGGTTGTCAGTTTGGCAGCAGTTGTGCACCATGAATCGTGTTTCTCCGTGAAAGGGGTTGAGCCCTGGATTAGAAAGGTTCTTGATCATACAACACCTGAAGACACCATCGACACCTATAGAGCATTTCACCTGTCCAACCTAGGAGGGGAGATGAACCAGCAAGCTGGCACATGGACCGAGTTCCATGACCGCTATGATATTCGGAATCCAAGTGTCTACGACAATATTAGAGAGGACGAAATATCATTGCATCAACTCTTTCGCGCGTCTGCTTTAGTTGATGAGATAAGCAGAGAATGGTCTGAATGCTTCAAGCCAACATTGCACGAAGTCTATCCTCGTCTCGAACGCTATTCTGTGGGGCTCGAGGACTTGGAAGAGGGCATAGTGAAGCTTTTCGTATGGCTTCTGTCGCAGCGCCCCGACGGACTAATTGTGAAGAAAGCAGGTCCCGTACGCGCCGAGGAAGTCAGAATCCTAGCTGAAAGGACCATGAGAGAGTCTGGAGTCGCAGATGGAGCCAAGCTTATGCTTCTGCTTGATAAGAAGCTGAGGAAGGAAGGGAACCTGTTGAATCCTGGTACGACTGCAGACCTAGTTTCCGCAGCGATACTCTGCAAGCTCGTGGCTGGAGAATTCCCGTGTGTCTAGTAACCTATTTCTTACATTTCATATGAGTGACACTCAACTGCAAGAAATTCCTGTGTTCCACCCGTCCCCTGCCAGTGTCGCCACCTCCAAGACTCCTATAGAGCCTGAGATTAACAGGGGCTTTGTCTGTCATCATCGGGATGGGATCCCTCCCACAGTCCTGGCTTCCTTCTCCTGTTTCACTACTGGGGTATCACTCCCAGCTACAGAGAGGCTTTCCACAGTTCTTGCCACGGCGGGGTCTTTATCACTCATCTCAACCTCGTCACCAAGACTGAGAAGGCTCGTCTGAGCATAGTGAACGGCCGCGGACTCCCCAAGACCTGATACAGGGCCCTTAGAGGAGAGTAAGGACCTCCCTCGAGAAGAGCTCGTCTTCCCTCGGGCTTTCGGGAGTGGGCGTGGACTGCGTGAAACAGCGTTTACCCACTTGCCTAGTCCTATCATAGTATGTAGTGG
>DAOVDG010000080.1 GCA_030669595.1 Candidatus Thorarchaeota archaeon
ACACATCACTGCCAAGACCAAGGAAGCTCTCAAGCACAGTCTTCTCGCTGGGAGGCGCATCTCTTTTTTCAATAGCTGACAGACCGGCGATGATGATGGCTGCATAGAGCAGTGATAGCGCTACTTGCAGCGCTATCATTATGGGTATGTTGAATGGAAAGCTGGTTATCCCAACAACATCGAGAATCGAAAGACCCACAATATAGCTACCTATGATGAATGCAGCACCTAGCGCTACAAGCAGAAGAACTATTCGAATTGCCGGTTGAACATACTCAGCAGGAAGAGGACCCATTCGTTTCCCAATGCCAGCATATGCATTGGCGGCTTCCTTGGGGTCGCCAAACCGTTCTATGGCGAGCATGACAGAGCCGTGTGTAATCTTGCCCTGACCGAGTGTTTCGGCTTCCTCTATCAGATGTGTTCTTATCTCAATCAGCGCGCCTTCGCTACCAATAGGAAGGTACACTCTGACTCGTTCCAGATACTTCTCAATCATATTCATTGGACTACCACTCATTGTGAATCAGCTCCTTCGAGTAATCCCCTCAACTCATCCGATAACACAGACCATGTTTCTGTCATCATCTTCAACGCCATCTTGCCGTCTGCAGTGAGCTTGTAGTACTTCTTGGGCTTCTCAGGATCATCATACTTCCATTTACTTGCCAGCAGCTTCCTCTTCTCCAAGCGCCGCAGGAGTGGATAGACCGTTCCCTGTTCGAGCTGCAGGAATGATGCCCTCTCACCCAGTGTTTTCACGATTTCATAACCATATGCAGTCTGTTCATCTAGGACTGCAACGATTGCCAGTGAAGCGGCTCCGCGCTTGATCTCCTTGGACCAGCGCTCAATCTCTTCAAGTACGTTCTTTCGACTCTTTTCCAAGATTAAACCACCTCGTTGGGCAATTTGCAGCTAGTGTTACTCATCATTGTACATCACATTGTACTGTGTATTGTACAGTACTGTGTATCAAATGGATAAAAAGCTTCCTCTCAGGGCGATTTCAGGACTGGTGAACAAACAGATGTGGTCGTCCGAACTAGGTCTCGTTCGTGTTGAATCGCCTAACCATGGGAATAACAAGAAAGCGAACCAAATAGAGGACGAACCCTAGGAAAAAGCAGATTGTGCAGAACTGATAGACAGCTGCGGACGAAACGAGCCCCAGAAACGGGTTGTCCATCAGGGGAAAGAGGGGATTCATCTTGGGATATAGAAATGAGTCAAGGAAAATATGTGAATACGTTCCAAGAAGGCTAGTTCCGAAAATTCTGATGAATGAGGAGGTCTGATCTATCTTGAAAATGGCCAGAATCTGATGAATCCAATCTCTCAGAAACCATACGATAACTGCATTTAGAATCGCTATGCCAGTAGCTCCGATATGCGTATGCAGTATTCCGTGCAAAGGCAAGCTGGGCGCAAACATAATGACGTACAGTGGTTCAGCATCAACAAGTACGCTGGATAGGAAAAGAGCAGTGATATCCACGATTGGAAAGAGGAGAACGCCAAATAGGAGAGCGGGACCTAAGTGGTATGGAGTAAAAGGCACGCATCGGTCACCTCAGGGTGAAGCACTGTCTTTGCGCATTTTTTCTAGCATGATATCGATTGACTTGAGTGTTTTGGGAGTGAATTGACGGTGATTGCTATCCTTTGCCGCGATGTTGTAAAGAGTGAAAAAGTCAAAGGGCTCCTTGACAAGGCCAACTATCTGCCCTCTTGTTACTTTAGAGGATTTGTCCATGGTTTGGACCATTCGTCCTGAGAGAAAATGTCCCGCGGGCATCGAAGCCGCCCCCTGTGCTAGAGTCAGCCTTTCGTACGGTTCCTTAACACTTCTACGATGTTCCCGCTCCTCGGTGATGTATCTGATAATCTTCTCTAGGTGAGTGAATATCTCGTCCTGACGGGCCTCGAAATCTCTTATTGTTGAGTTAAGCTTCTCGACAAACATCCCTTCGCCCTCACGGAGTGAAATGGCATCGGGTGAGCAGAAGGCATTTGCAAGTCCCTCGCTGACTATGTAAGTGAAGAGTTCGACAAGCCAGGCTTCTTGAGTGCCCTTTTTTCCCGTATACTTCTGAACAAGTGGGTGTCTATTGAACCAGTAGGTGACACCACCATGATGAAACTCATGTGTGAAGGCGTTTTCACTAACAAGAGATGGGTCGAAGTACACAAAGGAGAGAAAGACGTGGTTCCCTTGGAACATTCCGCTATTGAAGCCATCAATGGTGAGAATCACTTTGACTTCCATGGGTGTCCCTTCTGGAAGAAACCTGAGGGTATTTTGTTCTGCTTGTGACCAGCTGAATTCTGAGAAGAACTTGAGTGCTGAACTCATTCGATCCGGCTCATCGACTGCGACCCTCAAGCCAAAGTCAATCATCTGGCCCCACTGGTCAAGCCCCTCAGGCGACTCCTTATGCAAAGAAGCAAGAATCAGCTCAAGCGCACGTCGCGCGCCTTCAATCCACCTTTCATATGCACACAACCAGATATCGACATCGGCGTTTGCGAGTATCATTTGAATGTCTGAGTCGCTTAGGGGCACGCCCTTTCGCACACCATCAATCTTCTGCAGCAGGAATCGCACACCAGAATTATGAAACTCAATCGGCATTTCTCGCCCTCAACACGGTCTGACGAAACTATTCGAGATCACGTTTTGCATGCTTATTACTCATGCGGGTGAAAGCATTAACTCACACTGGTCAGGACTGCCCATCCTATCGCGAATGGCGAATAGACGCCAAATCAGGTGCGATTAGATGCCGATACAGGTCTCGGTGCGTTCGACGCCTTCCACATCGTGTACGGATTTCATTAAACGCCTGAGCCCCTCTACTGAGGGTAGTTCTGCGGTCATGATGACGTCGTATGGACCAGTCACGACCTCGGCCCGTGTGACTCCGTCAATTTCCTTAACCCCAGTGACTGTTTCCCAGACCTTGTCACCATCAGCTCGAATAAGCACATATTATGAAACCATGTTGACTCACCATTAGCAGCGTTGCTAGGTAAGTCTAAGTCAGTAAGGGTTTTTAAAGTCATTCTGTTCGCGAGAAAAAGATGTGGTTGGAGAGCGCCTTCCGGCCGCTCTCTCAAACCGATTTGAAGCTACTTGATCCGCTCTCTAACCAAGGTTTCGACGACTGTTGGGTCTGACAAAGTGCTGGTGTCACCAATCTCGTCAATCTTATTAGCTGCAATGCGCTTCAAGATTCGACGCATGATCTTGCCAGAGCGGGTCTTCGGGAGTAAGTCAGCGAACTGAATCTTTTCAGGAGTCGCAATCGGACCAATCTCCTTGCGCACGTGCTTCTTGAGCTCCACCTTGAGCTCGTCAGTCTTCTCTATGCCCATCTTTAGGGTCACGAACACGTAGATGCTCTCACCCTTGATGTCATGAGGAAAGCCAACAACTGCAGTTTCCGCGACTGCAGGATGGGAAACGAGTGCACTCTCAATCTCCGCGGGACCGAGCCTGTGGCCGGATACCTTGAGAACATCGTCGATTCTGCCCATCACGAAGAAGTAGCCCTTGTCATTATATCGAGAACCGTCGCCGGTCATGTACATCGGCTTGCCGGTTTCCTTGTCCTTGTATTGCACCCAGTAGGTGCTAATCCATCTATCATGGTCGCCATAAACTGTTCTCATCAGACCAGGCCAAGGCTTCTTAATGCACAGATAGCCACCCTCGTTGGGGCCAAGCTGATTACCTGATTCATCCACGATGACTGGTTCCACGCCGAAGTATGGCAGGGTCGCGGAACCGGGGATGGTCGGAGTAGCAGCTGGTAGGGGAGTGAGTACAATGCCGCCGGTTTCGGTCTGCCAGTAAGTATCAACAATCGGACAATTCTTATGACCAATCACTTCGTGGTACCACATCCAGGCTTCAGGATTGATTGGCTCACCAACAGTGCCTAGAAGGCTTAGGCTTGAGAGGTCATACTTTTCGGGCCACTTATCGCCGAACTTCATGAGCGCGCGGATGGCCGTCGGGGCAGTGTAGAATTGTGTGACCTTGTACTTCTCGACTATCTGCCAGAATCTTCCGGCATCGGGGTAGGTCGGAATCGCCTCATACATGAGCGTGGTAGCGCCAGCTGACAGGGGTCCGTAGACGATGTAGGAGTGTCCAGTGACCCAGCCGATGTCCGCAGTGCACCAGTATATGTCACCTTCATGCCAGTCGAAGACGTCAAGGAAACTCTTGGTCGTATAGACCATGTAGCCTCCGATTGTGTGCAAGACCCCCTTTGGCTTGCCGGTGGAACCGCTAGTGTAAAGAATGTATAGTGGTTCCTCAGCGCCCATCCACTCGGTTTCACACTCTGTAGAGGAGTTCTTCATCATCTCATGGTACCAGACATCACGATCGTCGTGCCAGAGAATCTCGACACCAGTCCTCTTGATGACAAGTACCTTCTTCACGCTGGGGGTTTTCATAACCGCAGCGTCTGCAAGCTTCTTCTGGGTGATGATTTTACCGTTGCGGTAATAACCATCAGCCGTGATCAACACCTTGGCATCGCAGTCAAGAATCCTGTCCTTGAGGGCGTCCGAACTGAAACCACCAAATATAATGCTGTGAATGGCGCCAATACGCGTACATGCAGTCATTACGATGGCCAGCTCAGGAATCATAGGCAGATAGATAGCGACTCTGTCGCCCTTCTTCACACCAAACTTCTTCAGGACATTTGCGGCCTTGTTGACCTCGTCGCGGAGCTCCTCATAGGTATAAGTCTTGGAGTCCTCTTCAGGCTCACCCTGCCAGATGAGAGCAGTCTGCTTGCCCTTGCCAGCATTGATGTGCTTGTCAAGGCAGTTGTAAGCCATGTTTGTGACGCCGTCTTCAAACCACGTGAACTCTGCATTTTCAGGGTTTTTCCAATCGAAGCCCTTAGTGGGCTCCTTCTTCCAGTAGCATAACTTCTTCGCAACATCTAACCAAAAGCCGTCTGGGTCTTCGATCGACTTCGTCCAGAGCTTCTTCCGTTCGTCAGCGGACTTGATGTAAGCCTTGCCAACAAAGCTCTTTGGGGGATCGAACAGTCGGTCTTCGGTCGATGTGACTGTAATCTTCTTTTCTGACAAAATTGTCACCCGGAAATCTTGAATAATATCAACCGATATTTCGGTCGAAGGCCTGAATTTACCCTATATGAGCTTATCTCTCACTCCTAGATAGGAAATCAAGGTCAAGCCAGAAAAGAAGTGGGAGAGGACCAAGGGCCGAAGCCCTTGACCTCAGTTGAATATACTACTCCTTACGAGTAAACCTCAGGATTACTGTAAGAACCACTGCAATGATAGCAAGAACTCCTGTGATCAGGAAGGCCAAAGAGTAGCCAGCCATCTGACCAAAAATACCTGCTACCAAGGCACCCACGATGCCTGCGATACCATATGCAGTAAACATGACTCCATAGTTCTTGCCCACATTCTCTGAACCGAAGTAGTCAGCAGTTGCAGACGGGAATAGTGCGAAGTTGCCACCGAAGCAGAAACCGATGACAGAGGCAACTACAGTCACCACGATCCATGAGTTCGGTCCCAAGGCGATGGCAGAGAAGCCAAACATAGCCAGTGCAAGAATCAGGAACATCAGAATCATTGTAGTAACGCGTCCAATCTTGTCTGATAATGCACCCCAGACTATTCTGCCCGCGGCATTGAAAATTGACATGATTCCGCCGATTAGAGCTCCCAGTCCCAATAAGTACACATCGGGATCGATTTCTGTAGCTGCCCGAACAACATTGCCCAAAGTCATAAGGCCAGCAGTAGCAGCGAACACAAACATGAGCCAGAGCAACCAGAATGAAGTTGTCCTAATCATTCCACCTGGAGTCATTCCGGTTCCAGTGCCGTCGGCAGTTGACTGAGGAGGTGTCCAACCCGGCGGGGTCCAACCGACTGGTGGGTTTGAAAGCACCTGGGCACCCAAAAGAACGCCTACAAGATAGACGATACCAAGAACTAGGAACGGCATTCCAACATAACCACCATATAGAACCAGGAGGAATTGTTCCACGTAGAGAAATATCAACGCTCCTCCACCGAATCCAGCCACGGCAACTCCAGTGATGGCGCCCTTCTTGTCAGGAAACCACTTCACTAAGGATGCTATTGGGCACACATATGCGAAGCCAATGCCTGCACCACCGATTATCCCGTAAGTGATTACCAAGTAGACAGTGCCCATTACTGGATCCGAGGCCAAGCCAAGTGTATCGACTAACGATGCGAGGATATACCCAATGCCCAAGAGGATACCACCTACAGTAGCTACTTTCCGTGGTCCAATACGGTCTTGCCAGCGACCAGCGAATATCATGAATAATGCAAATGATGCTAGACCGGCGGCAAAGGGCAGCTGTGTGTACAAGCGTTCCCATCCGTACCCGGTTTCGAGTTCATTCTGAAACACGGACCAAGCATAGATGGTTCCAAGGCACAACTGGACAATTATCGCACCAACAATAACAAGATACCTATTTCCAACTTTTTCAGACATGATTATCGTCACCTAGAAGGCTGTCTAATATTGAACTCGGCCCAACGCACTGAGCACAAAAGGCTTCCGACTAACTGAGAGAAAATATGGGAGGGGTATATTGCGCTGCTTGGAAATCCCTATATGCTTGAAGGTTGGTTCTGTGCTCAACGGAGAGGTGTGATTATGCCAAAGACTAAGTGGACTGAGAAGTACAAGAAGAAAGTTCTGACTGCCAATGAGGCCATTGGGAAGATTGGGAGAGGTTCTCGCATCTTCCTTGGAACGGGTTGTGGCGTTCCCTATCATCTGGTGCAAGAACTTGCTAATTGTGCAGATCAGATGGCCGATAATGAGATTGTCCACCTCCTGACCCTTGGAGATACGCCTTCCGCGGATTCAAAGTTTCAAACCCAATTCAGACACAACTCCTTCTTCGTCAGCGCCAACATACGCGATGCAGTTGCGGAGGGGAGGGCAGATTACACGCCCATCATGCTATCCGATATTCCTAGGCTCTTTCGTCACAAAAGAATGCCTCTCGATGTTGCGATTATTCAGGTGAGTCCCCCGGACGGGCACGGTTACTGTTCGCTTGGTATCTCAGTCGATATTACGAAATCTGCTGCAGAGAGTGCTAATCTTGTCATAGCTCAGATTAACAACAGGATGCCTGTCACACACGGTGATTCTTTCATACAGGTTAATGATATAGATTACTTGGTGCCTCACAACGAGCCCCTGCGAGAGTTTAAGGCACAGGAAGTGGACGAAACAATAGACCTCATTGGCTCGTATGTTGCGAGGCTTATTGAAAATGGGTCCACGTTGGAACTGGGGATAGGCGCCCTCCCCCAGGCAGTCTGCAGTAATCTAATGGAAACAGGGGTCAGAAACCTAGGGATACATACAGAGATGTTCAGTGACAGTCTGATTCCGCTAATTGAGAGTGGCATTGTCAATAACAAGAAGAAGAGCATTCACCAGAATAAGGTGATTGCCAGCTTTGCAATGGGCACCAAGAAGCTCTATGACTTCATAGATGATAATCCAATGTTCCATTTTCATGACACCGCCTATGTCAATGACCCACACGTCATTGGTCAAAACAAGAAAATGATAGCAATCAACTCTGCGCTTGAGATTGACCTAACAGGACAGGTATGTGCAGACTCGATTGGCCATAGATTCTACAGCGGGATTGGGGGTCAAGTTGACTTCATCCGCGGCGCATCAAAATCCCCAGGTGGTAAAGCCATCATTTGCATGTTGTCAACCGCGATGGACGGGGAGGTTTCAAGGATTGTGTCTCGTCTCAGCGAGGGAGCGGGAGTAGTCACAACACGGGGCGATGTCGATTATATCATCACCGAGTACGGCCTGGCTACACTCCACGGAAAAACGATACGGGAACGTGTTCTGTCACTGATTGCTGTTGCTCATCCGAAGTTCAGGAATGAGCTATTGGAAGCGGCGAAAAAGATGCACTATGTGTTCGAGGATCAAGTGCCATTTCAGGTTCAGGGAACATACTTCGCGACGGAATACGAGTGCCAAGAAACCTTCAAGGGTCCTGATGGGGATGTCAACGTGCAATTCAGATTGATTCGTCCAGATGACGCGGACCGAATCAAGGAACTGTTCTATGATCTAAGTGAGGAGTCTATCTATTTCCGGTTCCTTACTCCGTTGAGAAGCCTCAGAAGGCAGACACTCCAAGACTTCTACAATGTAGACCAGGACCGTGACATCTCGATTGTAGCGGTAATCAGTATCGACGACGAGAAAGAGGTTGAGGAAATAATTGGAGCAGGAAGATATCTGCTGGACCGAAGCAAGAACGAGGCTGAGTTTGCTCTACTTGTAGAAGACGAATACCAAGGTCGAGGAGTAGGGACATTCTTGCTGAGCCAGCTCATGCGCATTGCCAAGAGCAAGGGTGTCAAGAGATTCATTGCATATGTTCACCCCCAAAACCAGAAGATGGTCCGCTTCATCCATAAGACCGGAAAAGTTGTAGAGAGTCATCTGGCCATTCAAGATGAGGAATATACGTTCAAACTTCAGCTATGAGAAAGTGAGCGACATTAAAGGAAGCATCGGCCACTACACTCAAAGGCAGGTCCCTTCTTTTCGCGCACGAAATCAGCACTGCTTTCGCTGTGGTGACCATGAAAGAATTCCTACTGAAAGCTGGCACGGTAATAGTCGGTAATGGTGAAACCCTGAGCGATGTTTCTCTCTTGATTCGAGGAGAGAGGATAGTGGATGTGGGAGCAGGTCTGAGCGCAGACGTGAGCGCAGTGAAAATGGACTACTCAGATAGAGTGGTGATGCCTGGAGTGATCGATACTCACATACATGTCTGCTTTGATGACACAAGCACCAACCCGGCCGAGGTGAAGAAATTCTCGGACGAGTACTTGGCGATTCGCGGTGCAGAGTTTGCAGAGCGGATACTACAGCATGGAGTCACCACCATTGGAGATGCAGCATCTCGAGGTGATGTTTCCCTTGCAGTCCGTCAGGCGATTGAAAACGGAATCATTCGGGGGCCGCGAATGCTTGTCTGTGGACGGATGATAACAATCACTGGTGGACAAGACAAGGACTTCAGGCAAAACGAAGCAGATGGCCCAGATAACGTTCGGCGGGCAACAAGAGAGGAAATCGCGCGTGGTGTGGACTTCATTAAACTACTTGCCACTGGCGCGATTTCGTCTGCGAAAACAGAGTCAATAAACGCCCATTTCAGCAAGGAGGAGATGCAGGCGGCCGTCGAAGAAGCTCACAAGGTAGGCAAGCGCGTTCATGCTCATGCCTACGGCGATACGGGAATGGAGAATGCCGTGCGGGCTGGCGTTGATGTTCTCGTTCATGGCCATCCAATGACACGTCGGATAGTTGACCTGATGATGAAACATAAGACACTACTCATGCCGACTCTGGTGACGTACTACGAGTCCTTCCAACATCACGGTGAGGGGCTTCTGCCCGAGCACATGATTCGCAAAGAAAAGGAGTTGTTCCCGTTGATTGAGAAGGGTTTCAGAGAAGCAGTGAAGGGAGGGATTAGGATTGTGCTTGGGTCAGACTCGGGGCTGCCCTACACACCGTTCGGCAAGTCATCGATGGAAGAACTGGAACTCATGGTCCGTCTGGGAGGTATGTCCGAGATGGATGCCATTGTGGCAGGGACACTGAATGCAGCCAAAGCGCTGAACATCGATGCACATGTGGGGACACTTGAACCGGGCAAGTCAGCCGACCTGCTTGTGCTAGCCCCAGATAAGAATCCGTTGAGAGACCTGTCAATCCTGCAGGATTCCAACTCTGTTGAGAGAGTGATCCTAAAGGGAAGAAGCGTGGTCGAGCGTTAATTTTCTGGCCCAGAGAGAGCAATGGGGTCCTTGTGCTCAACAGATTCGTCATACTCAAGCAGAAGCGTGTCCTTGAGCTCAAGCTAGACAGAGCCACATATTCTTGCAAAGGTAAGTGAGGTGGAATCATGAAGAGAAATCGTGAACCCGCGGAGTTGATTGGAGAGTTAACTGAAAGAATCTATTAGGTCAAAGGCAATCAACGTACCGAACAGAGGAGCCAAGTGTACATGGAAAAGGCATCTAGAGAAGATACCAACCCTGATGAAGTAGAAAAAATCGGAGAAGTATGCTCATGGTGCGGCAAGAGCGAAACGTCGGGCATTTGGAGCGGGGGCAAATTTTCCTACTGTTCGTTCAGGTGCTTCGCGGCTGCCCAGTATCGCAACTCCGTAATCGTTGCAGTTCTTCTTGCGCCATATTTCTTTGCAATCGCGCTATTCCCGCAGATTATGTTCGAGATGATATTGACCTACACGGGGGGTTCGACTAGCTCGCCGAATCTCATCAATGTCGCCATTAGTGTTTTTCTGATGTTAGTCTTCTGTGTCTTCGGCATTGGATCACTCTATACTGCGTACGTTGGATGGTCAATAAGACGGATGAGCGACACTGAGTTCGT
>DAOVDG010000095.1 GCA_030669595.1 Candidatus Thorarchaeota archaeon
AGCAAACAAGCCTTTCAGAGATGTTATTCCGTTCTTGTCACAATCGATTCCACCCATAGAGTAGTGCTGAGTTGGCACCACGGGGATGGGTTCTTCGATTGGGTCCACTCCAGCAAAGTCCATGCTAATCTCTCTAATTCCGGGAAGACGCTCCTTGATCTTAGCCGCGCCCAGATGGGTCAGGTCTAGGTGGACATACCCACCTTCAAAGCCTCGACCCTCATTGATCTCGGTCTGTATCGCTCGCGCAACTGTGTCGCGTGGCGCAAGTTCCATCTTCTCAGGAGCATATTCCTTCATGAACCGCTCTCCCTTAGAGTTGAGAAGATATCCACCCTCACCTCTTGCGCCTTCTGTTATCAGGATGTTAGAGCCTTTCAATCCAGTCGGATGGAACTGAATGAATTCCATGTCCTTCAATGGCACGCCAGCTCTCAACGCCAAACCACAGCCATCACCAGTATTGATGAGCGCATTTGTTGAGCGTCCATAAACGCGACCAAAGCCGCCTGTTGCAAGTATCACAGCCTTGGCAACGATGCCAAACACCTTGCCAGTGGCGATCTCAAGGGCGGTGACTCCCACAATCCGGTCTTCGGTCCTGGCGAGCGAAGTTACAAACCACTCGTCATAGAACTTCACGCCCTTTCTCATAGCTTGCTCGAAAGTTGTGTGGAGAAGGTTGTGCCCTGTGCGGTCAGCAGCGTAGCATGTTCGTGGATACGCCGCTCCACCAAAAGACCTCTGTGCAATCTTTCCGTCCTCGGTTCTTGAGAAAGCTGTACCCCACAGCTCGTTCTCGATGACGACCGATGGAGCATTCTTGGTAAGAACCTCCACGACATCTTGGTCGGCCAGATAGTCGGATCCCTTGACAGTGTCAAAAGCGTGTGATTCCCATGAGTCCTCAGCACTCATGGCAGCATTGATTCCGCCCTGTGCGGCTACGGAGTGCGACCTGAGAGAATGCACCTTTGTCACGACTGCGACATCGTGAGTGTCAACAATCTCGATTGCGGCTCTCAGACCAGAGAGCCCTGCGCCTATAATCAATACATCGTGCTTGAGATCCACCAATGCATCTCTCCTCACCTCGGAGTCACTCCGAGCAATGCAATTTAAGTGCAGTTCTAGCATAAGGAGCTTTTTCTGTCGGAACCAGACTACACCATTTTCGTTGGGTCAAGTATCTCGCCCAAATCTCCATCAATCTCGAGTTTCATGTCAAGCAAGGTCTCTCTAATCGTCTTTCCTGATGAATGAGCTGCTTTCGCCACCTCTGAAGCCTTGTCATATCCTATGATGGGCGTCAGACGTGTCACAATCATAAGATTCTGTTCTAGTTGAAGTTCGATGTGGTTAGTGTTCGCCTTCAAACCTTCAAGGCAGTGTTTCACGAAGGATTTGATGCCATTAGACAGGATGCGAATCGAGTCTAGAAGGTTCATAATCATCACAGGCTTTGTGACATTCAAGTCAAGCATGCTTCCGAATCCCTCTGCCAAAGCAATCGTGGAATCATTTCCCATGACCTGCAGGGAAACCTGAATCAATGCCTCTGCCTGAGTGGGGTTGATCTTTCCGGGCATTATCGATGAACCTGGTTCATTCTGCGGCAGTAGCAATTCGCCTAACCCGGCACGTGGGCCGCTACCCATCCAACGGACATCATTAGCCATTTTGATGCATGCCAATGCCAGCTGACGAAGGGTCCCACTCATAGCTACAAGCTTGCTGTGTGAAGCAATCCCTTCAGCCTTGACTGGATTGATTTTGATTGGTCGCCCTGCGAGGTCACTGAGATGTTTTGTCACTCTCTCTGCGAATCCATTGGGTGCATTGAGCCCGGTTCCAAGAGCAGTGCCACCAATGGGAATCACAGTAAGTTCGTCAAGGGCGCTGTGCAATGCCTTGCTGACCGCATCGAACTGTTGACGATAAACCTCAAACTCCGTGGAGAGAGGTATAGGTACTGCATCCTGAAGATGAGTCCGTCCTACCTT
Organism: Candidatus Thorarchaeota archaeon; assembly: GCA_030669595.1. GTDB lineage: Archaea > Asgardarchaeota > Thorarchaeia > Thorarchaeales > Thorarchaeaceae > WTCK01. Next base: position 2,004 of record DAOVDG010000095.1, read on the forward strand.
TACGATGCCTTCGAATTGTTTGGTTTTTTGTTCAAGGGCTTGAATCAGTGTTTCAATGGAAGGCAATAGATCAACAGTGATTGCGTCCATCGCCGCTAGATGCATCGCTGTGGGAATGACGTCATTTGATGACTGACCCTTGTTGATGTGATCATTCGGATGAACAGGCGATTTCATTCCCTTTGGATGCCCTAAGATTTCATTAGCCCGGTTTGCGAGAACCTCATTCATATTCATGTTAGTCTGAGTTCCAGAACCAGTCTGAAATACATCGATAGGAAACTGGTCTAGGAATCGTTTCTCATCCAGCATTTCATCTACAGCCTGAAGAACAGCATTCCCCAAACCCTCATCCAGGTCACCACTCTCCATGTTTGACAACAAGCACGCTTTCTTCACCTTGGCGAGTGACAGGATGAATCTCTGAGAGAATCGCAGACCGCTTATCTGGAAATTCTCAATTGCGCGTTGTGTATTGATTCCCCAATAGGCATCCGCAGGAACATCAAGTTCTCCAAGCACATCCTTCTCTGTGCGGGCCTTTTTCATTCAGTGTCCTCCCCGTTGTGTTATCCTACAGAGCCATTACAATGTCAAGTCATTCACAACTTGTTGGAGCAACGCTCTATCCGTTTCGTGGTCTCTGAGTCTGCTGTCCTTGGGCAATGCCAAGCCGGATGCTAGGTCGGGAAGTTCCGACCTGTAAAACAAGCCGACTGGTATCCTATCTCCAAATTCGAACGACTTCTCCAAGGCAAGCATCTTGTTCGTTGTGTCGTGTCCTTCCTCCTGCAGCGAGTACGCCCGCTCATTGTAGAACTTCCATGTGAGCTTTCGATTCCATGTCACACAGGGCTGAAGAATATCTACAACTGCAAAACCCCTGTGCTGTACAGCTTCGACCATGAGCGTCACAAGATCCTTCTGATTTCCTGAGAACCCACGTGCCACGTAGGTTGCGCCTCCTGCGATTGCAAGAGCGACCGGATTGATTGGCCACATCGGAGCTCCTGGAGGAGGAGGTGAAGTATTCGATACATATCCTCGCTGTGCAGCTGGTGAGAACTGACCCTTCGTGAGACCCATTACCCCATTATTGTGAATGAAGACTGCCAAGTTGACGTTGCGGCGAGCAGCATGTATGTAATGGGAAAAGCCCTCACCTAGACCATCACCGTCCCCGGTGTTCACAATGACTTTGAGATCCGGATTAACAAGGTGAGCGCCAGTCGCAACAGGAATAGCTCTTCCGTGAAGGGTATGGAACATGTTCAGATTGATGTAGTGTGGAGCCTTGCTGGAACATCCAATCCCGGAAACCAAGAGAATCTCATGACGGGGAACACCTAGCTCTATCACTGCTTTCTTGAGAGCGGCCAGTATTCCGAAGTTGCCGCATCCAGTACACCAAGTTATCGCTTGTTTTCCTTCAAGCTCTTCAACCGTAATCATACCATACCAGCCTCCTTCAACTGCGTCATGACCCACCGCGCAGTCATTTGTCTCCCGTCGTATTTGTTGATATGATAATCCACGCCGAGACCAGTTTCCATTCGAACTAACCTTGCGAATTGCGAGGTTGCGTTCTGCTCCACGGCCACGATCTTCTTGGCCTTCTTGAAAACTGTCTTCAATGTTGAAGTCCTCAATGGGTATACGTCACAGAAGTGTAGTTGATTGATTGACACACCCTCAGCATTGAGAAGGTTGACGGCTTCATAGACTGAGCCCCATGTTGACCCCCAAGTCAGCAATGTGATGTCGGCTATCTTCGTACCATAGATTGTGGGCGGATTTAGAGTCTTGAGTATGTGAGGCACCTTCTTCATCAACTTCTCAACCATTGCATTGCGCAAGTCAGGGTTCTCAGTTATGTGACCGCTTTCCAAGTGCACATTACCGGAATGAACAACTGTCTTGCCGGCGTCACCCGGGAAGGCTCTTGGGGATACACCATCCTTGGTGAGTTTGTATCTGAGATACTCTGGGTCTGGCCCATCCGCAGCAATTAGACCGCGATCCATGCTAACGCCTGTGACATCAAAACGAGGGATATTCATCATCGAATCCGCATAATACTGGTCTCCAAGTATCATCACAGGAACCTGAAACTTGTCAGCCAGGTTAAAGGCCCGCGTGGCAACTTCGAAGCCTTCTACTGGATCCTTTGGTGCTAGCAAGATGCGTGGAAATTCGCCTTGACTCGCGTGTGCCATGAAGAGAAGGTCTGATTGTTCAGTTCGTGTGGGCAGTCCCGTGGCGGGGCCAGGTCGTTGAGCATTGTATATCACAATTGGGGTTTCTGTAATCGCTGCAAGTCCAAGCGCCTCGACCATGAGGGAGAACCCGCCGCCTGAGGTTGTCACGAAAGCTCTAGCACCAGCGAATGATGCTCCGAGACCCATCGTTATCGCTGATAGCTCATCCTCTGCCTGTAGGGTTCCTATGTTTAGCTTGTAAGCCTGTGACACGATGTCCTGAAAAACCTGTGTGGAGGGGCTCATGGGGTAGGCAGAAATCCATTTCAAATTGGAAGCCATCGCTCCCAGAGCCAAGGCACGATTCCCATTGATGAAAAGGAGATCTTTGGACGGCCCTTTCTTAATAGAACTAAGGTTCTGACTACAGGTCCCTGAGAATTGTTCAGTGGTTAGATCGTACAGAGCTTTTGCGACTGCGACATTGCTGGCGACAACCTTCTTACCTTTCCTCTCAAACTTATCTGTGAGAGCATTTTCGACTAGCTTGAATGGGAATTGCAGCACAGCGAGAGCGGCGCCAAGAGCTGCAGCATTAGTCATTCGCGTACTTCCACCCACTTCTTTAGCTGTCTTCTCCAGAGGTGTTGAGAGATGACATGATTCCAGCTCATCAAACTCAATCCCTTCATCGAAAATTATCACACCACCCTCGGTCAAGCGGCTGCGTTGTTCTACAATCGCATCCTTGGTCATTGCTATTATGAGATCGACCTTATCAGAGGCAGCGTAGACTGGCGAATCACTCACTCGAATCTGGTTGGAGTTGTATCCTCCTCTGATTCTTGATTCAAAATCCTTCAAGACGTGAACATAGAATCCTGTCTTGACAAAGACCTGACTTATCAGGTCGCCAATGGTATCTATCCCTTGCCCGGCTTGGCCACCTGTGTTTATTGTGAAATCCATGAGTGGAACTCCTCCAAATGAAATCGAATCAGCTTACGAGTTCGGTTGTTATTCTTAATTCCTTTGTTTGGTGAACCACACAGATGAAGCCCGCAATCCATAGCGCAAACTCAATCTTTATATCCAAAAGTCCGAAGTCCATGTACAGTTTTACCATTGGTAAGCTGGGTTAGGTTACACTGAGTTGACGCCTAGTCCGGTGTACAAATTACTAGGGGAACAAGAAATGGCACAATTATCTGGAACACCCGTCCTGATCCTAAAGGAGGGCACAGAGCGCGAGCGCGGTAGAAGCGCCCAAGGCAACAACATTATGGCAGGTATCGTTATAGCCGATGCAGTCAAGTCCACACTTGGACCGCGCGGCATGGATAAGATGCTCGTCGACTCTCTAGGAGATGTCACAATCACAAACGATGGTGCATCAATCTTGAAGGAGATTGACGTCCAGCATCCAGCCGCGAAGATGCTTGTTGAGGTGGCAAAGACCCAAGACCAGGAAACTGGTGACGGCACGACCACTTCAGTTGTCATCGCTGGCGAGCTCTTGAAGAGAGCACAGAGCCTGCTTGAGAAGAAGATTCACCCAACGATTATTGTTGGGGGGTATCAGAAAGCAGCGGACAAGGCAACAGAGATTCTGGCGGACCTATCCATCACCATGGAAAACCCGGACAAGAAGACATTGAAAAGCATTGCCGACACGTCTATGAACAGCAAGTCGATAGTTGGTTCAAGGGACCACTTTTCTAACATCGCTGTCAAGGCAGTCTTGCAGATTGCCGAAGACATCAACGGCAAGAAAAGGGCAGACATCGATATGATTGAGATTATCAAGAAGCAAGGCAAGAGCCTCGACGAAACCGAGCTCGTAAAGGGCATGGTAATCGATAAGGAGATTGTACATGCTGCTATGCCAAGGAAAATCGAGGCTGCCAAAATCGCTCTGGTTAATACGGCGATAGAGGTGACCAAGACCGAGTTCGATGCTGAGATTCGGATTGACAGCCCGGACCAGATTAAAGCCTTCCTCGATGAGGAGGAGCGCATGCTCAAGAACATGGTTGACAAAGTCATCGACTCCGGTGCGAACGTTCTCATCTGCCAGAAGGGCATCGATGATGTGGCACAGCACTATTTGGCTAAGGCGGGAGTCTTAGCCATCCGAAGGGCTAAGAAGAGCACTCTGGAGAAGCTAGCAAAGGCCACAGGCGCCAGCATAGCAACAAACCTAGATGAGCTCACCAAGGATTACCTAGGCAAAGCAGGCATTGTTGAGGAAGTCAGGATTGCTGATGATAAGCTCCTGTACGTCCGAGACTGCAAGGACCCGAAGGCGGTATCAATCGTCATCAGAGGCGGCACCGAACATGTCGTCGACGAAGCTGACAGGGCACTGCATGATGCGCTCTCCGTGGTAAGAAATGTCGTCGAGGACAACACATACGTTGCTGGCGGCGGTTCCATTGAAGCAGAGATAGCCAAGCGCCTGGAAACTTATGCCACCCAAATAGGTGGCCGTGAGCAGCTAGCCATCGAGGCATTTGCAGAGGCTCTCAGAGTTATCCCAAGAACACTTGCTGAGAATGGCGGTCACGACCCAATTGACATCATTGCCGACCTGAACAAAGACCACTCCAAAGCAACAGGTACTTGGTACGGTGTGGATGTGTTCAAGGGCAAGAGCGTCGACATGCTGAAAGCAGGCGTCATTGAGCCATCTCGCGTGAAGCATCAGGCCATTCGTGCGGCGTCAGAAACTGCCCAGATGATCCTTAGGATCGACGATGTGATAGCAGCCAAGGCCGGTCCTCCACCAGCACCACCAGGCGGTGGTATGGGCGGTATGGGTGGCATGGGCGGCATGCCCGGAATGATGTAACGTATAACAGAGTAATGGAGCCATAGCGCTCCATCACCCCTCTTTTTCCTGAGCAAACCAAGGGGATATGATAGCAAGAAAGATTAAGGTAACAATGAAAAACGAGTATAGCCCATCTCGACCGCCTTACAGGATGACATCCAAATGACTGATGAGATTGACTTGAACTGGGAACTCATAGTGATTGGCGGAGGGCCCGCAGGAATGACCGCGGCCATGTATGGTGCGCGATACGGGCTCAAGACAATGCTACTAGAGTCAAAGGTCTTGGGAGGAGCGCAAGCCACGAGCCCGGGCATTGAAAACTACCCAGGCTTCAACTTCATTATTGGTATGGATTTAGCCAATAAAATGAAAGAACAACTCAAGAAGTGCGGAGCAGAGTACAAGGAAATCACCGAAGTAAAGGGTATCAAGATACTTGAAGGCTCAGGGGACTTCGCTCTGGAAACGAGGCGTGGGGAGTACATCGCAAAGGCGATAATCGTTACCACTGGGGGAGGTCACAGAAAGCTGGGCGTGCCAGGAGAGGATGAATTCACAGGAAGAGGTGTTTCCTACTGTGCTACTTGTGATGGGCCGCTCTTTAGAGGGAAGACATTGGCTGTCATCGGGGGCGGCAACACCGCTATAACCGAGGCACTGTATCTGTCTGAACTAGCAGGGAAGGTATACGTGATTCATCGAAGAGATGCTCTGAGAGCTGAACAAGCAGTACAGGATATGTTGTTCAGAACTGATACAGAGATTGTGTGGGATCATGTTGTAAAGGAGTTCCACGGTGATCAGCTGATATCAGACATCCTGATTGAGAACGTCAAGAGTGGCGAAACACGAACATTAGAGATTGATGGTGTCTTTGTGGCTCTTGGTTCAGATCCTGAGAGCAAGCTTGTAAAGCCTCTCGAAGTGAAGATGAACAAGCGCGACGAGATTTTTGTAGATGGCGAACAGAAGACAAACGTGCCAGGTCTCTTTGCAGCAGGCGATGTCGTGGATACGATGAAGCAAATCGTTGTGGCGGCTGGTCAAGGCGCAGTCGCTGCAGATTCTGCATACAAGTACATTCGCAAGGAAAAGACGGGCCCGCGCTAGTGTACAACTGTTCAACATGGGGAAATGTTAATAACACCCCAGCAGTCCGAGGCACAACGCGCCGAGACAGTGTTCTCGGTGTCACCTATTTGACCGTGGTGTCCGCATGAAGAAGGTCCAAGTAGCAGGTTTAATGATAGCAGTAGCCATTCTAGCGATGGCATTCACAACGATACCAACTGCGGCCAATCCAGCAACCCGTTTTGAGTCCCTGAATACCTATCTGACTGATAGGTACGACACAGCCGAAGGGGGCTACAATCTTGATGGAGAGGGAACCTCACGCATAGAGGCGACCTATTCTGCTGCTCTTTTATGGGATGCTATCGGATATCTGGATGCGAGACCCCCGATAGTTGATCTTGTGAAGATGGCGAACTTCACTCAAAAGGTACAATGGGATACCGGTGGA
>DAOVDG010000047.1 GCA_030669595.1 Candidatus Thorarchaeota archaeon
TAACCAACGAAGATTCCCTCATCGTAGTAGACCTTTTTCTCTTCGTCACCTGGGTATGTCCTGCTCGAGCCACTGCTGTGTGCAGGGGAGTCAGCGAGCTTTCTGGGGAATGTCAATGGGAGTCTCCCAGATGGGTCAACATCCCCAAACAGAACATTGGCAATCGCACGACCTCCCTCCATCCCCGAATACCATGCTTCCAAGACAACTGGTACAGCTTCAAGCCAATCGTCCATTGCTATTGGGCTCCCTGCTATCAACACAACAATCGTGTTTGGATTAGTGGATGCAGTCCGATTGATCAATGTAATCTGGTCTGCAGGTAGATTGAGTGAAGTCCGATCCTGGAATTCTGAGTCCCCACCCTTGCCATTATCCAAACCTGCGAAGACTATGGCAAGGTCCGCCTGCGAAGCATCGGTAACAATCTTGATCTTACCTTTGCATTTTTCTTTCATTCCTGCAAGTGGCGTTATCTCGAATGGCGGCTTTACACCTGACGAACCTCCCTTGAGAAATCCGCCGAATTTCTTCTTCAGGTTGGGTCCGAGGAGCGCTATCGTGTCTATTGCTCGTATGTCGAGTGGTAGGAGGCCTTCTTCGTTTTTCAGAAGTACCATTCCTTCTTCAGCTGCTCGACGAGCAATGTCATGATGTTGAGGGGTGTTTCGAGACCCTCTGGGTAGTGCCTTTGCGTCCCCGATTGCTCCCGTCAGCATCATTACGCGTAAGTTCCTTCGAGCTAAATCATTCAGAGCTTTATCGGTGAGAATACCCTCGTTGTGGGCGTTCTTCAACAATTTGACCTTGTACTTGAATGGCCACGGCATCTCCAGAGAGAGTCCCGCATTGATACATCCCTCAGTAGTCTGGTCTTTTCTTGTTGAGAACCAGTCTGTCATGACAATGCCTTTGAAGCCCCAACTATCCAACAGCAAGTCACGAATTAGGTACTTGTTTTCACACGCGTATACGCCGTTGATTTTGTTGTAGGCGGCCATAATCGCCCAAGGGTCTACTTCTTTTACTACTGCCCTGAAAGCTCGAAGGTATATCTCATGGAGGGTCCGTTCATCTATTTCGGCACTGCAGGTTGCTCGATCGGTTTCTTGATTGTTGGCGACATAGTGTTTGAGGCAGCCCCCGATGCCCTGGCTTTGAATTCCTTTTACCACGGGAATCGCTATCTCCTTAGTCAAGTAAGGATCTTCGCTGAAGTATTCAAAGGTCCTTCCACATAGGGGTGTTCGGTGAATATTCATTGCTGGAGCAAGTATCATGTGCCTGCCTATTGCGCGAACTTCTTCTCCCATCGCAGCTCCGACCTCTCCTGCGAGTTTCCTGTTCCAAGTAGCTGCGAGTGATATTGGGGCTGGGAATCTAGTGTTCTTCTTGAAGCCGCTGGAGTGATAGGAGGCGCCAAGTGGGCCGTCAGTCATCTTGAAAGAGGGAATGCGCAAACGCTTGATTGGTTTGGTAGTGTAGATACGCCTTCTGTCATGACTGGCGAGGAGCATGTACTTCTCCTTGGTTGTCAATCTTGAGAGGAGGTCTGAAACTCTTTCTTCGATGCCCAAGTTCTCGTCCAAGTATGGTGGATTGCTATTCATTGCGGATGTTCTTAGGATTGACCTACCTAATTGTCTTTCTCGTCAGCTGGAGTTGGGCTATGGTATGGACCCACTGTCCGCTATCTGACTACTACTTGTGTGGACTTCGATTTGTTTCCTTCCAGTAGTGCCTTGAGGCTTCCTTGTTCCATCATGGAGATTATCGAAACCTCGAGACCCGCCTTAATCAAATCCTTAGCAGGCTCGACAGAAGTAATCTTGCCCTTCATGGCGCCACTGGCGTCGACCGCTCCCGATGCGCCCATCTGCTCCATGACCTGCTCCATCTTGTTGAGGTTGATTTCATCGAACTGCGTAGCTGACGGGTTCAACTTTGGGTCGCCATCAAAAATCCCTGCAACGTCGGAGGCGAAGATCAGTTTCCTGGCGCCTAGTTCACGCGAAATCAGGACCGCTAGGGGATCGCCACTTCCCACAGACCACCCCATTACAGTGTCGATGAGGACATCTCCTCCCAACAGAGGAACCATGCCCACCGACAAGAAGCCCCTCAATGGTTCAAAGAAGTGTCGAGTCATCTTCATCTTGTCTGATGTAATCATTGAAGATGGATACATGAGACAAACTGGAATTCCTGCGTTCTGGAGGTTTTTCACGACAATTGCCCGTAGTTTCGCAACCTTGGCCTGTGTCTTAGAGAGAGGGAGCAACTGCTGAGGACCAAGATAGCCCTTGTGAATCTTGTGCTCAAGAACTGGAGGGTGCCCGTATGACCCGACGCCCTGCACAAGGACCAATGACTTGATCAAGCCTTCGTCCATGCACTCCATAATCTCGCGAGAGACCGACTCCAGGATCTTGTCACGAACCGTATATGGTTTTGACTTATCCGTTATGAGCGAGCCGCCGAGCTTGAGCACCGTCAGTTCTTGATTCATCGAATTACACCATAGGACCTAGAACAGACTGAACGCCGGAAACGCCCAGGTAAATCCTAGATATACCCCTAGATATGGCAATAGTAGAACCATCACTATTGCTGCAATGGGCACAGTCCAGTTGTCGAAGCCCTTGGGGGACAATGCTTCAACAATGGTTACAACAATGCTAATGATTAGTATTGGCACAACCATGTCCATGATGACCCAGGATGTGACTTCCAGTGAGAAGATTAGCACCAAGATGAAGCTGAACAAGAATGAGCCAATGAACATGCCGATTGACCCAACCACCGTTCTCTCTGCACCACCAATCCCAAACTTCTTTTCACCACCGTATTTGCGTCCAATCACATCAGCAAGGCCATCGCCGCCTGCCAAGCAGCCAAAGACAATCAGTGCCATAGGAGTTGCCAGACTCAGATCCGCAGTAGCTGGGACGTAGAACCAGAGAATCGTCATCACTACCATCATCAAGGAATAATACAGAGTACCTCCAAGGAGTTCCCGGGGGTTTCCACTTCTTGACATTGAGCGAACAAAATCTTCGTTCTTAATCTTGCCAGTGCCAATCGCGACAAACTGCAAGACGAAGAATAGGGGAACGATTAGTGCCAGCCAGCGGCTTAGCCACGTACCTGTGAATAGTACCCAAGTTACGACATAGACTGGAGCCGCAAAGATATGAATAACTTTCCGTGTTACGGTCGTTGAGAGCTTGCCACTCGCCTCTATCTTGGCGTTGATTTGAACAAGTAGCATTATTGCGATTATCGAAATAACCAGAGCTACTACGTCCCAAGCCCACTCAAGACCGGGTAGGGGATTAAAAACCATTGATAATTACCTCACATATTGAGTTGACGAGGTGCGCAGCAAACTATCTAATAAGTCCTGCAATGTTCGGCAAGTGACGAGCTGATGTAATCCCAAGTTGATTCTTCCGGTTGGACAACGATGTCAATATCAGTAATTCCGCTGTGCAAGGAAGTTGGAGATGCCGATGAGAAACTCCTTGTACCGTGTAGTTAGTGGGGGTTCAGCCTTATCTAACGATCCCTGACCGGATTTGAGTAGGTCCTGCATTCGCTCCTGACATGCCTCCAAGGCTCCAGACTTGCTGAAGATGTTCTTCACCCTTTGCACTTCCTCATCCGTCATTCCCCCTTTTCCAAGAAGGTCATCTAGCTCTTTCCTCTGTTCAGGTGTAGCTCTCTCGTATGTTTCAAAGACAAGGTATGTCTTCTTCCCTTCTCGGATATCTCCAGATGTTGACTTTCCTGTCCTTGCTTCATCGCCAAACGAACCGAGGATGTCATCTTGCACTTGGAATGCCTGACCAGCCTTTACTCCAAACTCCTCCAGTGCAGCCAGCTGTGATTTCGTTGCTCGCGCCATGACTGCACCCATCATGAGAGACCTCTCGAAGAGTACAGCCGTCTTCATTTTAACCATCTGCAAATAGGTTTCAGGGGTGGCGTCTGGATCTGTTATCATGTTCATCTCAAGCAGCACACCGTCAACAAGACCCCGGAAGGAGTGCTGGTAATAGTGCTGGCATATCGTACTAACATCCGGATCGAGCTGTGCAGAGGTGATTGCTGCTGCACCCATGTTGATTAGCGAGTCGCCTCCCAGAATCGCCATGGTCATCCCGAAGTCCTTGGACTCATTCTTTTCCTTACTCCGCTCGAAATGGAGGTCCCTGTATGTTGCGTGGAATGTCTTGCCACCGCGACGGGTTTCATCGTGGTCAATTAGGTCGTCATGCAAGAGGGACCCATTGTGTAGTATCTCCACCGAACACGCCGCTCGATACAGATTCTCAATCTCGACATCTTCCCTAATGGCCTTGTACCCAACAGCCACGAGGATTGGACGCAGTCGCTTCCCTCCTCGCATCATGTACTCCTTGACATTCTCGTAGTACTTCTTGTGCCACGAGCCGAGCTGACTAACTTCTTCTATCTTCTCACTAAGGAATTCTTCAAGCGCTTGTTCAACATTCCTAGTTTCTTCCTTCAAGATGTCCATGTAGTCCGTCAAAGCTGTTCCTCTCTAGGCGGTTGTTCCAGATTCCTCTTTAATAGAGTTACCGAATTGTCGAGCACAACTTCACAAAATGTCGAACTGAACTCAGTTGCTGGCAGAAACTGGAAGGGCTCGAATCCTGCCGCTATCCAGGTAATACTATGATAAACCCTGAATGGTATAAAAATGATGTTTTTCTTGATACTTGGATTGGTGAGAAAATTATTAATACATATAAATTTTGGCGAAAACCATGCAGTCTAATCTCTCGGATACAGCGCTCTGTCATGTACACCAGCAACTAGTGGAACACTAATAGTAATATGAAGAAACTCCAGCGGGGCGCAATTCCCGCGGATCATTTCTTATCAACATCTGTCGTCATCCCAAGGTCTGACATTAAGCTGTCAAGTTGCTGAACTTCGTGAGTCTTCAATAGCTTCTTTATGGACTTATATCCAAGATATTTGTCCTTTCCTTCTCCAATAATATGATCAGCATATTTGAGTGTGAATGCCCTCTCTATCGCTAGGCATTGTCCTAGTCCTCGCGCAATCACATCTTTATCTGCCTGAAGTTCGCTGTGTAAATCAGCACCTAGTGCAATATGTGAGAGTTCATGCGATAGCAATCCAAAGATTGCTGGTTCAGGCCAATCTCTTACCGCTACATTGCATCTAATTATATCCGACTTGTTTTGGCTCCAAATGATTACTGCATTCGCCCCTGTTCGCCCCCATACGACATTCACATTTCTATCTTTGATATCGCCATACTCTTTACTCATCAAGGTGAAAATGAAATCCTCAAATTTCCTAGTATGAGGATAATCCTCCAATCTTCCTGAGATCTGAGATTCCAATTTTCCTGAGATCTGATTTCTGAGATTCCAATCTTTCTGAGATCTGATCCGAGATTCTGAATCATTCATGTGGATTGATTGAGTACTTTTCTCCAGAAACAAGAGGGCATCAATCAGTTTCGTTCCATAGTCGTTGATTACGAACCTATTTTTTGCATAGGCTCGAACATCCTTTTCCGCAACATCCCATGTTCGATTAACCACTTTTGCATCCGCCAGCATTCGACAGTACCTAAATGCAGACGACCTACTAAGATTAAATCCAGCAATAACATCTTCAACATTGAATCCCCCCTCATTCTCATATAGCCACAATAGGAGCGAGAATGTTGTTCTGTTTTTGAACACATTGTGCATTTTGAAGAATAATGAATTTGAATAGAATGGAATTAGCTTTGCTACCTCTGTTTGGACAGTCTCAGAATTTGAGATTGGCATACCATAGTATGAGAATATGCCCCTAATAATCCTTCAGCTTTCCATGCGTCTAGACAGGGATATCCCGACGACGGAAGACAAGCAGACTGGCAACGATGAGAACTGCATTGACCGCTCCCAACACGAGGACGTCCCGCAGGAGGTTATCAAAGATTCCCAAACCGAACAGATCCGTGGTGTTGTAGTAAAACCAGGTTGAGGCATACTTGATACCCTGCTGCGCTTCTGGGAAGTACATCCAGAACGACCCGATGAAGAACATCAGGAACGTTATCATCATGGCGGCTCCCATCGTCTTCTTTGTATCCAAGAAAATCGTAGCGAACAATACGGCAGTCATGACCATTGTGCCAAGATGCAGGACGATGATTCCATAGACCACAAACAGTCGATCCCAGTGGAGTCCGAAATCAATGAACGTCGGCGAGATCGCCATCCCTGCCCCGACGAATACCACCACGATGCCCATAAGACCGGCGATGTAGAGGTATAAGAAGCCAATCTTACCCGCGAGGTAGGACGACCGGCTAATCGGTTTTGAGAGGATTAAGTCGATGGTCTTGTTCTCGACCTCTGCCGGGAGAGCAGCGCTGGAGGCCATGTAAACCAGGAAGATACCCACGAATATCCACATAAATGCGAAGAGCTCCATGCCAACGAAGCCATAGGGAGTACTAAAAGCGACAAATCCACCAAAGAAGTCTCCAAATTCGGGCATACTTTCAAAGATATCTGCATATGCGCTAACATCAATATATTCCAAGATTGCAATGATGGCGAGTCCCATCAGCCCCACAGCACCGCCGAACAGGAGGAGTGACCACTTCTTCTCACGGAATTGCTCAATAATGACCGAAAGCGCCTTCAGCATCTACGACACCTCCGATGTGATTCTCTTCTCTTCCTGAACGGAGGCGGAGTCACCGTGGTAGTACTTCAAGAAGATATCCTCCAAGTCTGGGCCGGTGATATAGAGGTCAGTGAACTGCACCTCGCGCAAGCACTCGAGGAGTGCACGGAGGTCGTTTCGGTTCACCAAAAAGTGGGCGCGGGAGTTGTCGATGGAGACCTCTGCAACAATATCCGCTGGGATCTGAGTACGGAGAATGGCCTTATCGACAGGGGAATCGAACAGCAATTCCACCCGCTTCAGAGCGAGTCCCTTCAGCTTCTGCAGGGTCGCGACCTCAACAATGCTCCCGTTGCGAATGATCCCCACGCGGCTGGCCACGTTCTCGACCTCCCCGAGCATGTGAGAGCTCAGGAACACCGTGCAGCCGGACTCCGCTTGTTTCTCGTTGATGAGTCTATAGACATCTTGGGTGATTAGCGGGTCGAGACCCGCGGTTGGCTCGTCGAGGATGAGAAGCTCCACATCCGGTACCAGGGCTAGAATCACCCCGATTTTTTGCTTGTTTCCTCTAGAGAGATTGTTCATGTTTCGGTCGAGATCAAGCCTAAGGGTAGTGGCCAGCTCCTCGACCCTAGCCCAGCGGACGTCAGTGTCGTAGAGCCCGAAGAGGTACTTCAGAATCCGGCGGCCAGTCTTATCCTTGAATTCGCCTAGTTCACCAGGCAAGTAGGCGACGCGCTCACGAATCCGCAGCGAATCTTGATCCGGATCGAGTCCAAACACTGACGCCTCTCCCGAAGTTTTGTGAATCAGCCCCAGAAGAGTCCGAATTGTGGTGGTCTTCCCTGCCCCGTTGGGACCCAAGAAGCCAAAAACCTCTCCCTCGAGGACTTCCAGATTTAAATTCTCGATACCGCGGGACTCCCCGTAATACTTTGTGAGGTCTTGGCACCTGATCACGACGTCGCTCATAGTGTGGAAGATTCTGGAATTCGCTTTATAGGAATTCGTATTTCAATGGCGCAAGCATCATTATCTCTTACTAACGCAATTATAGATCTGAATGGTCCACTGCAGAACCCTGAGTACAATATCATACTCTTTTCTTTCCACTTGCTGTTAGCCTTATCCAATAGACTACGATAATCCAGCTTGCCGCAAGATGCACATCTTGATCTCTCGAGGACTGAATCTTAGCGTGACCTTACTATCATCAACAGAATGGTCCCTGAGTGTCGTCCCATCGATTCGCACTTCCCTGACATTAGTAACTCGCCCAATCACCTTCATCTCAGTAGCTTCATCATTGTTCTTCAAGTTGAACATCGTAACCATCACAGAACCATTGCGAACTCGTAGTGAAGAGATTCTCACATTCGGATTGCTCAGCTCGATAATCGGTTCGAGCAAGCTGGCGTTTGGCTCTACTTGGTCAAGGGCGATTGCTATCACTTCTTGCGAGCCTGCTTCTCCGTGTTCAGCACTCATGTACAATGGGTCGCCAGCCGAATGCAATAACAATCCATAGTGATATTCATAGTCTGTGCCAATTTCTTGAGCCCCTTGCGTTTCCTCAGGCGGTCCTGCATGAATGGGTCTTTCAGGGTAGTCGGAACGCGAAAGCCAGCCTACGGAACGGACAAGTGTAACTGCAATCCTTTTCCTATCTACAAGTTCAACCTCTGGCATTCCTTTGTTGAAGACTGTGATAGCATCACCACCTTTCTCATCTTCGACTCTGATGAATCGTTTCTGAGGTTGAATGCCAGAAGGCATCTCAGGATAGGTGGATTTGGTCCTCTCAAGCTCGGAGGCATCCGGGACTCTCTCCGCATCTGCCTCTCGCATCACACATCCTAGATGGGTTGCAGTCCGTGTGAACTCTGAAATGAATGGGAGGTCAAAGCAGATTCTGAGCCTATGGTCCTTGGCAGTGTTTGTCAGTTTAGTTCTAATCTCAACTCGAGGTGTATCACGATAGAACCTGAAAGTTGACTCGATTGGTATCTCCACCTTGCCAACGCGCTTTTCTCTTGTGTCATCCAAGGTTTCAAACACTTCAAGCATCATCGTCTGGCGTATCTCGGTCATGACTAGCCCATTACTCACAATGAATCGCTTGACGTTCTTCACATTGACCTTCTCTGGTTCTACTCTGCCAAAGGTGTACACATCACCACGGTCACCGAAGTCTTCGAAGGCATGAAGGTGTTCGTATCTCCGACCGGTTTCTGTGTTAACAGCAGTGAATGTTCCATCTTTGTTGAAGGTGATTGAATAGAATCTGTTGCTTACATGGTTCTTGCTTGCTTGGAATGTATCCCTGGATGCAGACTTAGGGACTTGATCAACTGGGCTTAGTTTTGTGAAGGCCCATGGCCGGAGAGGAACAACAGCCGCATAGACACTTTGGCTTGGACGCACTGCAACGAGGTGTATCTTTTTGTACAGCTTGCTCTTTATGAGTTCATGAGCTTGCTTCTTGAAATCTTCCATGTCAAAGTCGCCCACAGGCTGTCTGTCTGCGATAAGCCTTAGCTCAAGGAGACCTGGCTCATCGCCATCATAGTGCTCGAAGTCATTGATGTAGAAGTTGATGAGCTTCCTGCCTGGCAACATTCCAATGCCCATTTTTGCAGTAGTCATACCTACTGTTGTTTCCAGAAATACATCTTCCTGAGATCTGACAGGTTGGACGCTGTAGATTGTCCCATCGGGTGCCTGCAGCCCCTTGACACTCCTCTCTCTGGGTTGAGAGAACTCAATGCGAACTGGGGTTTCCAAGCTGGTTCCTGAAGTGAAAGCAAGGATGCACGATTTGTCAGATGGACTTGCCAATTTCTCAATGGTTTTGATTGCTCCCCCGATAACGCTTTCTGCAATTGACTCAGCCCAAGAGAAACGTACTTTCATCTCGGCATGAGTCTGGTCGATCGAGCAACCACAGATGGAGTCATGGGGGTGATTCCGGAGTAGCCATTTCCACGCGGTCTCGAGAAAGCTGGTTGGATACGAGTGTCCCAAGTGATGCCAGAGATACGCACTGACAGGCTCCGCTTTCAGTAGAAGTGTATCTTCAACCCTCTGATTCCAGAGCTTGATCCACATGCGGGTTGAGTAGGTATCCTGTAGTAGCGGAGCTCTGGCTGGAGACCGAAACTCACCTGCATATACAGGGGGATTGTAACTCGATTCAGTCACTGCCTTCTCCAGTGCCTCGACATAGTGGTTAAGAAAACCAAGAGTGACGTCTTGCCCCTCTTGTTTCATTTTCTCTGCGTGCCCTTGGATAAATGGCTGGGGGACGAGGTGGTCAGACCCATTCATCAACAGATACAGCGGGAGGGGCGAGAATGGCTCCAGCTCAGTAATGCTCTCGTTGATCTTGTCAACGAATCCGTCGTAGCTCTCTGGGAATCTAGCGACGTTGCCATAGCCGCCAGGCAGATAGACACCAAGTATCGACATTGAGGAAGTTGGATGTGATTTCCAGGTAAATGGAACTGTCATAATGTCTGGCGGCACTCCTCTCCAGAGTATGGCTGTCTTCAAGTTGGTGAGGTCACCTATTAGCTGGGGAATAACGCTCGAATGCCCGAATTGGTCTGGCAAGTATGCTACCTGCATCAGGGGGATATCGAGCTTCTTTCCTAGGTCATAGCTGTACTCTAGATTGCGAATCAGGCTCTCACCGCCCACTAACCACTCATCAGGCAGAAGGTACCATGGTCCCACGGCAATCTTGCCCTGTCGAATCCTTTGCAATAGCTCCTCCTTTCGCTCGGGACGGATTTCGAAATAGTCCTCCAGAACAACCGTTTGACCATCCAACATGAACATGAAATCCTGCTGTTTCAGCGTGTCAAGGAGTTCGTCGATTAGCTCGACCAACATGTATCTGAATCTCTGAAATGGCAGATACCATTCTCGGTCCCAGTGCGTATGTGGGACAATGATGACTTTCTTGGCATCCATCTACATCTCTCCTGAGTACAGATTACATCTCCTCGTTAAGTTTCTACTCGTTTGTCTTCTCAAATGTCATCAGTTTCGATCTGGATATCTTTCTACACTATTCCCAATCGAGAAGCCGGTGTTCACCTTCAAGGCTTCGGATTTCGGTCACATCTTGTGACACTTCCAGAGTTCCGACAAATTCCCCATTATCCTCTCTTACTGCAAAATAGCTTATGAGTAGAAAACGGTCATTCATTTGAATCCAAAAAACTGCCTTGTCTTTCCTGCCTTCCTTGAAAGCAGTCATAATTCTCTGTACCTTATCAAAACTCTTCTGAGGATGACAATTGATTACACTTCTTCCAATGACTCCCGGACTCCTCGGGAAAATCCGATGGTCTGTTGCGGAATAGTATTTCACCTTTTCATCAACACCAACAAATGAAAGGTCGGCTGGAAGATGCCGAAGAAGTAAGTCTATCTCTTTTGGCGTCAGACTTCCAGTGTTTAGTTCAATTCCGGGCAATTCCGACTCTTGGTCAGCTTGATGAATCTCAGCTGGTGTAACTGGTTTCCATCCTTTTCCGGGTATTACCCAAGCGTGCCCGATTTCTTCTTCTCCAGCTCGGACTCTTGCCCAATCCTGTTCTGATAGGTTTTCAAGAGACATCGGGAAGAGAATGTTCGCCTCTTTGTAGATCATGTCTTCAATGGCAGCAAGCAATTCGTTGAGGTTCGACTCATTTAGATTGCTAATCATTTTGCGGATTTCATCTTGCTTTGCCCACATCACAGTAGATGGGCCCGTAATGTCTGCCTTTTCGAGCAATGGAAAGAGTTGATTCTGCATTCTTGTATAATGCACAATTATTCTTTTCAGCTTCTCGATGGCATTTCCATCTTCAGGGTTCTTCCGTAGATGGTCAACTAGCCTCTGTGCTTCCTCATTTTCTTTTGTGTAGGTGTGAACTGGGTGCCCTGGTGTGGTTTCAGGTGTTTGCTGGACGTCCAGTGATTCCTTGAAGACTTCTACATGCAAATCACACAGTGCTGTCACTTGTTGTGCTGTGAGTTCACCCGACGAGATGAGCGACTGTTCCATATCGGCAATCTCGGTTGCACTGACATCTGCAACAATCTCCTTGAACTGTGATTGTAAATCTGCAATTTCTTTGCCACTATGCAGTCCCAAAACGATGTCTTTCAAATTCCTCCGTTTTCTTTCAAGTTCTTCTTGCCATTCGCCCGTTCCCCTGTCATCTTTGTCAATAACAACAGTTTCATTGGTGCTTTTTGAAATCGATTCGGACAGTAGCACGAATAATCGGTTCAAAGGAACTTTGGAGATCTTGGAAACGTCGGCTAGAGTCGCGCGTTTTCCAATGGTCCTTTTTAGAATGGGGTTTTGCAGCATCTTGAGCTTCGGGGAAATCTGGACCAGAGTGTCAAATAGGAATGGAAACTCCTTTGCCAAATCCAGTATTCTTGTTGTTGCCTTGAATGTGGTTGCCATGGGGAATCCTCACAAGCAGCCATAGTAAACAATAGTTAATAAAACCTGCGCTTTGAATATGTAGTTAGACGAGCATTTAGAGGATGCGAGGTGCTCAGAACAGATAGAATTATTGGCAATACTTACGAGTTTCTTTGGTACTATCTGCGGCCATCCTAAGATACAATGTTGGTACAATCTTGGTGAAGCATCCTTTGACTTCGCCAGACACCTCGGGCAGAATGGTATAGACAACATATTTCTAGGATATTCAGTTGCCCAGTTTGGTTATGCATTTGCATTCACTGTAGGTGCTATTGTTGCTATCCCCATTATCATTTTAATAGAATTCATCAAACCATGCTGGAAGAATAACGAATAGCGGAGCGAGTATCTATTTCGGGTCCTAGATGATTCGTCGCCAAGGACCTTCCTAGCCACTTAATGATGTGATATCAGGTCTTCATGGAAAAATCGATGGAATGATTTTGGCAGTTGTTTATAGTCCTCGTATTTAATGCCGATACCATCAAGGTCCACGGAGCTGTAAGTATTCCAAAACAGGATTGGTCCTTTCGAGATCTTACTATCCTGTATGTGCTTTAACATACTTGCTAGAGCTTTGCCTGAATATGTCGTATCAAGATGAATCCCCTCGGATGCTCGTATCAATTGGATTGCATCAAGTGCATCCTTTGTCACTGCCCCATAACATGGTCCTACAAGCTCATGGTCGATATTAACTTCTTCTGGGCTTACTGATAACTGAGGGATGTTTTCGCTCTGCTTTCCCAGGTACTTGAATGTCTTATTGATCATCTTTGCAGTTTCTTTCTCATTAGTCATCCCAATGTCTGTTACACGAACACCGATTAGATTTGTTTCCATGCCTGCTAGTTTCAGTCCTACTGCAAGTCCCGCATAAGTTCCCATTGAGCCGATTGGCAGAAAGATTCGCTCCGGTTTAGGCATCATGCCTGATTCCACTTGATTTGCAAGTTCGAATGCCGCTTCCACGAATCCGAGGTTGCCAATCTTATTAGACCCGCCTGGACCAAGGAAATACACCCCTCGTTTTGAAATGAGTTGCCACAGACCCTTCAGGACAACTCCTGGCATGTTCTTGGCGTAGGATAGTTTGGCTTCGAAATGATGGAAACGAAGAAGTTGTTTCTGTACATGTTCTGTGATTGGTTGATCGATTAACACGAGAACTGTTTTGATTCCATGCTCCCGGGCGTAGATGGTCGTAGCAAGTGCGTGGTTTGAACCTAGTCCACCAAAGGTCAGGATCCATTTCTTTTTCTTTCTTAGGGCGTCTGCAAGAATGAACTCGAGCTTTCGAAGTTTGTTTCCTCCGTATTTTTCTCCCGTAATATCATCTCTCTTGATCCACAGACTACTATGCTTGAGTTCGCTTTCTAGATTCTTCATTTCTACAACAGGTGTAGGAAGATTGCCCAATTCAATCCGGGGAATTCTATCCTGAAGCTCTGGATATTTTTCGAATAAGAGCGGAGTAGATGTCATCAGAACCTTCCTCTTATCTAGCTCCAGTGTGTAACTGAAGCCATCTGATATACATAATGGCGTTGAGCCCGTCCCAGAAGAAAGAGATGCATGTAATAGGAATAGCACTTATTCACGAACTGAATGAGTTGCTAGAATTGTTTGGCTGAAACGCCAATATGCTTCCGCGCCCCTCCTGATTGTCCATTTTAAGGTGTAAGGAACTCGCTTTTCAACAGTCCATAGTACAAAGTACCAGAATATGTCCTATCAGGGTTTTTCTTATTCTCTCGAATGTGGCCCTCCCTTACAAAACCACATCTTTCTGCAACGCCGATACTTCTAACATTAGTATCATCAGTTTCAATCCGAATCCTGTAGGCGTTAAGGCTCTCAAAAAGCAACTTGACTACTGCATTCACAGCCTCTGTCACATATCCTTTGCCCTTATGTTCCACATCTGCGATGTAGCCGATTCCAAACTCAGGCAAGTTCCAATCGACAGGCCCAATGTAGAGCTGAGCCACAAACTGATGACGGGCGGCGGATGAAGACTCGGTCGTAAACTGACGGACCGGATTCGACAACCCTGCTCGGGTGTGCTCGTCACACTCCTTCCATCCTATCTATTTTACCTTCGAGTTTATATGCCAAGAATCGAGGCATTGAATTGATAGTATACTTGGAGTGTGTTTGGATGAAACTGGACGAAGAGTTAGAGTCTATTGTAACACGTATCAAGACACTCCTGAATGATGATATTGATTTCATCGTACTATTTGGTTCAGCAGCTACTGGACATACTCAACCCTTGAGCGACTTAGACATAGGAGTTAAGGTGTCTGTTGAAGAAGCAAAATGTAACGAGATATTCAGTAACCTCCTTTCTCTATTCGACTTATCAAGAAATCCTCGAGTAGATATCACGCTATTGAACCAAGCCTCACTCTCACTTCTCTTCAGAGTAGTACGAAACGGAAAAATACTCTTTGCCCGCAATGATGATGTTTGGCAAGTATTTGTAGAATACGTATTGATTCGTTATCCAGACTGGAATTATTACATTGAGAACTATCTGAAACAATCAATTGGAGCGTGAATGGATTAACATTTGACCCTCAGATAATTAGACTGCGGTTGGATAAGATACTGACGTCAATGGAGATCCTCAAAAAGGCCTCTGGTCTATCACTCGAAGATTTTCTGAAAGATAGAATAATTCAACTTGCAACAGAAAGAAGCCTACAAATTGCCGCTCAATCTGTCATTGATATCTCTACTCATCTTGTTGCTCACAATCACTGGGGTACACCTAAATCTTACAAAGACTCAGTAGATATTATTTCTAAAAATGGCGTAATTGATAGCAACCTGGCTGCGAGATTGATAGACTTGGTCAAATTAAGAAATGTAATAGTTCATGTATACTTGGAAATTGATCCAAAGATTATCCATAAGAGCGCAGAATATTCCGTAGATGATTTGAAGAAGTTCATTGAAGCAATAAAGAAGATCCTGTAATTCTGAAGAAGCCCCCTTTGTGTTAAGCGCGTCACACTCCTTCCATCCTTCTTTCTCTTCGATTATTATGATAAAAGACAATTTCCATCTATTTTGAATCGGATGTTTGTTTCTTAGTCTGACGAGAAAATAATTTTTGAGCAGTGTAGCCGAGATTGGGATTTAGCTCAAAGGCTTCTAGAATTCCATTAGAACTATTGGAATTGTTAGTTTCTTGGAATCGTTTAGGCGCACACAGAAAAATGAACTATCGCTACTACACAGCATTTGAGTTAGCATTGTAGGAATACATGCCATTATTGCCGATATCCTTAAAATCCGGTCGGGGGTGGAACAGCATGGCAAGCCGGTTTGGCGGAGCAGTTACGCGATGGATTGCAGATCCATTCTACTTGGGTGCAAATCCCAAAGCCGGCTCCACTTCTTTTCGGTGAGCAAGTCTTTAATCGCAATGTCTAATTGCGATGACCATGCCTCATAGACCATTGAACGGCTATTCAGCAATCTCGTTCGATATAGGAGGCACATTGATCGAACCTTTTGTCCTCCCTGTCTTAGAAGTCCACAAGGAAATCCTCCTCAAGGTGTGTGGTGATGATTGTAGCTTCTCTGATGAGGAGATTGCAGACGCCATCGATGTGGCCGAAGAAGAAGTATGGGAACTAGTGCCAGAAAAGAATGTTAACTATTTCTTTTCAGATGAAGATTGGACAGAGCGCAACC
This sequence comes from Candidatus Thorarchaeota archaeon, assembly GCA_030669595.1. Taxonomy (GTDB): domain Archaea; phylum Asgardarchaeota; class Thorarchaeia; order Thorarchaeales; family Thorarchaeaceae; genus WTCK01. The sequence continues at coordinate 15,896 of DAOVDG010000047.1, forward strand.
GCGTTATTCTGAGAACCCTTGGAATCACTGAGATGCTGGATGAACGTGCTCGCCGCATGCAAAGGCTTTGGACGGAGATTCTTGCTGCCAATCCTCACAAATTGAAATGCGATGCGAAAGAAGTTCTCGAACAACTGAAACATCGTGGATATGGTCTGGCTGTTTCTTCCAACTGGCGTGATCCGCGTGAACTCCTCGAATCCTTTGGAATCTACGCCATGTTTCAGAGCATCCAATTTAGCATCATTCCAGGCTATTGCAAACCTGCCCCATACATGTTGATACAAAACGCTCGTGAGATGGGTGTCAATCCGTTGAAGTGCGCCTTTATTGGTGATGATGTCAAGCGCGATGTTCCAGCCGCCAAAAGAGCGGGGATGCATCCTATCTT
>DAOVDG010000120.1 GCA_030669595.1 Candidatus Thorarchaeota archaeon
GAGGCCCCGGTTATCACAACTACCAAGTTTCTAAGCTCTAATCCCATATGATTCCACCAAGGAAAACCGCCATTTCAGTTGAGGAGGAATTGGTGTCCTGTGTGCGGTTCAGGAGCAGGTGACTGAAGTGATGAAGTACAATGAAGACAAGAGATTTGTGATTTGAGTATGTCAATCAGTTCGTGCAATGCTTTATCGCAGAAGTCCAAGAACCTCTGCTGACTGATACTACGACATGAAGACACCTCGTGAGCTGTCTGAGAGCAGTAAAGACTGTGGAAGAACTGTCTGCCGCTTTGAGGACTAGCACTCTGAGCATTCATGTGCAGCGGACAGAAATTACGTCCCGACCGAGAGATTATATCTCGGTGAAGTCGGACAAAGCTCATGTCACTGTTTCAGGCTCCGGTCTGACACAGGCTGGTGACAGCAGTCGTGAGAAGGATGGAACACAGAAGTTTCTTGCAGTGAGTTCACTCACAGAATGTAAGAAACAGGTAATCGAGAAAAGAGTGACTGATGGAGCCATCATGATATGGCGGAGAGAAGGGGTTGCCCATTGCCGAAAGATGTTGAGGAATGGTTTAGTGGTCTGGGGGAGGAGTTCCTCCGGAGTATCAACGTGGAAGCTGGTCACTCTGTTCTCGACTTTGGTTGTAGGATAGGGAACTACTCCGTACCAGCGGCGAGAGTTGTTGGCTTCACAGGTAAGGTATACGCTCTTGACATGAACCATGAAGCTGTAGATGAGCTAGTTGCTCGAGCTAATGCTCTGGGGCTGGGGAACATCATTGTTCCGATCAAGACTCGGGGGGAATTGATTATCGACCTGCCTGACAAATCCGTGGACGTTGTGCTGCTGTATGATGTGATCCATGGAATCCTAGGGTCAGCGGGAACACTTGACCCATTCAGACAACTGCTTGAAGAAATCCATAGAGTGATACGAAGTCGGGGAATATTCTCTCTATTCGATAAGCATATTGAAGAAACAGGCTTTAATCTTGGGGACATTGTAAGGGAAATTGAGAATCTTTTCTCATACTGCGGTCAATCCACAGCAAGACTGATGCACTGGGATCGCTTGGAAGAGGGAACCATACACACCTTCCAGAAGCTCGCTTAAGCTCGTTCTACCAGTGAATCCAACTTCGTGGCCTCAAGATTTTCCCACGCGTTGCACTCCTGAAAGGTTTTAGTGTTATAATGCCATAGTTACTCTGAAGGTGGTTTGACTGTGGATGCAATAGATGTTGTGCTGCTCATCATTTCCGTAGCGATTCAGATTGGTGCTGCGTATCTCTCCTGGAGAATAATTAGACGGTCCACAAGAAGCTTATCATGGGTCGCAGTCACGATTGCACTCCTGTTCATGGCCCTCAGACGTGTCGTCAGTCTGCTGGGTGCATCATTGGAGATTGAGCGCTCCATTGTGTATTTCGCGGCCTTCGAGGGCTTGGGTCTGGCGATCTCTCTTCTGCTCTTCGTTGGACTCCTCTATTCCACGCAGTTCATTGACCACCTGGATGAGGTGGAGAGGTCCAAGGAGTCCGCGGTCTTCATGCAGGACCTTCTTGCGCACGATATCTACAACTACAATCATTCGGCATTGGCTTGTCTAGAACTACTTGAAGCGGATATTGAGGACAGAGGTGCTCAGAGCGACCATCTCCTTCAGACCCTTCGGGAAGCCATCGTGGCTAACACACTATTGGTAGAGAATGTACGAAACCTCAGTAAGGTCCAGTCCGGTACCCTCAAGCCGCAGCCCATCGAGCTAAAACCCTTGATTGATGATGCTGAGAGGACCGTGCAGATGGCCTATCAACACGTTCCATTCTCCGTAGAAATGAGAGACATCGATTGGAATACAATGACAGTTCAGGGACATGACATCTTGCGTGAGGTGTTTATCAACATTTTCACCAACGCAATCAAGCATCGTAAATCACGTCAGACTAGAGTGATTGTGGAGCTGAAAACAGACACCACTGAGAGGAATGTCGTCCTGTCAATCAAGGACCATGGAAAGGGGGTTCCTAACGAGGAGAAGGAAACGGTCTTCAAGCAGCACGTTGGTGGTGGGCTTGGTCTGTCACTTGTTCGCACAATCCTCACTACCTTTGACGGATCCATCTGGGTGGAGGACCATCCTGGAGCAGACTACTCGAAGGGGGCTGTCTTCTGGGTGAAGATGCCGCGAGCTGTTCTTGGCTTCCAGAAAGCAGTGTTGAACCGTTCATCGTGAGCTGGACCAAGCTGAGTATCTTATTCCTAGTCCATCCACGAATTGCACTGGAGTCATTCTCTGGCGACCTGGGGGAAGAATTTGAGATTCTGCAAAATATCTGGTAGCATTGCCCTGTACGTGGGAATTGGGGTCAAGTGTCCAAGTTCTGTGCGGCTGTTGTTAGCTCAACGAGATGACCTCCATATCGAATGAAACCGCTTGCTGATTCTCTCAAGGGCCCCGTTCATGGTACCGAACAGATATTAGCATGCGCACGCAATGCTCAAGAAAGGAGTGAACATCACCATGAACAAGATACTTGCACTTCTCGGAATCATTCTGATAATCATAGGCTTTTGGCCAGTATGGATAGTGTATGTGGACTTTCTAGCCACCTACACAGCATTACTATACCTTGGGGTTTACCAACTACCACTGGAGGGGTACATCTTCTCGGAACTAATGCTTGGCATGCTAGGCCTTGGTGTCATTCTGCTTATCATTGGTGCAATCAAGTAGCGAGGGCCCTAAGGTAGCAATCGCGAACCTGCCTTAATCGCGCTCTCACAGAACAGCGAGGATGACGATGTCAGGTTGAATGAGGTTTCTCCCTGATTCTGTCAATGACTCCATTCTTTTTCGCTTCATATTTCCATAGTCTGTTTCCCATCCACATATACAGCCTACGGGGGAGAATCGACTTAGTCATATGCTTCGTTGCTTCCTCCGGGATTATTCTCCCTTCTGAAAGAGCAAGCGCAGTGACATCAAGAGCCTTCTTCACATTGCGTACCATACCCCCAAGCTCATTCAATGGTTTGCGACTGATTACTGGCCCCATCCCGAGCGCCAGTCCACCGGCCCACTCAAAACCGGACTTCTGGGCAAAGCAACGGCAAACCTCAAGCGCGACTAGGTTCTGATTTGCCTTAGGGAACCCACTGTTTGATATGGCGATGATCTTCTGTCGCCTTGTGTCTGCGGCTTCTTCACGATGCTTAGTGATTATCTCCATGGTCTTAATGACAGGAGCAGGAAGACTGTCTACATAGAGAGGGAACGTCAGGACAACCAAGTCCGAGATTCCAACGAGATGAAGTAGCTCGTCTATTCCTTCTTGGGACTTGACTGATTTGTGGATGTGTACCTTATTGGTAGTGAATCCCGTCTCGGTTAGTCTGTCCATCAAGTAGGAGCCTAATGAGCTGGATGTGCTTCTGAATCCAAAGGGACTTCCAACCAATAGTAGAGCGGTTCTCGTGTGGGTCACTCGATCGCCTCCACTTTAAGTAGTGCTCTTCTGACACTGCTTGTCACACTCTGAATCCCTTCCCCCACTGTGACTACCTCAGCTGCATGTGCAGGACTGTACAAGTTGATAGCATTTCTTTCTACAAGTGCATTGAACACATCCTTCATCTCCGCATCGGGCTCTGACAATACACCTATACCGACAAAACGGGCGTATCTGTCATAGCGTGGAACGTGGTGGATCTCCCCACCTATTTTCTTGAAAAATGGCAGTACGTTCGGAATCAATCGATCAATTGCCTTCTTGAGTGTGAAGGAGTATCCCCCAAACGTCACTGGCGTAAGGAAAATGAGTAAATCGCATTGAACGACGGACTTTGCTATATCCCTGCCAGCATCATCGATTATACACAAGCCGGGTGTTCTCGTCCAGCATCCAAAGCATCCCCTGCAATCAGCGACCTCCAGGTCACAGAGGCGTATTGATTCTACACTCCAATCGAAACGACTCAGCTCGTCACTGATGACTTGATGTGCCATTCCTGTGGCACTGTCATCTCTCTCAGATCCATCCAGGATTACGGCGTGCATGATTCAATCTTCCTTCAAGTTCCCATTTCAATCGCAAAACAATGAATATCTTTCCAATGAACAGTACTGAGGATTCATGATTGAACATGAGTTATTAGGGCGGAGCAGCTTGCATGTAATCATGGAGAGGCTGAGCAAGCTGCTGTTCGAGCTATCAAATGAGAACAGGCTGAATATCATCGTTGAGCTAGAGAAAGGTGCAATGAAGCTCACAGCCCTCTCAAGGAAACTAGAATTCACCGTTCAAGAGACCTCCCGACACCTATCAAGGCTCAGCGGAGCATCACTCGTTATGAAGAATGTTGATGGATCCTATCACATCACCCCTCTCGGAAAGCAAACTATAGAGCATCTCTCAGGATTTGAATTTCTAGCCAATCATAGTAGATATTTCAAGACTCATACTCCATCATTACTGCCAAGAGAGTTTGGGAGTAGGATGGGCGACTTGGTGAAGTGTGAATTCTCAGATAACGTCATGCAATCCTTCGGAACAGTTGAATCTATGATGAAGGCGGCAGAAGAATATATTTGGATTGCTTCCGATTATGTGCTCTCAAGCACTCTGCCTCTCCTCGAAGATGCAGTAAGCCATGGGCTGGAGTTCAGGACCATCCTGCCTGAGAAACTCCATCTGTCAGCCTTTGCGGAATCTCATGGGCCTTCCTTCAGTTCTCATGGACAGGAGCGTATGGAACATAGGACTCTGAAAAAGATTGATACAATCTTGGTTCTTTCTGAGAAGGAAGCAGTTGTGGCATTTCCTACGATAGAGGGCAAGATGGACTACTTGGGTTTCCAAACCATAGATGAACTAGGCCACATGTGGTGCAAGGACCTGTTTCGATACTATTGGGAAACAGCTATACCTATCCTTACTCCATAGAAACGAAGCTATGCGAAACCGAGAAGCTCCCACTTCGCAAACCTATTACGGAAATACCTCAGAGTCCAAGATATGACAAAGAAGATTGGCGATCTCCATCTATGCGAAGAGTGCGACCTGATGTACCGTGAACAATCTTGGGCAGAGAAGTGCGAAGAATGGTGCAGGGAGCGCAAGTCATGCAATATCGGAATAACGAAGCACGCTGTTCCACAGAACGGACTCTCCCTGTCCGAGTGACCATGAAACCGTAATTCTACAATCCTGAAATCTCAACTCTGAAGTCGGTGTGTTTCCCATCCATGAACCCTTGGAGTGTACCGCCCTCTACGACTACGCCAAAGCCGCCCAGAAACTGTACATCCAAACCAGGATCACTCTTGATAGCCAAGTACGTCCACTTGCAGGCCGCAACGACCATATCGTGCGTTACGTGAATGTGAAGACTATCGTCGCTTGCCTTTGCTAGGTTCTCCAGTGTATAAGGACGAAGACGTTGAGTGTATGCCTTCATCCGCTCAATCGCATCTTCCGGTATCATATCCTTTGACCAGAGCTGATACGTTCGGGGCCATCCAATCTCACCTGCAAAAGCAGCGTACTTCCTCGGGTCGGCATTCGCGCCAAGCAGAATTCCAAGTTCCTTCATGAGGACCAAGTCACCACCGCTCTCTGAAAGCCCCTCTGCAATCCTTTCTGCAGTCTGTTCCGTGCGAATATGTGGACCGTGGAAAATGCTAACCGGTCTATCTGTGGGCAGTCTTCGCCCAAACTCAACCGAAGCTTCATGCCCTAAAGGCGTCAACTCAGCTGTCAGACTTGCTTGAAAGCCACGATTGACCAGACGGTGTGAGTGCCTAATCATCAGCATAACGCGGTTACCTGCTTGACCTTTGACCCAATCTACAAGTTGTCGCGCTTCTCTCAGCCAATCAACGGTTTCCCACTCGTGCTCGCTGTTCATACTGCAGCCCTCCAAGAATCAATACACTTCTGCTGGGAGTTGCTTCAGATTGCGCTCCATCATGCCTTAATATTATTCCCTCCGTTTTGTTTCAGGAATGGGCGCTCTTCGATTCTCGAAGTACCGGTACATCCAC
>DAOVDG010000072.1 GCA_030669595.1 Candidatus Thorarchaeota archaeon
ATTTCTGAGAAGGAGTACCTCAAACTAGGACCGATGTCGTTGCAGCAGAAGCTGGTAGTCGTAACCTTCGTAGGAGTCGTGGGACTGTGGCTTACCGAGGGGCTTCCTGATTTCATGGCCTCTGTTCTCAACTGGTCCGGACATGGAATTCCAAGCTCCATCGTCGCTCTGATGGGTGGTCTGTCTCTTCTAGTGCTTCGAATCTTGGATGAGAAGGATATATCCTCAGAAATTAGCTGGTCATCTTTGTTAATACTTGGCAGCGGAATCGCATTGGGGGGTGCAATGATTGACACTGGTCTTTCAGCCTATCTGGCTCACCAAATGAATGGCCTAGGCATATTTCCGGCTTTTCTCATTGTGGTGATATTGGGAGTTGTGGCAGTTCTAGTGACGATGGTTGCCTCTAACACTGGAGCGGCCGTGATACTCATTCCAGTTGCTATCCCATTGGCTATAGGACTCGGGATAGACCCTCTGTTGGTGACGATGGTCATCGCGATTGCGGTTTCCATGGACTTTGCGTTACCCACCGGAACCCCTCCTTCCACGATTGCGTACTCCACCGGAAAAGTGACGATGAGAGAGATGGTCACGACAGGGCTTATGATCGACTTGGTGGCAATCCTAGTTGTGACAGTCGTTGTCGTTTGGATATGGGGATTGTTGGGCCTTGTTGTACTGTAATCATTTTCGCATTCTGATTTCACGGCAAGTTTAAAACTCCCAGTTGACCGGACTCCAAAGAGGTCCATAAGGATGAATTGGCTGGCCAAGGTTGTACGAAACGAACTCGACGGATTTGTGCATGCGAAGTTGGTAAAGTACGGCATCGGGTCTCACCCTGGCCCGAGAGCGCACTTGGCCTTCAGCAAGAAGAGAATCTCTTTCAAGGTTGACCTTGGTTTCGAGGAAACATTCATTCAAGGCTATGTTGATGGAGCGCCTGAAGGAACGCACAAAATTTCCGGATTGATAGTTACCTATTCAGATCGGGCGAATGAGTTCGCCAACTTGAATATGCCACTCCTATGGAAAAAGTCCGGGGGAAAAGGGCCACCAACGTACAAGGCCAAACTCAAGGAGATTGCTCCACTTCAGGACATCAGGCAACTAGTGTATAACGAAGCACCTACGACTTTCTTCCTGCTCAGTATGAGTCCAAGCGACGCCGGGACCCCGTGGAAAATCACAACCAAGACGTCTTTCCCCAAGGCGCCCAAGGGAGCTGAGGAAGGCGAAACGAAAGTGAAAGCCCCCGTCTTTTGCAAGGGCGCATTAGCTAACACTCCAGATACAATGGAGTTCATTCTTCAGGAAACCCTTCCTGACTTGTGGGAAGAAATAGGTCCGAAGACCAAGAAGGTGCAAATACTACATACAATAGTCATTGAAACAATCGAGATTCCCAAAGATCCGAACCTCTCGTTTGCGGAGAAAAGGAAAATAGCCAAGCGGCGTGGAAGGCTCCTGAGGAAGGTAGTCATTGATGACAAGGAATACACGAGTGAATTCAATTTCGTGGCATGAACCTTTTACTACCGTGACCTTTAAATTCCCAATGGCATCGCGGTCAAGATAGCCCAGAAATGAGGTTGGTGAATGATGCAACTGTTCGAGTTACCCACTTTTGAAATCATTGTCGAATCACTCAACATCTACTTTGCCCTCATCTTCATCGCCTTTGGACTCATGTCTTTTGGTTGGCTCGTAATACATGTTGAACATGGTCGTCACTTCTCAAAGGTAAAAGCAGCATTTGCTCTAATACTCGGAGCGCTTTTCCTAGGTTTTGGTATTCATTTCCTGCTTCTATCCGGCGGCGTGTGACTAAGTCGAGCGCGTAATAGTAACGCGGTTCCACACGCGCAATACATATTTGAGGGCTGACAAGAGCCTATTCTAACTGAGATTATGTCATATAGATAGACTTCACGGGTATAGAGGTGTTCTTGGTTGCTACGTGATCCTGATCTTGAAAAGCTGGTCATAGCGAGTCGACAAAGGCTCACACAGGAGTTTGCGGACAAGTATACAAACCTAAGAGAGCGAGTTCGAAGAGTTCCTATTGAGGAGGCTCGTAGGATTGCTGAGGAGTTCTCATGCCCCCTTGAGGTAGCAATGATGTCTTATCTTATCCACATGGATGGGATTCAGAGCCTCAAGCAGTCGATTGCCCTTCTGAGTGTTGAGCTCCAAAGGCGGGCATCTATTGGCGAAGATGTTCCGAACATTCCGGGAAACATCATGGAGTTTGCCATAACTGAGGGTCGTTGGATTGAATATGTCTATGGCACATTTGCTCGTGACTTGGAGTTGAAAGTCAGGGATTTGGCAAACCTAGAGAGCACATTGGATGAAGAATCGTCCACTGTTGAAAAAGCGATTTCCGTTATTACCACTCGCACCAAACTTGCTGAAGGTTTCATTGTGCCAGTGCTTCAGGCTTGGTTGAAAGAGCATCTAAAATCCAACTCGCAAGAAGCACTGTTGTATTTTGGCCCCCCTGTGACCAAGTGGAAGCCTGAAACACTCAAAGGCAAGTTCCATCATTTACGGCGAAGGAACCAAGCGCTCTTTCGAAGACTCCGCGCAATCCTGTCTACGGCCTCGGAATCTGCAACGGTTGACATGTCCATCACGCGGCTCGACGTCTTGATCGAGGACATGGATAAGCCGCTCGGTGGCATGACTGTCAAATCCATAGCTCATCTCATTCTTCATATGGCCCCGCGTCCTACGGGTCGTGGTGACAGGTCACGCTATGTGCAAGTTGGGGCGGCATCGACAAGAGGCAGCAAGACCGAGCCGGACATGGCGTCACCTTTCGATTTCCTTGAGCGAGATGTTCGTCTGACCCGACGGAGAGTCGGTGAGGATCAGTCCACGTTTCTCATGGAGCGGATTGACAGAGTGATTCGTGTCTTGAAATTCCAAGGCGATCCAATTCAGGACATCGTGAAAACATGTTTGAGTGAACTAGTAGACAGGCTAAGACTTGAGAATATCTCATTGGACGAGCACTACGAGTCTGTTGAGCGAGCTCTGGCTGATGTAGGAATCCCGGAGCGTGACACAATGGCCGTTAAACTGGTCTTCGATTTTATAAGCACCTACTACTTATCGAAGTGATTATGTTGATGGACCAAGGCGCGTTATTCTGGCTTCTTGATGTGAAAGCACATGGCTTCGACGCAGGCGTGCTTCGAGATACAGACTTGTCCGGACGGGCACTAATCATTTCACGACAGCTTTGGTCTCTAATTCGAGGGAATAAGGTTGTTTCAATCTTGGTAGGGCCAGGCATCTTCAAAGGCGTGGCTGAAAGCGGCGCGCGTAAAGTTGATGTTCTGGAATACATCTCAGCACTGATTTTTGACCCTACCCAGATGAGATACGACGAGCCTTTGCCTTTCGTGGACATTGTGAATCCTGAGGTTATTGACCCGCTTTCTGCGGCGCGCCCTGAGGACATCTACAGCGTAATTCGCAAGCTTATCTTTGAGAAGGGCAATGTATTAGCTGCAGACCCGCTCGTTCGTATCAAGTATGGCGGGGGTATGCCTGAAACAGCTCACTACGATGAGCGAATGGAGAAGATAAGAATCACACATGTGTCGGGTGTGCAACGAGCCAAGTTTATCCTTGCAGGCACCAACGGTCCGTTGTATCGGCCATTTGTTCAGCGATTTGAAAAGGGGAAGTACGATTGGGCAAAGAATTCCAAGGTCTTGGCAACCCCATTCGACAAATTCTGCGCGTTTGATGACGAAGCAGTTCTGGAAAACTGGGTGATTGTTGAAAAAGCCGGCCGAACCAACAAGGTAGGTATCCCCGCGATTGACGAAGAGTATGCGTCTACATTGTCAATAGTGGAACAGGAAAAAGATGCATTCATCTATGAGCTTTGATCCTTCCGGAAGAGTCTTTGGTGTCTAAGTTCGGGACATGTTGAGGTCCGTCAGTTGGAAGTCGCAGAAGCAGATATTCAAAGGCAGCTGGCCAAACCCTACACGATTGTCTTCCGGGCAGGCCGCCAAGACTTAACGACCAGAGTTGAGGTCTTCTCTGATGTTCTGCTTGATCGACAGCGTGCGCGTCTCTCGGGAATGGTTGAGTATGGGCATCGAACGTCTGACCTATTGGAGATTAGACGTGCTTGGTTCGTGAAATATAACAAGCCTGTCTACTATCAACCCAGAGAGTTTCATCAGTTTCTCCGGAAAGCTAAGAACATTATCATCCCCCGGAAGCAGAAACCCACGTTCACTGACGAATTAAAGGACCTGCTCCAGCGCCTACAAACCGTCGAGCCTCGTGTAGTGCCAGTATGCGAGGGCTGCTTGCGCAAAGAGCAACTCACCATACTGACTAGACGAAACGCAATAAAAGTGACAGATGATCAGGTGGCATGCGTTACTTGTGCCCGAGTAGATTTCCGAACTGATATGAAGAGTCTTGGCATCCACCTTTCAAAGGGAATGGTCAACCACCTAGAGAAGCAACTCGCATCTGTTAAATCGGTACCCCGCATGATGGGACTCCTTACTCCTGGTTTCGATCCTGTAAAAGAGCCTGAACTTACACTGATTGATACCATTGATGTTGGGGACACTGAAGCGGGTAGAGGAGTAAATGAGCTTGCACTTCCCGCTGAATTAAAAGAACTCCTAATCTCTGACGGGTTTACGAAACTTCTACCTGTTCAGGAGATGGTTGTGGATGCAGGTTTGCTTGATGGAGTTAGCTTGCTTATTGTGTCGTCCACTTCATCGGGGAAAACGCTCCTTGCGGAGATAGCTGGAGTACCTAAAGCCATGAACGGCTCGAAAATGCTATACCTCTCGCCGCTCGTTGCCCTCACCAATGAGAAATATGAGGTGTTTAAGAAACGTTACAAGTCTCTCGGGCTCCGCGTTGGTATTCGCGTTGGCATGTCGCGCCTTGCTGTTAGTAAAGAACACCGTGTAGTCGTCGATACTAGCGTTTCCGAGTCCGATATCATCTGTGCAACCTACGAAGCGCTAGACGTGCTCCTTAGAACAGGAGCATCCAAGGAACTAGGAACGATTGGCACAATCATAGTAGACGAGGTTCAGAACCTTGCCGATCCGGACCGAGGTCCAGAGCTAGATGGCCTGCTTGCAAGACTGCGCTTCTATGCCCCTGATGCCCAAGTCATCGCGCTCTCTGCTACTGTGGGGTCTCCTGATCGTCTGGCCAAGGATATGAAGCTGAAACTCGTTAACTACGTAGGTCGTCCGGTTCCGCTCGAGCGGCACTTGATTTTCGCTCGAAGTGATGTGGATAAGCGGTCCATAATCCGAAGGTTGGTTTCAAACGAGTTCCGACACGTAAGCAGTTCCGGGGCCAAAGGACAATCAATCATCTTCACCTTCTCTCGTCGACGAGTTCAAGCTTTGAGTGACTGGCTTAGGGAGCATCACGTTTCAAGTGCTGTATATCATGGAGGGCTCTCGTACTCGCGGAGGAGGAGCATTGAGCGGTCTTTCGCTAAACAACGGCACGCATGCGTGGTCACAACTGCAGCTCTCGGGGCTGGAGTTGATCTCCCAGCCTCTCAGGTCATCTTTGAATCTCTGGCAATGGGTGCCGAATGGCTCACTACAGCGGCGTTTGAGCAGATGCTGGGGAGAGCAGGAAGGCTCGGCAAGCATGATCGAGGAAAAGTGTACATTATTGTTGAGCCCGAGCGGAAGTACCATGGAGGACAGAACAAGACTGAGGATGAGATAGCATCGGAGTTGCTTGCAGGCGTCATTGAGGACGTTGAACCATTCGCTGATACCGAAGCCTGCGCAGAGCAAATTCTCGCAACAATATGCTCAACGGGATTGGTGGAGTTAAAAGCAGTCGCCCGCGCCTACAACAAGATGCTTTCAAGAAGCATTCCCCCCTCTGATGCCCTGAAGCATCTTGTAAGGAAACATATGATTCGTGTTCGCGAGGGTGGCGCACATCCGACCGCGCTGGGACGGGCAACGTCAGTGTCATTCCTATCACCTACATCTGGATTTGAGGTTCAGAAGCAAGTGGCCTCAATGGATGTGCTCGATATCGCCATCCTGCTTGAGCCCTTTGAGAATGTCTATCTCAGCCCCAAGCTTCAGAGCGAAGTTAACTCAGCATTCAGAACCCATATGCCAACACGCCTTTTTTCAGGCGTCTTTGCAGACCTGACTGATATGAAGCAACCACGTGGAGGTGCCACTAGGCTTCCGAAGTGGGTGTTTGAGTTGTTCGGACGATGGACCTTGGATTTCTTTGGATGCGGCTGTCGGGATTTCCCAGAGTGCAGCCACGGTCGCATTAAGCTGGGTCGATGGATTGTGGACGCCAGAAAGAAGGGACTTAACCCGTCAGGCATAGCCCGAAAATTGCATGAGAACTACGAGCTGTGGGCGTACCCTGGAGACCTCTTTTCATGGTTGGATACATTGATTCACAATCTCAAAGCAGTCCAGAGAATCGCTGCTGTCGCTGGTGCGACCGACATCAATGAAGAAATAGAGGGGCAAATCTCCAGAATAGAACGCCCCCTGACTTCGAAAATACCAGAACAATAGAATTCACGCCATCTTTGGATTCTCGCACTCGAAAGCGACTCGGATACTTCCGATGTCATTTGAATCCATAGAATCCAAGTTGAGGTCTACCCAGAGATGTAGGTCTCTTCGTATCTGCTCTTTCTGTAAAATCTCCTTGGATACTCCGGGTAAGTCTTCAGAAGCCAACTGGAAGTGGGTACATCCACAATGGCAGGCGCCATCGAGTACCATATCGATGTCAGCTGATGTGTCACCGCAGTTTCTGCATTTGAATATCATGAGAGTTTGTCTCCAACAAATAGAGCTATTCTCTATCTATGAGGCTTCGTACTCCATAGGTAATACCTACGTTCGACAATATAATGTCCAAGAAAACACCGGATTGACTAGCCACGGAACACGAGCCACACAAGGACGAGCGTTATCCCTACAATGATTGCTACAGCCCACCCCTTTTTCCCGTATCCCCAGACGATTGGTATTGGCCCCAATAGGATTATGCCCTTGCTTTCTCTCTGGACCTCTGTGTTTCCTTGGTCCGACTGACGCATCATTAAGGCCACGCCCAAAAGAATGGCCAAGATGCCTAGAACGACTAATGACAGCCCTATGATACCAACTATGCCGCTAGTCTGCATCAGACGATACCTCCGGCAGCACGAACTCCATGCGTTCGTAACCTCCGACATCTTGTCCCTCAGTAGCCCATAGCGTCACTATATCGTCGTAGACTTCGTATTCAAGTAATGTATCAATCTCGACAATGCGTGTCCCCAAAGGAAATCGCCATTGAATCTCAAAGTCATAGGGTGCGGTTTCCTCCTCGAGCCAAGTGACAATCTTGTTTTTGCTTCGCTTGAACTTGCCCGTGAAATCTATGAGAAACACTACTGCAACTACCTCTGTTGCACCCTTTGGAAAGATGTCACACATGCTAACCTTCGACCTAATCTTCTCATCGTTAATCTCGACGCGCTCCTTATCGAGGTAGAATTGCATGTTCGCGGCCAGCTTCTCAACCTCCTTTGTTAGAAGGTCCTGATCACGAACTACTCTTCGGTAGTACCCTTCGGCGTCAGCATACTCGTAGGAGAGTCTTTCGTGTATCTCTCCTGTCCGTGATACCGAGAAAAATGAATCAGCATGGACAGGTTCAACCAATTCAGAGAGTTCCTTCAACAAACCATTCACCTACTCCAGTGGCACTGCATTCAACCCTGCCTCTGCAAGATGCCCTGAGAACTCACGCGCGTTTTCTGTGAAACAGTAGACGACCTTGGGATCAACTCCCTTGGCAAATTCCAAGAGCCCTAGATAGTCAGAATGCGCGCTCAAGGGGAAACCACGTTGTCTGAACCTGCCAAGCGTCCAGCCTGAAAGAGAGTAGGGCCTCATTCTGTCCATAATTGTTCTGCTCTCCATCTTCCCAAGCATCCTGCGAATATGCTGTTCAGTATGTCGAGGTGAAGAAGTCACGAATGCACAGCCTCTCTCAATCAGACCACTAAGGTTTTCTGAAGTGATGGGAATCTGTTTTAGGTCGAAGCCATGACGGTTGTATACTTTACATACTTCGTCAATGCTACGGTTTCCTGAAATCACGCTTATCCCCCGATCTTGGAGAAGAGCGATTACTTCTTGGGCTTTTCCCAACGAGTATGCATTGAATAACGGGTTGAAACCTTCAGCAATGCCGTTGGCGGCGGCCTTCACGATGTTTTCATGTGTTTCGACTCTGCTTGGAAAAATCCAAGAGGGTGAACCATAGGTCGCTTCAGTGATAAGGACATCCGCATTGACGGGACGAGCACGTTCGTGTACAATGCTATCAACAACGTTGAAGTCTCCCGTAAATAGTGCTCTCAGGCCGTCCTCAAACTCAATCAGGAACATCGTTGAGCCAAGCACATGTCCTGCATTGATAGCTGTGATGTTGACTCCATTGAGAACTGTCATCTGCTGATATTCAACAACGATTCGGTTAGCAGGTAGTTTCCCTCCTCGCGCAGAATAGGTGTCAAAGGTTCCTTTGGTTCCAATGACTTGGTCCGCTCGGTTAAGCCTGCCAATATGGTCTGTGTGCGAATGAGAAAGAAGAGTTGTCGTGCCCTCCACTCCGGTGTCAAGTGCCAGCTTTACTTCACCATATTCTAGAACTATGCCGGTCCCGTGCTTTTTCAGGCTAAGAGTGGACATGTCTTGACCATCCAACTTCGTGATTTCGCTCACAAAAGGGTTTCCTTCTCACGTGGTTTGCTGGACTATTTGAGCAGGGACTTCGTGTCGTAGAGTCACATTGTCTTGAAGTGTGGGATGATGTCACGTCCGATCTGTTGTATGGCTTCTGATTTATCTGGCCCTATGGGCGAGCCTATTACCATTTGAGTCATCCCAGCTTTCAATAAGCTCTCTATGCGACTGATACATTGCTTGCTATCTCCAACTATCGAGAATGCCTCTAGCATTCCTTCAGAGATTGCTTTGGGCAACTCCTTGAAGTTACCCTCCCCAAGGAGTTTCCTGATACGCTTGCAGGAATCTGCATCAATTCCATGTCTATCTAGTACCACTTCCGGGGAACTAGCAACTATGAATGCAACGACAGTCTTCAAGTCCCCCTTCAATGCTTCGTCATACGTTTCTCCGATGCTGCACGCTGCATAAACCCCAATATCGATATCGGATAGATCGCGACCTGCTTGTTCGACTCCCTCTCTTATCTTCTCCAATGCGATCTTGATGTCCTTCGGATGACTAGCATTGATGAGAATTCCATCAGCGACCATTGCGGTACGCTTTAGCATCTGGGACCCCTGCGCTCCCGCATAGATAGGTATCTTCGGTCCACGCTTGATAGGCTTCCCATCTTTCAGCACAGGGTTACCCTTGTCATCTAGTACTTCTTTGCGCTTCACGATGCTCAGCTTTGCTCCTCTAATCTTGAAGGCTTTCCCGTCAAGTGTGAACCTTCGTCCTTCCGTCAGTGCTCTGACACACTCTATACACTCAACAACAGATGAAACCGGTTTAGCCCAATCGATGCCGATGCTGTTGAGTGTAATCCTATCTCCAGCACCGAAACCTATTGCTGCCCGTCCATTGCTTATCTCATTGAGAGTGACTGCTGCTGATGCTGAAAGGGCTGGACTCATATGATATGGATTTGAAACCCCCGGACCAATGATGACCCTGCTTGTGTTCAATGCAATGACCGTCAATGTTGACCATACGTTGCGATTGTTGTAGTGGTCTGTGAGCCAGATGATGTCAAAGCCATTCTTCTCAGCGAGCTTAGCCCAATGGACCATTTTGTCTATTGGCTTGTCAGGTACGAACTCAATTCCAAAGCGAATCATTAACATTAGCCTCCTTTTTCATGGCGGCTACTAGTATCGGCACCAGATAAGTGAAACTACCTACAGGCTCTCACGCTGCAGTTTGAAATTCAACATAATCGAAGGGTTTATTGTGCTGGTAGGGAACTAGTTTCCTTGCTGGGGGTATAACTATGCAATCTCTTGTCTTGACGCGCGATGGCCTACAGTTGGCTGACACACCTATCACGGCACTTATGCCTGGAGATGTGAGAATAGAGGTCAGGTCAGTGGGAATTTGTGGTACCGATCTTGCCATCTGGAAGGGCGATTTCGAAGTTCCACTGCCGCTAATCCTCGGACACGAAGTTGCTGGAGTTGTCCACGAAAGCTCCGTGCCTGAATTCACGCCAGGGGCAATGGTGACGACTGAAGTGGATCTGGCTTGCGGTCGTTGCTGGTACTGCAAGAATCACCTTAAGCATCTCTGTGTCGCGGGGGAAACCCTTGGAATCACGACTGACGGCGGGTTGAGAGAATACCTTAGTGTACCTGCCGACCTAGTCCATCTGCTCCCTGAAGGTGTGGACATGATAGCTGGCACTTTTGTTGAGCCTTTAGCTTCAGCCATTCAGACTCAAATCGATTCTCCGGTGGAGCCAGGGGAACGTGCCCTTGTTATCGGAAGTGGCAAGCTAGGTCTGCTCATCTCTCAGATATATGATTCAACCGGTGCTGACGTACTCTTGTTGGATCGCAACCGTTACCAACTGGGCCTTGGAAGACAGCTTGGCCTAACGAATACGATTAATTCAGCAGAAACGGATTGGAAGAAGGCGGTTCTGGAAGCCACTTCCGGAGTAGGCCCAGCCTTAGTGATTGAAGCTACAGGCACTCCTGCCGGATTCACAATGGCACTCGA
This sequence comes from Candidatus Thorarchaeota archaeon, assembly GCA_030669595.1. Classification (GTDB taxonomy): domain Archaea; phylum Asgardarchaeota; class Thorarchaeia; order Thorarchaeales; family Thorarchaeaceae; genus WTCK01. The sequence continues at coordinate 10,806 of DAOVDG010000072.1, forward strand.
AATCGTGAGAAGCCGCGGGACAATCGCACTCAACAGTATGCACGGCAATAGCGTTCATGTCAATGCCACTGAGATTGTGAACCGTGAGATTAGAATTGTTGGTACCAGTAGAGGTCCGTACGACAAGGCGTTGGACATGCTATCGAAAGGCAGAATCGAGGTAAATCGATTAGTCAGCAAACAGTTCACTCTCGAGGAAGGCGCCAAGGCTTTTGAATTCGCCAATCAGCCAAACGTAACGAAGGTCCTCGTAAACATCTGAGGAGGCAGATGTGGCGCGTGGAAGAATACGACGTCGACCTGCATATACACTCGCTTCACTCAATAGGCGTAAGTAAACACATGACCATTCCCGCCCTTACACAGGGTGCAATCGAGAAGGGTCTTGCAGTTCTAGGCACTGGTGATGCGACCCAGCCCGATTGGCTTGACCATCTTAGGACTCATCTAACAGAGAAGAACGGGATTTTGACGACAGGTTCAGTTGCATTCATTCTGACCGTGGAGATAGAGGACCAAGAGGCGATTCATCATGTTGTCATTCTGCCTAACTTTGAGTCTGTTGAGAACCTGAGGTGCGTCTTGCGTCCGCATTCCCCGAATCTTGATGCTGAATGGGGCGGGCGTCCTCGGGTCAATGTGAGCGGAGAGGATCTGGCCGGTATGGTGCGAGATGTGGGCGGTCTCATCGGACCCGCGCACGCATTCACCCCCTTTAGGTCAATCTTCAGAGAAGGGAAACATGACAGCCTGAAGGATTGCTA
>DAOVDG010000005.1 GCA_030669595.1 Candidatus Thorarchaeota archaeon
AGGATTGTACGAGTTTCGGGCAACGGCATGCGTGGTTAACCTCGAACAAGTAGATGCGTATTCACTGCATAAGTCATAGTCGGTAGCTTTTTTTCTATTACTGTATTCGAGCGGACTGTGAGAAGGATGACAGGAAATCTCTTCGGAACAACAGGTGTGAGAAAGGTCTACGGTACCGAGTTCAAGCTGGATATGGCAATTGGACTAGGTAAAGCTCTCGGAACATACTTGGGCAGCGGAACGGTCCTTCTCGCTCATGACGCACGAATCACAAGCCCCATGGTGGAGGATGCTCTTGCGGCAGGAATAATGTCAACAGGAGTGAATGTTGTCAGAGCAGGTCTCATCCCCACTCCAACTCTGGCATTCATGACAAAGTACCACGGCTATGACACCGGCGTCATGGTAACAGCGTCTCACAATCCGCCCGAGTATACGGGCTTGAAATTCTGGTCGAGGTCAAGCATGGGCTATACGCAGGCAGAGGAGGCACGCCTTGAGGAGATCTACAACTCCAAGGAATTCCAGATTGCCGAATGGAACGAGCTGGGAACCGACGGGAAATTGGAAACCGCTGTCGACCGTCATATCAATGAGATTCTCGCTGTCTGTGATGTAGACCTCATCAGATCAAGGGAATTCAAGATTATCATTGACCCGGGAAACGGCGCAGGTTGTGTCCTTACACCATATCTGATGAGAGAGCTTGGCCGCAAGATGGTGACAATCAACGGGCAGACAGATGGCCATTTCCCAGGAAGAAGATCTGAGCCCGATGAGGAGTCGCTCGGAAACCTCGTGAGCATGATCAAGAAGACCAGCGCGGACTTTGGCATTGCCCACGATGGGGATGCTGATCGCGTTGTCTTTGTGACCGAGTCCGGGGAGGTTGTAAGGGGTGATAGGGTTATTGCGCTCATTGCACGCTACATTCTCAAGAGCTCCAAGAACAAGATTATCGTTACCACAGTGGACAGTTCCAGAGTCTTGGATGAGACCGTCAAAGCGGCTGGTGGAGAAACGGTTAGGACGCCAGTAGGGGATATTCAAGTGGCTATCAAGATGCGGGAAACCAATGCCGTCTTTGGTGGTGAAGCCTGTGGTGTATTCATTCATCCGGAGTTTCACGAAGCTCCCGATCCATTTCTTACATCATGTAGAGTACTCGAACTGATGGCAAAAACAAAACGCAGCTTCGGGGACTTGATGTCAGAGATTCCAGTCTATCCGCTCCTCAAGGCCAAAGTGGAATGTCCGAACAACAAGAAAGAAGCCGCCATGAAAGAGATCGCCAAGGCGCTGCCTGAGGCCATGAAGAAGACTGTAGACATTCTCACTGTTGACGGTCTTGGTGTTTTCCTCGAAGAGGGCTGGGTGCTTGTCAGGCCTTCAGGGACAGAGCCAGTCATTAGGGTGACCTGCGAGGCTCCGACCCAAGAGATTGCTGACTCAATCATGTTGGATGCAAAAGGCACTGTTGAAAACATTGTTGAGTCTTTATGATGCAGTGACGCGTTACTATGCAGGCAATCTTTATAGCGAAAGTGCCAAACTCACACAAGAAAAAGGGGCTTAAGCTATGTCTGGTGACGATGAAGACTTCATTGTTGATGAATTTGAATGGGCTCTCAAAGATCCCACCGAAGAGAAGCTTCGAGCCCTCGGGGACGTTGTAAGCACGATTACAAAGAAACTGGTAGATGCGATAGGAGACCTAGATAAGCGCCTGTACGATCTTGAAACAAAGCTTAACGGAATCGATTCGAAGGTCAACCAAATCGCTAGCCGCGGAGTTGCACCCCCGTCAGCAGCCTCAGCTGCCGCTTCTGCTGCCCCTGATATGGCTAGTGCCCCGATAGCCAAGGCGCCCTCAGCACGACCCCCACCAACTGGAGCTGGAGGCGGGCTCATGGGCGAGTTGAAGACCCTTCTTGCAGCTCGAAGAAGAAAAGCTGACGCTAGCAGCGAGTAGAAGAATGACTGCCAAAGACTAGATTAAACTTCGGACGCTGTTGGCAGGATAAAATGGGCCTGCATGTCCTAGAGGTGATAGACCAAAGGCTTCGGCTCGGTCACAGGCAGCTTGCACTCCACGAAGGCGGGTGCGTGCATCGTATAGATTGTGGTAAAAGCCACTCGCTTTGGACATCTGGGATTTGTGCTGCCTAAGAGCTTGCACAGAAGTATCGTAGCAGTCAGAAATATCGACCATAACGCTTGGACGCGAAAGAAGGGAGTTGATCTCCATATTGTATATGCGCTCAACCGTGTGGGCATCATCAAAGATTGTGACGTGGGAAGCCCATTCCACTGCTTCCACTACGATTTGCGCACAGAGAATGTGATTGCGGTTGTAGTCCTCAACAGAATGAGTGATTATGATCTTGGGACGGGTCCTGAGGATTGTCTGCGCAATTTCATGCGAGAGTGACCAGTCGACATCAAAATCACCGCGCATACTGGTGTGCACCTCTGCCACACCAAGCGTTTTGCAGGCTTTGTTCAGTTCAACATTGCGCTCATTATTCCCAGTGAGACATAGAACACTCACAGGAACCCCGAGCTCCACATGCCTTCTGATTGTACCGCCCGCTCCAAGACACTCATCATCAGGATGAGCAACAACAACGAGCATGGAGGCCTCATCCGCATCACTCATATCCTCGTGTTCAAGTTGGTGTCTAATCAAGCTTTGGCCCGCTGGTCAGTCGAGGACCGCTCAAACCACAAAGCCCACGGGCATAAGACGACTTTGCTGAAAAGGTGACACGCATGCGCATTGGTGTGAATCTATACCCCTCGATGGGAGGATCCGGATATCTGGCAACCCGTCTTGGACAACATTTGACACATCGAGGCCATGTGATACACTTCATCACCTACGAGCGCCCGTTCTCGTTGATGTGGGAGCAAACGCGAGGGGTCCACGTGGACCTTGTCGATCGCTTTGACTACCCGTTGTTCAAGGATGTAGGACCACCATATACAATGGCATTGACATCAAAGATAGTTAAAGTAGCCAAGGATTCCAATCTAGACCTTATTCACTCGCACTACGCAATACCACACGCGATGTCAGCTTACATGGCCCGGGAGATATGTGGCATCCCCTACGTGGTCACTCTACATGGTTCAGATGTGCACTCACTCGGTCAGGACCCTGCCTACAGGCCAGTGGTCGAACATGTCGTTCAAAACGCCGATGCCGTGACAACAGTATCCAAGTTCCTCAAGAAGAAGATAGTCGAGGAGTTGGGGGTTACACGGGAAGTACATGTTATACCGAACTTTATCGATGTAAAGAGATTCGCACCCAAGAGCGACTTTAAACTGGTAGTTGAGAGTGGATGTGTCTCTGTAAGGAGCACAGAAGAGGCCCAAGAGATTAGTCCCGGAGAGATAGTCCTGCTTCATGCTTCAAACTTCCGCAAGGTGAAACGGGTCGTTGAGCTGGTTGACATCATGCGGATAGTTATCGACCATCATCCGAACACCCGTCTTCTGATTGCCGGCGACGGTCCAACAAGAATAGAGGTTGAGAGACGAATAGATGCACTTGACCTCTGCAATAATGTTCATCTTCTGGGGATAAAAAGCAACATGCTGGAGATTATGTGCTCTGCGGATGTATTCCTGCTCAACTCGATGCTCGAAGGCATGCCACTCGTTCTCCTAGAGTCTATGTCGTGCGGTCTACCAGTGGTCACTACTCCTGCAGGAGGTATTCCAGAGCTTGTTCGACCCGGCAAGGATGGGATTGTCACCAAGGGATTCGAGCCTGAGGAGTTTGCGGATGCAGTCATCGAGCTCTTGGACAAAGAGAAAATGAGGACGCAGATGTCTGCTGCTGGCAGAAAACGAGTGGAAGAACACTTCGCAGCCAAAGCGATCGTTCCCAAGTACGAAAAAATCTTTGAGGAAGCCATTAACAAGTAGGAAGGTAGGAGAGCAGCTTGAAACCCAGTGTGACGAGTGTTTATCAGGAGTTCATCTGGAGTGGCACACAGCCAGATCTTGCAGCTGATCTTTATGGTACTCCAATCATCACGATGGGAGAGATCGTGTCAGAGTTTCCGAAGATACTTGCTGAATACAAGGATAGACTCTGGCATACCGATGAGCGAATGAAACTGCTCCGAAAGACATTGATTGAGGCCAATCGCGGGCTTGCATGTTTAACCCCCAGTGTGGAGGAGAACATCAAACGACTCGGCAATGGAGTTGTCGAGGCGGCTCACCAGAGTGTAGTGATGGGAGGTCCTGCCTACATTCTCAACAAGGCAATCACTGCAGAACGAATCAGCAGTTTTGGCGTTCAGCGAGGACTCGATGTCGTTCCGGTCTTCTTTGTTGCAGATTATGATATCGTTCAATCGGAACTGACCAATATCAGAACTCCAAACATGGGACCCGAAGGCAACCTCCTGAGCCTTCCTGTGCCAAGAGGCTATGAGCACTCGCCTGTCAGCGTTCTCCCTCTGCCTGAGGCCGAATGGTACAGCGCGATTGAGGAGAGCCTTCAACATAGCTATAGACCCCTTCTCAAGCCCCTCGACAAACCTGTGCGGACACTCTTTGAAGAAAGGCTCGAACAGGCGCTGGCAATTACGCGCTGGGGATTTGTCAACTCCAAAACCCTTGGCGATTGGGCTCGGAAAATCATTGGTCGACTTCTGAATATCGAGGGGAACTTGGGTATCCCGATTATCCCGGCATCAGATGAGGTATTCCGAGACCTAATGGTTGAGGGAATGGAATTCCTCTTGGCCAAGAAGCAAAGAGATGTCTTCCTTAAGATCCACGAGAGAGCCACAGACCTCATTGTGAAGAGCGGATTCAGACCGGGCGCGGGATCTAGAAAGCCCAATTACGTGCCATTCTACTATGAATGTCCGGAGAAAGAATGCAATAGGAGTAGGATCGAGCTATTCTACAAGGAGAAGGGCACGGAGGCTGTGTTGACAGGTAGATGCCCATCCTGCGGTCAGAATGGCGAAATCGAAACATTGGCCAAGGATCCGTTTCTTGGTGAAGTGGGACGTTACCTATCACCTAGAGTTGATTCCAGACAATTAATTGTCGACACGGTCTTGCCCATCGTTGCCCATGTGGGAGGTGGTGGTGAAACCGCATATTATGCACAGGTCATTCCCATTGCGAAAGCACTGCCTGCGCCCTTCCCCGCATTTCTGAAGTATCCGCGAGTCTACTTCAATACTCCTTGGAACGAGAGCCTTGCGGGCGTATTGAAGGAGAAAGGGCTACCAACCCTTCACAAGCCAGATATGTTCCGACTGATGGGGAAAGCTAATCGCTTCAGAAAGAAAGCTAAGCATGATGAGATGAACGAGAGTATTCAATCTCTCTCGAGTATGATACTGGAGAGTCACCAGAAATTGAATGCATCACTCGAAGACCTGAGGAAGCAACGCAAGACCACCACCGGAGATGAACTGAAACAGCTCTTGACTGACATTCGAGATATCGAGCGATATCTGAGCTGGGTGTTTGGCCAATATGCTGAGAACAAGCTTGGCCAGGAGGTATCCTGGTCTTGGGTTGAATGGATGCTCAACTCAGGTGTTCATGATTTATTCGGACCCTATCGCCGCGCATATGTACCGAACATGAAGAACGGCGCAACGCTCTTCATTAATTTCTCCTTGTAGGCGGGGATCTAAAGCTCTTTTGACAGAAGATGGCCCAGTTTTGAAATGCCCTCTGAAATAACTTCGGGCGTCACATAAGAGAAACCTAGACGCATTGTGTTGAGCTCTGGCATACTAGGAATAAGGTCATTGCCACTATCATTAATTGCGTAGCCAGTGATTGGATAGAATGGTTTCCCAGGAACGTAGAGCAGGTCGTTGGGGATTGCTGTCTTTTCCAAGAATGCGCCGCTATCAAAACTCTTGCTCTCACTCTGCCACCATATGAAGAACCCGCCCGTTGGATCAGTTCGCTCTCCTGCAGGAAATGATTCGTCGATAGCTGCGGCCATCGCCTCGTAGCGCTTCTTGTACCTAGGAATGCCCACGCGCATGGCTTCATCGATGTGCTTTGCGTAGTACTCATTCAATACACGCTGAATCATGGTAGATGTGCAGAGGTCTAGGTAGCCCTTGTCCTTCAACACCTCTTCTCTAACGTTTGGTGGCAGGACAGAATACCCAACTCTTAGCACTGCGGCCTCCTTGCTTGTAGTGCCTAGATACGCAACACGCGAGTTGTCCTTGTCGAGAACCTTTATGGGCTTGGGCGTCTTCTTGAACTGAATCTCAGCGTAGGCTGAATCCTCAAGCAACAGAATGTTGTGAGTCTCGCAGATATCAAAGAGTTCCTGACGCCTCTTCTGAGGCAGAGTAGTTCCCTTTGGGTTATCCGAGTCGGGGACCACATAGAGAATGTCAGGAGTCTTACCGAACTTGATTCCAGATAGCTGAACCGCTTTCGTTACGTACTCGGGAATAATTCCATCAAGGTCAGTGGGTACTGTAATGACCCGCGCACCAAGTTTTACCGCGGGAACCAGAAAACCCAGATATGCTGGCGAAGGGGTGATTATGACATCACCAGGATTGACCATGGTATCAAGAATGGCATAGAGAGCTTGCTGTGACCCGCTTGTTATGGATACGCACTCCCACTCTGATTCACAGTCTATGGGGATTTTCCTAACATCGTGGAGCCGTTTCGCCAAGGTCTTCAAGAACCAAGGTTGTCCACCAGTTGGCCCATAGTTGAAATCGTCCAAAGCCATCTCAGGGTCCTTGCTATATCGCTCACTCAGGTCACCTAGTATCTTTGCGAAAATATCAGTTGGAATGATTCCTGGTTTCCCACCAGCAAAGTAGTATTTGACCGTGTACTTCAACAGTGCTCTAATCTGGGACTCCGCAATGAAGGAAGTCCATGTTGCGAATTGATACCCGTTCTTGCTATCGGCCATCGGAATAGACTCCATGTCTGTTGATGGTCATGTACATCCAGTCCCTGTTGTTGCGCAGCGTGTACAGAGTTGTACATCACCACTGCAAACAGAGGATACTCGGCCTTTATCTATTTCGAGATTGCTGCAATCTCTGGTGAGCGCTTGGAGGCCACAGTGTACAACAGTGTACCTTACTGTGAGGCTCTCGAAGAGGTGGTTCGATGTCTGCGGTGATAGAGTGCTGCTCTATTGAGTTTCTGCAGCGATGCTCGCGGCGACTTCTGCCGGATCGTCAGATTCCACAATCGACCTCGCGGCAATGACGTAGGATGCCCCGGCCTCGATTGCTTGTCGTGCGCCGCCACCCTGCGTGCCTATGCCTGGACTTATGATTGGGATAGTAGAGCCAAGCACACTCCTAACCTCAGCTATCTTTTCGGGATATGTTGCGCCTACAATAACACCATCGGTTCGCCAGTCCTTGGCGCGCTGTGCAAAAGTCATGTACAGCGGCTCGCGTGCCTTCTTGTTCCTCTCAGAGGTCACGTACAGTCCGTAGCCCTCATCAGCAGCTGGATGGGACATGTAGCAGAGCGTGATGACACCTCTATCTTGGCTCTCGGCCATCTCAAAGACTGAGTCGAGCCCGCCCTCCCAGCCGACAAGCGGATTCACTATCACAGCATCGAACCCGGCCTCAAAGTAGTAACGAGAAATCCACGAGTTCGTGTTGCCAATATCGTTTATCTTGCAGTCCATTATGGCAGTCAGGCCTATGTCATGAATGGCGTCAATAATCTTCGGAACTCCGTCGAACACGCCAAGAGGAAGGACCAATTGGCGATTGAACTTGAAAGCAATTGCATGCTCAGCAGTCAGTGATACGATTCGTAACGCCTCCTTCTCAAGGCGATCTATTTCGGCCCTGCGTTTGATTGCCATATCTGCAGTCAAGTCAAGTCCAACTATCAACCGACTCTTCCGAACATAGGACGCTGCAGAGAGCTTCCTTTTGAATGATTGACTAGTCAACTCTAAAGCACCACGACCAAACTATCTGCCGTGCATACTTATAACACATTATGATACCGAGGTTCCGGCGACGAAAAGTGAAATCAGACTGGATGATGACCCGCATCACAATAGTCGCAACGGCATTGATCACTCCAGTGTACTTCATATTGCTGGTCTTCCTGCTACCGCAGATGACTCCATTCTCAGACCCACTTCTTGATTGGATTTTCCACTACGCCGTTGCGCCAGCGGTCTTCTCAGTCCCGTGGTTAGCACTCTTGTACTACCAGCGCTATAGGCTAGCAAACACCATCCAACTAATGCAAGACAGTACCACTGCAGTGCCTTTGCGATGGCGACTCTTCTACGGCACCAACGCAGCATTCGTGCTGATGTTCTTCATCCTCCCAATGGTAACTGCGCCACTGGCAATACTTGGGGGTCTTGCGGTGGCTGGACATGTCTTCTACGGTATAGGGGTTGGCAGATTTGGAGGAGGGAAACCAGCAGCTGCTCTCGCGGCTGTAGTTGCCATTGTGCTCTGTATCATTCCCACCATTGTATTGCTCAATTTCATACCAATGTATCTGCAAGTGTGGGAGGCTATTCTGCTCAATTGGAAGACATTCTGGTTCAATGTCGTCTATGGAGTTGCACAGAGCTTGGTGAATGCCTTGAGCTTTGGCGCGCCGGTCTATTTCATTTACTATGCGGCCAGTGAATATGACAAGGGTGTCTATGGGGTATCCTATACCAAACCCCCGACAAAGTGGATTCGAATTGGTGAACTCCTGCTTTTCTTCATCTTCGTAGCGTTGTGGTTACCGCCGGTTCCCACCCCATTCGGCACAATCCCCTTCTTCGATATGAGCTGGCTTTTCACCAGCTACATCAACAACATCTCCCTGATTATCGTCGTCATCATGATTCTAGTAAGAAAAGGACTCAAGGTAAAAGACACAAGTACAATGGGAGGCGCCTTGAACATCATCATCGTAGGCATGTTTCTCGTTGTGGAGGGCCTCTTCAAGGGAAGCTCATTCCTTCAAGCGTACGAGGTGCCTGTCAAGACCCTGATTATTTGGCTCGCTTTTCTAATCTTCGCGATAGTCATCATAACCAATTTCTTGCGGGCATCCCCAAGGGAGCTGTATTGAGATGCATCGAAACCCAGCACTGGCTGTTGATGTCGTAGTAGTTAAGGGAAACAAGATACTGTTTGTGGAAAGGGGACAACCCCCGCATCAAGGTGAGTGGGCATTGCCCGGCGGATTTGTGGAGTATGGCGAAACGTTGGAGGCGGCCGCTAAGAGAGAGGTTCAAGAAGAAACAGGAATAGCGATTGACCTCAGTGCGATATTGGGGGTCTACAGTGACCCAGAGAGAGACCCTCGCAGCCACACTGTATCAGTAGTCTTCGTTGGGAAAATGATTGGTGGTCAACTGCAGGAAGGGGACGATGCGGCTGATGCCAGGTGGTATGATATAAATGACCTGTGCGAGGAGCAGCTCGCTTTCGATCATGAGATGATAGTTCAGGATTTCAGACAATGGTTGAAAAACCGTACGACATTCTGGTCCACGATGGACCGTGACTAGGCCCAGAGATCAAGGGAATCGTGCCTATATGTCCAGTAGCTCCAGTTTCTCAGCCAGCTTGATTATCGGAAGGTAAGCCACCCTTGGTTCGGACTCAATAGAGTCAACAAACCCAACAGATTCCTTTGGGCGAGTATTGTATGCCAAGTAATTCCCGGCAGGAGCGGACTCACCCTCGGTGTAGACCCACAGCGGGATTCCTTGCATCTCATAGTAACCGTGGTTCGATATGAGCGTGCCGTAGATGTGTTTTCCTTTGTCCTCGAAATACAGCATGCTTGCCGCTCGGTCTCTCTGGGACCAAGACACTAGCATTCGAGCCAGATCAGCCAATGATGCTAACCTAAGATTCACGGGTGGTCGAAGGTCGGATTTGCTCATGCTCTGCACCAAGCCGGCAAACTGCGGCTGCACCTTATAAGCTAATAGTAATGGCTCCAAGCGTGCATTCGTGAACAGAGAACTTGTGAGAGTTTTCCGCTTAGCTCATCGCCCTTCGAACCTTGTCAACCATCTGAACAACTGAGGCACGGTTATTTCCTACGATTACAACTGGCGAACATACTATTGAACCACTCACGCCGGTTGCGAAGACACCTCGCAATCCATTCTTGCTGAACATGACGAAAGTAATCTCGTCATCATCCTCAAGTTTCTCGATTGTTAAGCCAGCTGAAACAAGCCCTGAGGCCAGCCATTCTACCAGGTCGGACGGTGTTATGTTTTGAATCTGCACCGGAATTGTGTCTCTATAGAAGGGACCCTTAGTGAAGAGATACCTGTGTGACTGCTTGGAGTAGAGTATCTTTCTTGTAATTGCTTTCAAGAGCACTGATGGCGAGAGAGGGGCAAATTGCCGAACTCGCACCTTTGAACTATCAATCACCTGAGTGGCTACACTGGCCATAGAAGGTTCAATGACATGAGGTGTTGCTTCAGACTCCTGCTCAGTCGTGGGCTCGGCGGCTCTTGGGGCGGGCTCATCCGTGATTGAGAACTCCTGCCGCTCCCTCTCGAAGAGGACCCGAATATACTCCTGAATCCAGTCATCAAGCGTATTCCAGTCGTCCTTGCTTAGCTTAAGTGGAGGACGAGGAACCTCTGAAAGCCCTTCAGTCAATTCGCCTGCGGTTTCGTCGGCGATTCCTTCCAAGTCCCACTGGAGATCTAACTCTTCTGGGGTTCCCTCAGGAATCATCAGCCGGGCTGCTTCAAAGAGACTGGACAGTCGATCCGTGCCTCCGTGCTGTGACAATCGAGGGCGAATCTGAGTGATGAATCCGCGCTTATTCTCCGTGCTCTGATCAAAGACCAGCGCCACGCCGCGCGGCAGACTACTGATGAAAATCTTGTCGCGGAACATATCAGGCATTACTGCTGGAGCTCGTTGCTGAAGAGCGCGAATATCACTATCATGAGAAAGGGAATGTGAGATAATGATGTCAGCCTGAGATATCGCCTCGTCAGCCACTGCAGATGGTTGTTGCGTACACAGGACCAAGCTGCATCCGAACCGTCGCCCAAGCTTTGCGTAGCCCACAATAGCAGCCTTCGCGGGAGTTGCGCTGCCCTTTGGGACCAGTGTATGAGCTTCATCGATGATTAGCCATGTAGGAGGAAGCTCCTCTCGTGCGCTTGTCCCCTCTTCTGTCCATGCCATTCTATATGTCAGAACCTGCCTGCAGAGCATGTTGGTCAGAATCGCGAGGACAACCTCTGCATCAGACCCAAGTGGTGCTACATCGATTATCGTGGTTTGGCCTGCTACTGCAAGATCTTGAGCGCTTGTTCCACCATGATGGAAGACTCCTAGTCTTGCAGCCCTCTTGAGCCTTTGAATCATTGCGGTTCTTGTTGATGCCTTGTAGAGCTCGGTGATGGAAGGATTCGACTCTATGCACTGCATCATATCCCTGATGCTGAAGCTACGTTTCAATGCAACGTGTTCACCGGACTCCAGAGCGTACCCTCGGCGAATGCTCTCAAGGAGATCTCCTATGAGGTTCTCCATTGCTGTGCTGAGCTGACCCCCCTTCTCAAGCACGTAGCCCCAATCACTCACAGTCAGTTCGCGTGGGCTTATTGCTAATGGATGAAGATGGGCTTTCGTCCGGACCTCCTCTGGAAGACTGTTGTACGTTTTTCGCGGGATGAAAACAGCTACTGGAAATCCCCTGGACTGCAAGTTCCACTTTTTCAGGAGAGCATCTTGATCCACATTGGGCTCAACCGCTTGCCGGAAGACATCGACAGTATCAATCACAACGGTTGCGACCTCAATCTCCTTACGCTCCATCGCAAAGGCAAGCTCCTCAATCAGGATTCCAAGCGTGTAGCTCTTACCTGACCCCCTCTTCCCTGAAACGAATATGACGTGCGGACTCACCATGTCCAGATTTACTGGCATTCCCAGCAGCGATGTAAGAATGTCATCCGAGGTTTCCGCGATTGCACCAATCGTTCCCAGACCCGCATTTCGATATTTCCGGTGAAAGGAGTTGGACCGGCCCAGAACCACGCCAACGCTCAGATCCACAAACAGGTCCGGTGGGTCTCCGACGCGGGGTCGATACTCAAGGATATTCTTTGGAATAAGCTCTATCGGACGGTCAGATTCCAAGGTGTCGGAATCCAGAGTCATCTCCGGGGCGTGCTTCTTACTGTTATCGTCCAAGGGTCTCACTCTCTTGGCCCAGCAAAGAGTTCTCGGATAAAGCTTTGTAGGTTGGCGCGAGTTGACCTGATGAGAGCAGGAACACTCAAAACGACTGCACGTGAGTTGGCTGCTCATGCAGGACCCCATTCAGGATAGCAGTTACATCTACATCTTTCTTGATGCTAAGAGGTACTGGATAAGGAAGGTCAAGGCAGGAGAAGAATTCCATTCCAACAAGGGCATCATCAAATACGATGATATCATCGGCCGTCCCTTCGGTATCAAGGTGGAGAGCCATTCAGGTCAGACCTTTCAGATACACAAGCCCAGTCAAACAGACATTCAGATTTCGATGGGTCGAAACACTCAGATTGTCTATCCAAAGGATGCAGGCACCATCTTGATTGAAGCAGGGATATCTGCGGGATGTAGAGTTGTTGAGGCAGGAACTGGATCCGGTGCGCTCACATACATACTATCCAAAGCTGTGGGTCCGCAAGGTCATATCTACACATACGAAGCCCGAGAGAATCATTACATCCAAGCCGAGAAAAACTTGAAGCGGCACAACGCGTTGGACAACGTGACTATGCATCTGAAGGACATCATCGAAGGTATCGAAGAGAAGGCGGTTGACGCCGTGGTCTTGGACTTAGCAACACCCTGGTTGGTAATTGACACGGCTCACAATGCGCTGAAGCCAAGCCATTATCTTGCGAGCTATAGCCCCACAATCGAACAGGTCATGAAGACCTGCAAGGCCATGGGCGAGAGCAGACAATGGGGCATGATTAGAACTCTGGAAGTACTTGAGCGAGAAATCATGGTCCGCGAGAACAAGACGCGTCCAACGACGTGGATGATTGCACACACAGGGTACATGACTTTCGCCAGAACCCTTGCCGAATCCACTTGAGAATGCTACAGGTTCGCATAAATAATCTTATAACAAAATGTTGCTAATTGTTGATTGTTGTTGACGACGCCGGTGGCATACCTTGGTTTACCAACATAAGAGCAAAAAACACGCAAAGAAGACCAAAGACATCTTGGCTGAAGAAGTCGCAGATTCAAAGAAAACAGAATACGACGAGATTGATGTGCTAGAATCTGATCAGACCAAGTCTCCGCTACTTGACGTGATTCAGAAGGAGCGCGACCAGAATGTACTTCCAGGAGATAGTGAAGATCTCTCCGCTGATGCTGAAGAGGAAGTTGATGCGGCCTCCAGTTCAATGATTGAAGAGGATTGCCCGGACTACTCGTCAACTCAAGAGATTCATTTTGAATCCGAAGAAGCAAAGGAAATCTTCGAGAAGAAGAAGAAACGCAGCTATCTCGAGTTTCGAGAGGGGCATAATAAGTAGAGGGGAATCAAGTGTCGAAAAACTATGAAATCGTAGGGCTTCGGGATGAGATCAAGGAGCTCAGAAAGACTGTAATGATGCTTCATGAAACTATGAACGAATTGGCCTCGAAACTGAAACAGACACCTCCAGGAAAGACAATGCCCACGGATGCGAATCAATACAACGTTTTCGCGAATCAGGAGAGTTGCATTGCACGAGATGTAGCTTGGGAGAGGTTGATTGACCTGATTCAACGTACAGATTCAGGGTCTACGGCTGCTGAACTTGCCAGACAATGGGGAAAGTCCAGGTCCAGGACCAGCGAGGTGTTGAACCAGCTGGTCGAAGAGGGAAGATTAGCCAAGTTCAGAGATGGCCGAAGCATTAGGTTCAAGCCAGCTGAAGAGCTGAATACAATCTAGCAGGTTCCGATTCGACTGAATCGATGCGTAATCCACTCTTCTGAGTCATATTCTTTGAGTCCTGCCTAGGTACTCTTAATAGATGCAGATATCTTGGTGAAATGGAAAGCTGTTCTCCTAAAGGTGCTCTCCTTGAGTAACACGCGTCCGCAAAAAGAAGACCTGACAGATGATGTGACCGTCCATACTAGCAGATTGTACGAGCTGAATATCCTAGCGCAAGACGGCGTCAAGGAGTTCGCACTAACTGATATCGATGATAAGGAGACCCTCGAAAGAAAGCGAATCCTCATGCACGATGCATTCACTGAGCTCTATGACGAGATAGCAACGTTCAGCGAGCAGATGATGAGTGATGATTTCGAAATAACATACCTAAGAGAACGACATCGTACTGCAGAGGGAGAAGCAAAGGAACAAATCAAGGAAGCACTCGAAGACAGCACATTACAGCACCAAGGCGATCTGGCAGTTGTATGGATGGCAAAGGTCATGGCATGGCTCCACCAGGCTGGTGCTGCAAGTGGCCCGTTTGTTGAGCAAGAGAGCGAGGAAAAGGGAAAGGAAGCATCGCGCTACTTGGCCGCTGTCTACACAATGCTTGAGAAGCCGTTCTCAGCAATCCCATCAAAGGTGGACGGCACCCAGAAACTCAGGAGAGTGGCGCTGGGTCACAAGGCGCACAGTCTTGTACGAGAGGCTGGAGATGTAGGAGAGAAGGAGCTTGCAGAGATCCGTGGTAAGAATAAAGCCGCGGAGGCAGAATTCTATGATGAATTTCTCAACGATTTGATTGGACAAGAGAGTACATTTAGACAAGCTTTCAATCCGTTCGACGAGCTGATTTGGAGGGACATCCTTAGCTCATTCATCTTCGAGCAGGCTACCGATCTGTACAACGAAGCCATTCCGCTTTTCAGAGAGAGTAAGGCAGTTAGCAAGCAGAAGTTGTCCGGCCTAGATGTGTGGAAATTTAATACTGCAGGTCTTAGTGAGGTATACCTAGCGATGACCTACAATGACATTGCCGACGCTCAGATGAGAGCCGGGAATCTCGAAGACGCAGCTAAGCTCTACACTTCCGCGTCAGATGCGTTTGGTCGGGCTGAGAAGTGTTTTGGACGGGTCATTTCATTGCAGCCCAATGCAGCACAGTCTCGCAACGATAAGGAGCACAAGAAGGCTCAAGCTCATTTCTGCGAGGCAGAGACCTCATCCATGGAACTATCACAATTGCTAGTAGTCAACAACAAGAAAGGAGCGGCAGCAGTTCTCAAGGGGTTACTCAAGGATTTGAAAAAGGCAGAAAAACTTTCGAAGACAAGAGAGCTTACGGGCGCCATAACCGAGAACCTGAAGACATTCTTATTCGTAAAAGACCTCCTTAAGCAGTCTGATAACATCCGAAGCATCACGAGTCAGATCGATTTCGCAAAAGACCTGCGTAAGACTGGGCTCATTAAGGATGTGAACAAAGCGCTGGATGAGGCTCTGAAGCACATGGGCACCAACCCTGCGGAATCCTTAGAGGCGATTCGTGAAGGACTGGCCAGTCTCGGGATACTGTTGAGCGTTGAACCTGAAGATGAAGAAGTGGGTAATCTAAGGAATAAGACCCTCGCAATCCTCAATAATGTAAAATATGTCATCCAGTTCCAACTGAGCTCGCATCTTCAGCAGGGCGTCAAGTTCATCATGTCGCGAATCCTAGAGAATCTTCACGCTGCGGAAGCCGCGTCATATTACAAGGTAATCGGAGAGATGGGAACAGCTGAAGAACTGATGGACCTTGGCAGGCTCGCATTGGCTACTGCATTCGCGTCCGAGGCTCAAGTATTTGCTAAGCAATCTGAGCAGGGGGCATTAAGGGCTCAGATTGAGAGGAATAATGCCTTCGTCAAGCTTGCTGATGAACTTGCTGAGTTCGAGGACGAAGACGGCCTTGATGAGGTCATTCAAGCTCACGACAACACTCTCCTGAAAATCAAGCAAGCAGTAGTTTCATTTGAGTCCGCTGCAAACGAGCTCGCCAGTGTGAAGCTAGAATCGATTCGTCAGAAGAACAATGTCGGTGAACAGGTCAAGCAACTCCAAGGTGTTGTAATGAAGTTCAGGGGAGACCTGTTGCGCATGGAGGGAGCAAAGAGCGACTTCTTGGCTGAGTACCTTTTTAGAAAGGGAGAGAAGACCAAGGCAAAGAAGCACTACTCCAATGCAAGTGACCAGCTCAGAGAGGCAGTGGGTAATTACAGTTTTGCCGCACAGGTATTCCAGCAGATTGGTGACACTCAAGCGGCACAGAGTGTCGAAACAAAGGCAAAGACCACTGATCTTCTGGCGAGGGGTGTATGGGACAATAAGCAAAGGCTCGGCCGGGATCAGGACCCGATGTTCAAGCAAGATGCGGAGCTCGCTGTTTTGTATCTGGGCGGCGCAGGACAGTAGTGGTGGTCCTACCCGTATCGTTAGGGTACAGGATAGTTGGATTGAGCGAACCCTGACGTTATAGACACAGTGTGAATTCGTTTGGTCACAAACGGCTTGAAGGGTATGCCATCGCCATGGTAAAACTTGCTGAACCATTCGACATAGTGAAGCCTTAGCGTATGCATGAAAGCCAATAGACCCTCAAGCATGCCAACAACAATCGTTCCAACAATCGCACCCACTAGTGGTAGATGAGGCGCAACAGCGTGTCCATCGTGCATGAAGAACTCGGGAATTATCACAATTCCGAATATCGTGAATGCTGAGAACGGGATGTCAATGATTCCAGGAATCAGATTGAAGAAGACGCCGCTGAGGATGACGTGAACGGTGTTCAAAGCGAAGATCCGGGCGTAACTCACAGTGTGGCTAACCATCCCGAGGGAGTACTCCATAAACTCTACCATACCATCAACCCCCGACAACAAGGAGGCCGCGCCCATTATGACTAGAGGAAGGAAGAGAGCGACTATGGTGAACATCATAGGAGTGATAGGCAGTGGAGTATAGATTCCGTTGTTTCCTGAGCCGAAGCCTATTCCGGCAAATGGTATCCAGAGATTTACATGGCCAGTTGAACTGAACCACTGATTGATGTTATTGTAACTCACGGAGAGAAGCAGGTTGATGAATCCGAGATAGAGCCACAGAAAGGAGAATGGCACAATAGCCCGACGGAAATCGCGGTGATGCAATCTGTTGTATAGATTCAACACGATTCCCAAGGAAATTTGAACAGCACCGACCTCAATGGAGAGCTTGAGCATGTGAGCTTGCCGCCATGGATTAGGGTCTCCATTCTCAAGAGTGTGTGCGAAGATAGGCCAAAGTGGCTCGATTACAGTATGCGAACCAAAGAAACTCCCAAAGAGGAATCCGCCAAGCATCGAGCAGAAGCCCATCATAATCAGGCCTGTTGCGCCTGCCTGCAGGTACCCGAGTATGTCCCCCCATTCCTCGCCCTTCTGTTTGGCCCTCCAAGCCGCCAGCCCTATCAACAGAATCAAGAAGCCCTGGCCCACATCCGCGAAGATGAGCCCAAATATCAGAGGAAAGGAGAAGAACAGAATCTTTGTTGGGTCCAAGTCATGCCTAGACGGGGTGCCGTAAGCCTTGACCATCTCTTCTGCAGGTTCCATTATTTTGGGGTTGATAAGGCATGTTGGTGACTCCAGTTCCGCGAAGTCAGGTTGCTCGAAGGATATCTGTACGGTTTCATCAGTTCTCTCACGAAGAAGCGCAATGAGGCGATCTTCTAAGCCTGCAGGGATCCAGCCCCAAACCTTCACGGATTGTGGGGTATAGACAAGGTAGTTCTTGACATTGATTCTGCTCTTCTCTACGTCGAGGGCTTCCCAAGCTGCTGAGATCTTCATTCGCCATTCTTTCGCTATGAACGCATTGCGTTTGCGGAGCTTCTTGAGCTCCGCTTCAAGCTCACCAATCCTACGAATTGCGTGGGCAGCTATCTCCTCAGGGCGTCCCGACACATCCTCGAAGACATCCACCTCTTCGAAACCCATGGCGGAGAGTATTCTCCGAATGGTTCCCTTGTTCTCGATTGCCACACTAACGCTGATTACTGAAACGCCCCTCTCAAGGGGACGTGACCTGAATGCGAAAGCGTTCTCGGTGATTTCTTTCAGACTCCACTTGAGCAAAGATAATCTTCCCGAAGGGAGTATTCCGGCGGTTGTGAACGTGTACTCTGTGGATCCTAGGAGACTCATGTCAAGACCAAGTGGTCTGAGTGACTCCGCAACGTTTCTTTTGCTCATATGCCGTTCAATCTCAGCCACATTAGAGGCTGCATGCTCGTCGTATTCCAGAACTTCGGTTTCGATTGCGTTCAAGACCCTTAGGGCGAAGTCAAGTGACTTTGCGAGTGTTGAATCGTCAATCTCGATGCGTTGTCCACTCCTCTTCCTCAGGTCTATGCCGAGCAAAGCAACTACTTTAGAGAGTCTTTCAAGAGCATCAAAAACGTCTTCTTCTATTTGTGATTTTTTTACTTCAATGAACTCAGCTTGAAGCTGCACATCTATGAATTCGAACTGACTGAACTGTCCCAAAGCTAGAATGACCTGTCTCTCAAGGTCACGATGAGAAACAACCTTGGCAACTACTGTGCTTTCGGGGCGCATATTTGACATCACCGTCAGTGAGGGTCGTAGAAGAACGACCAGTTCAGACACCTTGAGGCTCAGGGCTTGTCCTCCAGAAATAAACGTTGTGACTTATGGAACCGCTTCAAAGGTAAACCACTCACTATTCACAACCATGACCACGGGAATGAACCGCATACACCATTCATACCGGCTCAGGCTAACGTTTATCTTGAATTCCAGTCAGGGATTTCTGACATAGTGCGTCACGAGGAAGGACTGCATGCCCGAAGCTCAAGACATCAATCTGATTCACAAGGCAGAAGAGACAGCGGAGGACAGAATTCGCGCCGCGGAGGACAGTGCAAGAGAAATTCGGAAACAGACTGAGATTGATATCAAGAAGATAATGAAGGACAGTGAAGCCAAGGGTAAGAAGGCGGCTGAAGCCCGACTAGACGAGAACGAGGCAAAGAGAGCTGCTAGGGAACGTAAGTACCAGAAGAAGGTTGATAGAATAATCGCTCAGATACAGGAAGCCTCAAAGGATAGAAAGCCCGCTGCAGTGCATGCGATGGTAGAGATGATACTTGGAGGGGAGTGAGGATATGAGCGGTGTTCAATCTATCATTGAGATGATTAACAAAAAGGTGACCGAAAAAGAAGACACCATAATTAAAGATGCAAAGAAACTGAGAGAAACAAAGCTGCTCGACGCAAGGAAGAAAGGCAATGCCAAGAAGGCTGAAATGATGGTTGAAGCTGAGATACAATCTCGAATAGATAGTGTGAAGCGAGATGCCAATGCAAGATTGGCGGCGAGGCATAAAATCCTTGAAGCCAAAGAAGCCTTGATTACTGAGGTCCTAGAACTGGCGATTGAATCTCTGACGAAAAAACACAAGACAAAGGGCTATGCCAACATGCTGGTTGGCCTCGCCATTGAAGGCGGCTCAATCCTTGCTGTTGAGGAAGTTGAGTTGATGCTGCCCAAGGGTCAAAGCCCGCAGATGTACCTCACAAAAATAAGCCGGGAGATCACAAGGCATACAGGAATTAAGACCAGAGTTTCGCTATCAAAGGAAAAAATCAGCTCCGCTGGAGGAGTCTTGGTCAAAAGCAAAGATGGTACAAAATGGGTAGACAATACATTCGAGGGTCGCAGAGATCGAATGATGAGCGAGATGAGGAAGCTAATTTCACATATTCTTTTTGAAAACAATAACACGTCAATCTAGTATCCGTGAAGATGTGTGTGACTGCAAGCTGATGACGCATCTTCGGGAGCATCTCACCCAACCATTAATGGAATGTAACCGACCAGCATGAAGGCGATGACGAAACCGTAGATTGCGACTGCCTCGATGAACACCACATATAGAACAGTCTTGCCGAAAAGCTCCGGCCTCTCAGTGATTGCCCCAAGAGCTGCTGCAGATGTCGTCGCCATCCCCAGCGCCGCGCCAACCCCAGCAGTACCCATGGTAATTGCCGCAGCCAACGCAAGACCAATAATCCCCAGAGTAGGATCTGCTATTTGCAGCAACCTGAAGTCACGGCCCGGCATGACACTCAATGCGCTGGCAGCATACATCTCCATAACAAGAAACGCAAGTACTGACAAAGATAGAACCAAGACTAGTGCACTGGCGACTAGTAGGGCAAGACTGGTTTTCAGGGAATAGATCTTCATTGTTGGCTTCCTCCAATTATCACCATATAGTAATCATCCGTCTTATGATTGAGGGAGGCTCTCCTTTCTCGAGCCCTACTGCGATAGATAGCAAGTTTCGCACCTCAAGGTACTTGAGGTTGAAGAACCCAATCACAGTACCAAGATGGAATGGGAAACCAGTAATTTGCTTTTTAATCTGTTGTGCAATGTAATCTTCCACGGCCAGCTCGATCTCTGCCAAGTCTTGGGTATTGGCATATATCCGCCTAAGTCTAGTAGCCATCCCGGTATGTTTGGTTTTCCTGAGTTGCATCAACACTCCGCTCCAAGAACCACGTTGGCGTATCGAGTCCCCGAATGCCTGTGAGTCTTCAGTGAATCGAACCATTGAAGCATTAATTATGCGTTGATTGAGACCCAGAATCAATGCGCGCAACATCATGATAACGTTACGCAAGTCCACACGTGCTTCAAGAAGCTGAACTATCCTCTGCTTGTCTTCACTAGAGAATTCTTCCAGTGAGGCCATAATCTTTCGCAGGTACCACTCCTCAAGGGCCACCTCAAGCGGTGCTGCGGAATCGAACTCTTCGTATGCGGGGAGTCTAGTGAGAAGTGCGACCTTCAGATCCAGAATCGGGATTTTTTCAATGAGTTTTTCCACATTCTCCGTTTCGAGTAACTGCGCAAATATTCTTGACTGTGCGGGGGAGGTCGGTACCACAAATCTGAGTGTCTGGCCCTTCCCAAGCCCCACATGCTTCCCGCGAATCACAGTTTTCAAGCCCTCTATCAAGAAGACCAAAGAGTATGATTCAGCGAAGCGGCGTACCTTCCCGGACAAAGACCGGGTGAGCCTATGACTGACATCAGCGTAGTCAATGGCTAAAACCAGCGCTAGCTCCTCAGGACTCGGCAGCTCCGCCGGGGTAGCAGCGCTTATGACTGGGCCGTAACGGGTTCCCCTCAATGCTCCGATGAACTTCTTGTAGTCTTTGGAGCATAAGAGTCGTTCAAAGTCAGCAATACTGAGCGAGCGTGCCAGATGTCCTCTAATTCTCGCATTGACGAATCCGTACTCTTTCGCAGCCTTGTAGGCTTTCATGATAGACCCGCTCCGCTATTAGCCCGAAGAGGATTATTTGATTTCACCCACGCGATTGATATAAAGTTGATGAACAGGCTCAACGAGTTTCATTCTCTGTAATGAATGCTTGAATATGGCGCAGTAGCTGGTACCGGGATAGGAAGTAGTAGAAGGATTCAAAACTAGAAGATAACAGTTACCAAGTGTGGCCCATATGACGGACGAGGATACAAACGGTCAGTTCGACATTGGAGGAATGTTTAGGAACTCTGCGACTATCACTTTCGTGGTGGAGATTCTATCAGTGCTAGTGATGGTGGGTTCTGTGTCAGCCTGGTACATTGGAGGCTTCCTGGACATAATCGCTCCTGAAATTCAGATCTTGCTGTTGATGATTGGATGTATCATCACACTTGTTGTCTTTCTGGCTGCCTTTAGCTTCTTTCTCAGATTTTCTAGGAGGCTCAGCAATGCTGTGGTTGGACCCGGTCTCGAGCAGGTTAGAATGAACGCACCAAGAGTCAAGGGAGTCATCTTCATCTATGCACTCCTTGTAATGACCATGTTCATCACAGGGGTCTACACTTGGTATCTAACTGATCTGTGGTTCCTACAACCATGGGCTGAGTCTCATACTTCCATTTCTCTTCGGATATTCGGATATGCGCTGGGAGCATTCTTCATTTCTTTTCTAGTTCAGGTCATTGTCGCACTGATAGGACGAACCTCCACTAGATTGATAGTTGAAGTACTGGACGCTGATGACTCTGAGTTTCTGAAATAGCTACTCAGTACGTTTCTCGTAATCGGGAAACTCAACGTCCTCGTCAATCTCCTCCTGTGGAGGCTGAAAAGGTCGCATTATTGGACGATCTTGTTCCAGCTTATCGTAGTATTGAATCGTAATGTAGACACCGTAGAGGCCCAGTAGCAAACCGACAATCGCTCCAATCATGGCACCTGTCATTGCACCCTGTGGTCCCCACCAAGTCTGACCTAGAAGATGTCCGATAAAAACCATGATAATGACTGAACAAGGGAGTTCGGATGCGACTGCACACCATCGCCCCGCTTCTGCGAAGGTGCCATCACTATAGCGGCCGCTCATGCTTCGGAGGTAACATCAAGAACGGATATCAGTATTGGTTTATCACTTGTGCAGAATAGTTAATCCTTTTCAAAGACCGTTCCATCCAACTTGTGAGGCAACTAGAATGAAAGTGACTCTGAATTACGGCGATGGAACTGTTGACTTGCAGATTCCTGAGAAGAACCTCGCTGGAACAGTCGCGCCGAAGAAAGCCAAGACTGCAGAAAATAGTCTAGAGGAACTCAACAGGGTACTTGCGAATCCATACGGACCCGCCTTGACAGATATCGTCAAGGGCAAGAGCGTCTGTGTCTTGGTGGAGGACCATACTAGAGATGAGCCTCGTTGGGCACTCCTCAGCGCCGTTGCCCCGAAACTGAAGGATGCACGCAGGGTCCAATACATAATCACAACCGGGTCGCATGAAGTGGAACATCCCGAGAACTTGGAGATCGTGGATATGATAAAACAAGCGTCTGCTGATGCAGGGCTTGAGAACTACAAAGTGAAGATTCACGATTGCCAAGAACCTGACATGGCTGACTTGGGGACGACAAGCAGAGGTACGCCAGTCATTGTTAACGCCGCTGCTGTAGGTCACGATGTGTACGTCCCTCTTGCTGATATGAAGGCCCATTACTTTAGTGGATACTCCAACGCTATCAAGGACTTCTTGCCAGGAGTGTGTGGTTTTGCATCAATCGAGGCCAATCATTCAATGGCACTTGACCCCAAGTCGACCTTCGGAACACATCCATATCACCCAGACCCGGCAAGGCGAACAAACCCTCTTGCGGATGACATGAGAGAAGCGGCTGAGATGATAGCCAAGGGTGCTACGGTCTTCACTCTCTCAACCGTATCGAATGGCGATAAAGTAGTATGGGCTGGCGCCGGTCGTATGGAGCCGGTGATAGCTGATGGTATTAAGGTGCTCGATGAAACTGCAAGCTTCACTGTAACCGCCAGACCACGGATTGTGGTGTCTCCAGGAGGTTACCCGCAAGACAAGAGTCTGTATCATGCCCAGAGAGCACTTGAACTCACTAAGAATGCAGTATCAGAAGGTGGAGAGATACTGTTTCTTGCTGAGTGCAGAGATGGCGTAGCACCCAAGAGTGCAATGGAGAATTTCTACAACAGATTGACTGCTCCACTTGACACTGTGATTGAATCGATAAGCGGGAAATATCATCTCTACGAGCACAAGGCGTACAAGTTCGCTGAGCTCCTGAAAAATCTCTCAAGCATTCAGATGTTCACAGAGCTCGACAAAGAAACCGTAGAATCAGCTCACTTGGACAAGGCGGAGAATCCACAAGCTGTGATCGATGAGTGGACATCAAATGACCCAGACGTAAAGATACTTGTTTTAGACAAGGGCAACAAGCTGGCGATTTACTCGACCTAGGATTTCTTGGCCGTTTCTTAGTAAAGAGAGTTGGCCCCCCGATGCATTCAAAGCGAAGACGAACGCATCCCACCGACGACCGTTGTACGTCGGGTCAGAAACGATCATCGTTGGGAAGTCTGTGGCGTCTATTACGCCAGTCATGTGCTAGGAAGCCAAGCAACAAAATGGACTGAAGGGGGATTGGAATGGAGTATTTTATAGTCTGAATGGTTGGGCCCCACACATGGAACATAGGAGCTACAAGTGCAGAGGTCAATTGAACCGCCAGAGCTATCATACCTAGGACCCATGCATTCTTCGTTGATGATTGTGGAAACTTGTCAAAGCGTAATGCAAGTGAGATTATCAATCCAATACTGACCCAGAGTAGTGACATCCGCCTGTAAGGTGATGCGTAGAAATCAAGAAAATAGAACTGCTGATTGGAATATTCAAGGGTACCATAGACAAAAACCCAATAAACACTCATCACGCTTTGCCATTCATCCACGTACCACACAGGCCTCTCAATACCAACAATGGTCGTGGGAGCTAGCAAGGATAACATGACCAGATATCCAACCAAGACAGAATCTCTCATTCTATAACCCTCTGTATCAGATGTCTGATGAAAGCATTGTATACTTACCAATTCTTCAATATAACTATACGTAGGGAACTACCTTTGACCTACGAGCACTAAGCGGACAAATCCGTTGAGCTTCTAGAAGTCCTCTCAGGCATTAGGATGCTCACAGAGCATGCGGGCAGAAAGAGTACTCTATCCGCTCACCCCAAGACGCACGCAGTCAAGGTTCCTTCTGGCGCAAGTCAAGTCATATCCGTCGTGACTCTACTTGCTATTCTGACCAAATGTCATCGCGTGCTTTCGTGTCTGCATCTTCTGGTCTTTCTATCCCATGACAACATATGATCAGCAGAAAAAGGAAAATTCCGCCTAGAAGTGCATGCAAGGCATATCTGGAAATGATTTCCTCTAGGGTAAAGAATCCAAGGGCAATCCCTCCAACCAACCCCGCGAGTACCACAAGAATGAAGATGGTGTTTCTGTCAGACATAGGCACCACAACCAGCAGACATTCGGATATTTGACTTTCCCATACGTCCAATGGGGCTGTCTGCTCGAACTAGTCACCAGACCACTTGATGCTGGATATTGAAGCATAGAGCTGCTTGAATCGCGCAAATCCCTCGGCGTAGACATCGCGATTCACATCTTGAGGCTTCAAGGGCTTCAGTGGTTTCACCATGCTGTCAGCAGCTGCCACCATTGAGTCAAACAAACCCACTCCTTTGCAGGCAAGGATTGCGGCTCCTAGAGCGCTAGCCTCTTCCATCTCAGTCCGGATTACAGGCACTCCAAGCACATCTGCCTGTATCTGCATCCACACTTGACTTCTGGCAGCACCTCCAGTCACACGAATTTCTGAGGCCGGAATCCCAATATCATTCATGACCTCGAGGTTGGTTCTGATCTCATAGGAAACGCCCTCCAAGATCGACCGCATGAGATGCTTTCTAGTATGGCCAAGGGCAAGACCGGCGAACACCCCACGCGCGTGTGGGTTCCAGTAGGGTGCACCAGCCCCTGCGAAATGCGGCAGGTGGATGACGCCCTCAGAACCAGCTGGAATCGCGTCTGCCCCTTCCGACATGATCTCGTACGGGTCGATGCCCCGCTCTTTGGCAAGATTGCACTCTTCTGCACCCAGATTATCACGGAACCACCTAAGAGCTGAGCCTGTGGTGAACATACTAGCCTCCACAACAAACGCGCCCGGGACAACATGGCGGCTGCAGAGCACGCGTATTTTGCGGTCGAATTCGGGAGTGTCAGAGTAGGCAAGCAGGAAAGTACCTGTTCCTGTAGTTGACTTGATTGAGCCCTCGCGAACCACACCCACTCCTAGTGCCGCACACTGCTGGTCTCCGCCTCCAGCAACCACAGGAGTGCCTTCCTTGAGCCCACAATCATTGGCTGCCTTCGCAGTTACCTCTCCTGTGGGGGCACCAGACTGTAGAGGATCAGGGAGCTTCTCCCGCGGGATGTCAAATGAGTTGAGCATCTTTTCAGACCAACTTGCATCATTGATATCGAAAAGCATCGTTCTGCTTGCATTGGAATAATCAGTAATTGCGTTCCCCGTGAGCTTGAAGACCATGAAATCGTGAACCAAGAGGAACTTCCAAGCCTCTCTGAAGACTTCAGGCTCGTTCTCCTTGATCCAGAGAATCTTGGGAGCGGTGAAGTATGGATCAATGGTGAGCCCGGTGATCGAATGGACATCAGCTGGCGACATGACACTTCGAATCCAGTCGCATTGGGGCACGGTTCGACGGTCCTGCCACACAATGGCATTACGCAGTGCATTGCCAGCATTGTCGATTGGAACAACCGTTTCACGTTGGTTGGTCACGCTCAGCCCACAGATACGCTCAGCGCTGACACCCGGGGTTTTGAGGCATTGCTTGGTTGTTACGCAGGCAGTGTCCCACCAGGTTTGTGCATTCTGCTCCACCCAAGAGGGCTTGGGATAGGAACTCTCGAACTCTTTGTAGGCTCGCGCGAGAATAGCACCCTCTGTGTCAAAGACCATAGAACGAACTCCGGTAGTTCCGACATCCAACGCCAAGACCAGTTCAGTCATCACTTCTCACCAGTCATTGGTTGACATGCCCCGGATATGAAAACTAATCGGTCCTAGGGGGTGGTCTCTGAGCTCACGAGTCCTTGGAGATCTCTTCGGTCACCGACTAGGAATAGCTTAAGTCGTCGATTTCGTTTAATCTGACGCTCACGGCGAAGAGCACCACCTCTGGTGCTGCATTCTTCCACGTAGACGAGGTATTTGGGTTGGTGCATGTGGAAGTAAGCAGCTGACTTCGAGTTTCCAGATAGATGTTCGTTCAGTCGTCGCTCTAGATCATTAGTCTGACCAGTGTAGTAGGTGCCAGTTTCCGTTTCGATTATGTAGACGTAGTAAGGCAAGTCTGGTCACATTGGAGCGCCCGGCGCGTGATATAGTTCTTTGGACTACATCCCATTCTAGGAAGAGATATCCGCGATACAGTTCACAGGAAAGGCATGCAAGACTCAGAGAAACCAGCAGACTCAAAGTGGCCCCAGTTGGTGCTTATCGGCTTCCTGTCAATGGTGTTCGCTGAGGCGTTCTCGGGCGCATCCATTCTATGGTTCATCACCGAGTGGGCCTGGTTTGTCACGCTGCCCCTCTACTGGTCACACACTCTGCTCTTCCTGAACCTTGCCATGAGGTCCAAGAGAACGTCAGTGGGTCAACTGTACCTCTGGGGGATACTATTCGGACTCTATGAGTCGTGGGTCACAAAGGTACTATGGGTGGGGTACTTCACAGAGCCACCTCTTCTTGGCACGGTCTTTGGGTTCGCAATTGCTGAGAGCATCGTGCTGCTCTTGTTCTGGCACCCAATAATGGCATTCGTTTTGCCGATTCTGGTATTCCAGATTCTAGCTCAAGCAAGCAACACGTCGAATGAGGGAATGGAAACCGCCTTCCCAACTCACACCTCGTTCCTTCAGAGAAGTCGACGGAATTCAGTGTTTTACCTGTACGCCTTCATCATAGGATCCTTGTTCATGACGGTCAATTCTGGATACGACTTCATCGCAGCTGGGATTACAGCGCTTGGCAGCCTCGTCCTGATTCTGATCCCGTACTATATTATCAAAAGGCGCGGAGGAGGGTCGTTCTCGATTCAATCACTGAGATTAGGAAGGAAAGGTCTGGCTGTGACTGCTGCGTATGTTATCCTCCTGTACGCAATCACATTCCCGATTCTGCTACCTGAGCGCATTCCAGGTATTGAAACAATCATCGCTACACTCTTCATCTATGCCTTTGTGATCTTGCTCATCTATGCAAGTCCTCCAGTCGATGAATCCGAGTCCATTCCGAGGGGCGACTCCAAGCTGTTAGGAATGAAGGAGCTGAAGCGATGGTATGGCTTGCTTTTCCTCTTGCTACTAATCTGGGCAATCATCCCCGAAATCACGATTATCATAGGCACTCTTGTCTATCTGTCGTACTTAGTAATTGGTTCTCTGCTATTCATGTCGATAACGATTCGCGAACTAATTAGACGGGTCCGTTCTCGACCAAACCAGCAAGCAGGAAACCTTTAGATTCACCCTGCAGTCAATGGAGAACTGGAGTGTCTTGTACATGGGGATTCACGAGGACACACTCCCGGTCCTAGCGATATTGGGTGTGATATTGTCGATGACGGGAGTCAACCTGTTCATAATTAGAGACCCAATGCGAGCCATTTCAGCAGTGCCACTCTCACTGGTCCACGGGGGCATAAGTAATCGACTCTCAAGCATTCAGGTCAATCTTTACGACGAGAACAAGAAGATTGCTGTGAGTCTCGAGATTGGCGACTACTGGGGAGGCGAACAGAAGCAGAGGTTGAGAGCGAGGTATTACCACGAGGATGGAAGCTATAAGGACCTTCACTCTGCGTACACGAATGGTGACTACTCAGGTGTTGCTCAGATTAGGTATGACCCATTGCAGGGAATAATGGCGAATGTACCCGGCAAGTCAGAGAAAATGCTGTTCCTGTACGATCAGGTCAATGGAGAACGCCTGATCAAATATGTCGCGATACAGAGCTACCGGTACAGCGATCTGGACGAACATGATGAGAGGATTAACAACATCAGGCTGAGCTATGCCGGTTCTGAGTACACTGTCTTCCATGACAATTGCAATGACATGGACGGATTCCATAAGGATCTTGACTTCGGATATGGAGTTCCCTCTGAAGGAGAATTCATCGTACCAACTGGAGCCAGCTACATGACTCCAGAAGATATTCCGAACAATCCCTCAGGATGGCACGGTCCAAACTTCGTTCACGTACTTGATAGGTCCTTCAGGCTATATCAGCTGAGCGAGTTCTCGGTGATAGGTCAACTCATCCAGAGCAGTTACACTCTAGGGAAGACCTATGTCGCACTTTTCGACGAGAATAAGCAGATTGTGATGCTCATCCACTGGGGTGACGCTTGGTATGGAAGCAAGAAGGCGTGGTTCAACGTCTACTTCTATCCGCAGAACGGCGGAGGCTACGCTCAGTCGTCAGGTTACATCTACAACAGCGGCTTCACGAAGACTGGCAAGCTCTGGTGGGGAGGGGGCGCTGGTGGTGACGGTGCCATCTACTCAAGCATTGACGGGTCTGGTGATGCCTATCCCATTGGCGAGTGCGACAAGGCCTCCAGGATCATCAAGTACGTGATGCTGCTGGGATACAAACATTCGCACTACAACCTAGTGGATATGAGGATTCACGACATCAACGTCGTCGCGGACCCAGATTAAACCGCAGCTCCTAGGGGGTTCCAGCAGCCAGAATTGCACTAACAATATCCACGTAGTTGTACAGCGCACTACCTGCAGCTTCGGCAATGCTGTAGATTGGGGCGGGATACACACCTATGACCAACAGGGCAACCGCGAGAATCCCCATCTCCAGGATGACTGAAGGACTAGCACGATGCGCGCTTCTGACCTTTTCAGACATCAGCCTAAACCGGGCTACCTTGCTTGCCTATCCTCAGGAAATAGCCAATGTCAAGTGGAAATCGATTTCTCTGGCTGGTTGTTCCACCTCTCTCGAAAAGACTGGCATCCCAGCTTCCAAGAACCAGAGCCCTAGCTAGGACATGACTCCCGTGACCGGGAGTGTTCCATGACGAGGTCAACCCGACTCAATCTCTTCTTTGAAACTGTCAATCAAGGAGAATGCCTTGCTTGCCTGTTGAACGGCTCTCTCGGCATCGACCTCTGTAAACATATCTCCGGCAGGGGTGTCTGTGGTTTCGTCACCATACATTGCCATTCCTCTTAGTGAGAACAGCTCATGCGACACAGTTGCCATCTCGTCTATGTTATCGTTAAGCCATTGAGGAAACCGTTCCCTATACCTAATGAGAACGTACCCGACATCATGGCTCTTCGGATACTCGATGCCGACGAGTCGAAGTCCGCTCTTCAACGTGAGTTCCACGCATTCCTGTGAATAGCGAATGGCTTCAGGATACCTACTCTCATCTCTCGCTCTCTCAGCATCGGTCAGCCTTGATTGCGCTCGAAGAAGCAGGTCGAATGCCATCCTGTCCCTCTTCATGCGGCAAACACCTCGCTGAGCGGCATGCCCTTTCTCAACTCCCATAGGTGTCCGCCTTCTGGTAGGGCAATCCGCTTACCCCCAACATCCTGTAGCCGTGTTCTCAGGCGGCTAAGAATCTCAGCGAAGAAATCGTTTCTGTCGTAGATGATTACCGCGTCCAGCGTCATGTCAAGATAGAGCGGCCTTAGGGTCTCTGACTCCGTTGTATCCAGTGCATACCACTGGATGCTTGAATAGATTCCAGAATGCTCCCATAGTCGGATTATCATCTCTCCTGTGTGTCGTGTAGTGTCTATGAGTGTACTCACCCTTGACGTCATGCGCTCTTTCCAATCTCGGACAATGACAGCTATGTCTATGTCACTAGTTTCATGGTAGTCCCCTCGTGCTACAGAACCGAATATGGCCACGGTCACGAGTCTGCTCCCAAGGCCATCAAGCAGGCCAGACATCAAAGCATCAAGCACATCCTTGTAGGGACTGTTGGCGAGCTTACCCAGATTGACCTCACCTGATACTGAGGCCACGATATGTGCGGGGGACCATAACTGATATTCACCACGCCGCACTCGCGTGCCATAGTCCGACCTCACCAGCCTGCTCAGAATGTTGAGTAATACACGGCGTTCAACATTGAGCTTAGCTTGCGCCTGATTCAGTGTGATTATGCTTCCTCCAAACTCCTGCCAGAGTTTTGCATACGCCTTGCCAAGCCACTCAGGAAGCCATCTCATAATAATCTCCTATTTGGATATAATATACTATTTGGGAATAAACTTTGTGTTTCTGGTACATGACAACTGCAACGACATGGACGGGTTCCACCAGGATCTTGACTTCGGCTACGGAACCTCGTCAGATGGAGAGTTCATAGTGGAATCTGGAAACAGCTACATGACTCCAGAAGACATTCCGAGCAGTCCCTCAGGTTGGCACGGTCCTAACTTCGTTCACGTACTTGACAGGCCCTTCAGGCTCTACCAGCTGAGTGAGTTCTCGGTGATAGGCCAGCTCATCCAGAGCAGTGGTACCTTGGGGAAGACCTATGTCGCACTCTTCGACGAGAACAAGCAGATCACACTGCTCATAATGTGGGGTGACTCCTGGCTAAACAGCAAGAAAGGGTACTTCAACGTCTACTTCTACCCGCAGAACGGCGGAAGCCACTCTCAGTCGTCAGGTTACATCTACAACAGCGGCTTCACGAAGACCGGCAAGCTCAGGTGGGGCGAGGGCATGCTTAGTGACGGCGCCATCTACTCGAGTATCGACGGATCTAATAGTGTCATCGGCAGTTGCGATAATGCATCGAGGGTCATCAAGTATGTTGTGCTGCTAGGATACAGGTACTCCCACTACAATCTCGTGAACATGAGGATTCACGACATCAACGTCGTCGCGGACCTAAACGCTCATGACCCCAATGCCCCAAATCCTGATGAGCCAGTGGAGCATGATGGAACCTATGAGTCGCGGATAAAGAGCGCAAAGACAGCTGCTGGCCCCTATGTTACCAACGCTGAAAGCTCTGTCACCTTCTACTGGACCGGGTGGTGGCCATGGTGCCATATTACGGTGTATCTTGTTACTTCACCGGCGTGTACTCTTGACATGCATGTGAAGGTCGACCTGATTGGTAGCTTTGAAGTCGTGGATACCAGATCGAACTTCTTTGGACTTCAGGCGATGACTGAGAGTGAACAAGAAACAGCTGAGCATGAAACAATCATCAACACAGACTCTGTATGGGATGACACCTCGAATGTCCTGGCAGTTGCTTTTGCCATAGCCTCTCTGGCACTTATAGTGACTACTATTGCGTACCAGCTCACAGGTGTATGGCAACCATGGCTGCTTTCCTTGGGTGTATGGTTTGGAATAGGTCTTGCGTTCATGCTGGTTATGCACCAAAAGTGGTTAGCAAAAGAATGGACAGGTGAATATGCGGGACTCAAGTACTTTCTGTTGGTCGCGTCACTCCTTGGAACCATTGCTGGCGCTCTTGGAGGACTGCTTTTGATTGGCTGTCGGAGCGTAACAAGATTGATTCAGTACTGGACCTATGCCAGGTATTTCACTGCAGTTTCCGCGGCTGGTTGGAAGGGGCGTTCGAATTCCGGAAACCTTGTTTGCGCCCTTATTCTATTCGCCGTGCTAGTTGGACTATCGTTGCACATAGCTTTCGGGAGTAGTTAGAAAGATTCAACACTCTGCAGGAGCGAGTAATAAATATGGAAATAATGGAATGGGCTCCTTTGGGCGCTTTGCTTTCAATATGCATATTCCTATTCTTTGGATACGTTTTCTTCAGGGGTATTGGAATTATCGCTGATTTGAGAGCAGGTAAAGATCGAGAAGTTACTGGCTTAGCGCGGCTATACGTTGGAGCCAAAGAACGGAGATCAACAGAGGTGGGTTTCTATTTGCTGTTCTTTGTTCTCCCTCTTGTTGGCGTCTTCCTGCCAGGATTGATTCTCGTTCCCGAAGAGGCAATAGCCCTAATGATAGACAATTGGTACGTGTTTTTTGGTAGCATTTTGCTGTCCATCTCACTTCCAGTTTGCTATTCCGAAACAGGGGAAGAAGAGGAGGAGTGGGATTCTGCCAAGGAACCCTGATATCTTCAAGAGCGGCATGAAAGAGTCATCGAGTACGTGGTGCTGCGGGGGATAAAGTACTCGGGAGACTTTCTGGTGGACATGAGGATTCACGACATCAACGTCATCATCAGCCTCACTATGGCATCATTGAGTGCTTTGATCTATTGGAATGCAGCAGCGCAGTTTGTTGGACCGTAATCCATATATATAGTGCTACATGTAGTGAATCATGTGGAGATTTTCCAATGGGCCAAAAAAACATCCCCGTCGATGAGAGGACCTACGAGATGCTGAAATCGATGAAGCATCCCAATGAATCATTTCGTGAGCTCATTATTCGACTTGTTGAGCAACAAAGAGGCCGGATATTGAAGCATTTCGGAAACTGGACGATGACCGATGAAGAGGCCAAGATCCTATTTGACTCTCTAGAGGAAGGCTGGGCAGGATGGAGACCTTGAGGTATGCCTGTCTTGACACCACAATCCTTGTTGATCTAGAACGAGGAAGGCAATCAGCGTACGACCTGATAGAATCGCTTGTTTCGAAGTCGTACAGACTGGTTACGACTGCAGTAAATGTGTTTGAGATGTCGTATGGCGCCCACAAATCAACAAAGAGTAAAAAGAATCTGGAAGGGCTGATTGCATTAGTAGAAGACCTTGCAATCTGGGATTTCGACGTGGAAAGTGGGCTACTATCTGGCAAGATTTTGCATGAGGCTGAATTGAAGGGAGAAACAATCGGATTCAGAGATATCTTCATCGCGTCAATTGCGCTTGCTAATGGATGTCAAAGAGTTGTGACAAGGAACAAGAAGGACTTTGAGAGGATTCCTGGGATTCATGTTATCACCTATGAATAGTGACTCGCTGTCGACAGCCTTGAGATGGTGGAGTGACAAGTAGTGATAGAGTCAGTTGTATTATTCTGCTCATGTTCTTGGGTTTGGCACCCATGATATTCGCATGGGTGGTTCCGATGACATTCCAGCAGAAGGTCACCACCTATCTCTCTAGTTCGGTCGAGGAACCGACCAGTAATGGACATGTTGGGCTAAACGCAAGGTGCGCTGCAATCTACACTAGTAAGCAGCCGGGCATTAGCATTCTGCTTGATGTAACTGTCTTGCCAACTCCTGTCCTTGCACTCCTTTGGAGGGAACTCTGGTTTCAACCTCTTCTCGTATCGATGGGGGGGTGTCTATAGTCGCGGATTTATCTTCGCACTTGTCTTGTTTGTACTTCTTGTGGCCATTGCCTTTATTCGCGATGAATATATCCTCAAGACTCGGCTGGCCGAAGAAGGCCATTTGCCATAAAGAAATGTGCTCGGACAACGCCGTTCATATCGATACAACTAATCCATTGGCGGTCATCAAGTACGTGGTGCTGCTGGGATGTGGGTCCAGCAGCTGCATGCTCTATGAGCACAATAATCTAATTCATCTGGGGATGTGCAGTATTCGTGTTCCTAGTTGTAACAAGGTTAAAGGGCCTAGTGGACAAATACCTAGCCGCCGTTGGTCAGACGCGACAAGGTGTGTGACACTATTCCCGCTATCTCAGAAACAAGAACTAAGCGATATCTCATGAAGATCGAGCACGGCAGGAATAGAATTGCTCTCATAAGGAGTTGGCTGGGGGAGGAAGACCCACAGCGTGACATAAAGACCGTCTTGGCCATCAGCAAGGCGTTCCAAGAGGTCGCGGAAGTCTCGGTTGACCTGATTGCCATGCTCTTGAAGGACAACTCCTTGCTACCACTTGATGACTATACGAACATCGACCGAGTATTGGAGATAGGAGTTTTATCCGCTGATCAAGGCCCAATGCTGCGTGAGACCAATGGACTTCGGAACAGGCTCATTCACGTGCACAATGGTCTTAGCGTCGATGTCCTTCTTGAGAGTATCAAGCGTCTTCTTCCTGGGCTTGGGTCGTATCTGGAGGTGATTGAGGGATGGTCGAAACAGACATCTTAAGGCTAAAGGACAATCTCCAAGGATTAATGTCAATTCCAGAGGTGGATGCAGTTCTCCTCTTTGGTTCTCATGCAAAAGGGGAGGCATCAGAACGCAGTGACACAGACATCTGCATTGTTGCCCCAAGTGCTACCACAGTTGTGCAAAAAGCTAAGTTGCTGGGCTTGATCTGGCAGCGGATCAACGCAAGCCTGTTCGATGTCTGGCTCTTCGAAGAACTCCCACTCTATATGCAGATCGATATCATTGAGTGTCATATCATAGTCCATTGCCGTGATGCTCCTTCGCTCTATGAGTACTTCTATAGATTCAGAAGGTGTTGGAGTAGCCAATCACTTCGTCATGAACAAGCTTTGGAGACCAAGTGATTCACTCTCTCCTCATGGATGTTCTGCTGGATATCTTGTAACGTGGCGATGCAAAGATCAGACATTCACCAGAGAGTATTCGAGGGATTATGGAGTCTCGATATCGCCCCTAACCTTAGCGGCTCCGAGTACACAGTTTCTCACGACAACTGCAACGACATGGACGGGTTCCACAAGGACCTTGACTTCGGCTACGGAGCTTCGTCAGATGGAGAGTTCATCGTGCCATCTGGGGCCGGCTACATGACTCCAGCAGACATTCCGAGCAGTCCCTCGGGATGGCACGGTCCCAACTTTGTTCACGTACTTGATAGGCCCTTCAGGCTATACCAGCTGAGTGAGTTCTCGGTGATAGGTAAGCTCATCCAGAGCAGTAGTACCATGGGGAAGACGTACGTTGCACTCTTCGATGAGAACAAGCAGATTGTGATGCTCATCCACTGGGGTGACGCTTGGGAAGGAAGCAAGAAGGGCTGGTTCAACGTGTATTTCTATCCACAGAATGGTGGCAGTAACTACCAAGCGTCGGGCTACATCTACAACAGCGGCTTCACGAAGACCGGCAAGCTCTGGTGGGGAGAGGGCTTTGGTGGTGACGGCGCCATCTACTCGAGCATCGACAAGTCTGGCAGTGCATATCCGATAGGAGAGTGCGACAATGCCTCCAGTGTCATCGAGTACGTGGTCTTGCGGGGAATCAGGTACTCGGGAAACGTCCCGGTGAACATGAGGGGCTGTGACATCAAGAACTTTGGTAAACCCGAAGTGGTTCGCCCAGGTAAATTCCATGGGTGTTGCAACACCATCAGAGTCTATCATGTAAGTGGTTATGATGAGTAGAGCGCTCTTGACTCCGATCAGGTTCAACGAGCTTGTTATCAATCAATCTTATATCTTAACATTGGGACATAGGAGAGTGTGGAACAGATGAAGCAATCTCAAGAGCTTGTCGAGTCGATTCGTGAGGCGGTGAACAGAGTCGCTGCTAGGCTGGTGAACGAGTTCTCTGTGAGATTCTTGGTACTGTTCGGGTCTGCAGCCACAGGAGAAACTGGGCCTATGAGTGATATCGACTTGGCAGTCTATATTGACCCTGATCATCACAAGTCAGGTAACATCGAGGCTGTCCTTGAGATTGGCCTTGTACTTGAGAGAGCCATCGGCGAAGGGAACGTAGATGTGGTGATTCTTAATGACGCTACACCAGCAATCAAGTTCAATGTGATCAGGACTGGCATTCAGATTATATCGACTGAACAGGGAGATTATGAGGACTTCTATGTCAGAACGCTCGCGGAGTACTACGATTTCATCCCATTTCTCAACAGGCAGTATGAGAGCGCCAAGGCATCTCTGAGAGGAGGCATGTGAAGTGAGTGATGCTGAGCTTAAATCAAGAGTTGTTTCTCTGCACGAGTCTCTGAGGAAACTGAGAGAACTTAGAAAGACTAGTCAGAAGAAGTTCCTGAATAGCTATGTCATTAGTGATGCAGTACTGCACAATCTGCAACTCACTATTGAAGCCCTAACCGATATAGGAAATTATGCCCTGAGAAGAGGAGGACACAGGATTCCTGAAACAAGGGCAAGCGTGTTTGAGCTGCTCTGTTCGGAGGGTTATCTTGCAGAAGAGTCGCGTGATGAGCTTGTCAAGATGGCTCGATTCAGGAACCTTGTGGTACATGGATACGCAGAGTTGAATCTAGAAATGGTATTCGATATTCTCCAAAGACAAGCGTCCTTTTTGCAGGAAGTAGCGAGTAGACTCGTTCAGAGCATTGAGAACAGATAGAGAGAAAGGAGTCGTCAGGCCAAGTAGGCCAGACACAGCAAGCGTGCCCAGATTCGGAATTGGGAGGTCGTAGAGAACACGGTCTTCAGTGCTACGGACTGGCTTGGCCCCAACTTCGTGCATGTTCTGGATGGCCCGGTGCCGGAAACTTGTACAATCCTGGACACCAATGTGCAAATTCTTGATAGCTGTTGCATACTCCTGCATATTTGACATGCCTCTGTATGACCGCAAAAGGTGGAATGAGGGTTCACGACATCAACGTCGTCGCGGACCTAGGATGGACCACATCTCCTAGGGAGTTCCAGCAACCGTAATTGCAAGCACAAGGCGCCCGTAGTTGCATAGCGCACTGCCCGCAATCTCAGCAATGCTATAGATTGGAGCGGGATACACACCTATGACCAGTAGGGCGACAGCAAGAATCCCCATCCCCAGGATAACTGAAGGACTGGCACGATGCGCGCTTCTGACCTTTTCAGACATTGGCTCAAACCAGACAGTCTTGATCATCCTGAGGTAGTAGCCAAGGCCAAGCAACGCGTTGAACAGGGCAACGACTGTGAACAGCAGGTAGTAGCCA
>DAOVDG010000122.1 GCA_030669595.1 Candidatus Thorarchaeota archaeon
CAACATCGTCGCAGACCCAGAAACCGAGATTCTCTGTACTGTGGGTGGCATGGGCACACTCGTCCTGACGAACATGGCGTTGGTTAATCCGGGAGATGAGGTGATCTATCCAGACCCAGGTTTCGTTAGTCATCGCTCCCATGTCCTGCTAGCAGGAGGGAAACCTGTTCCAGTGCAGTTGAAGAAGGAAAATGGATTCGGTGTTCGAGCGGACGACATCGAGGCACTGACTACGGAAAAGACGAAATTGCTAGTCTTGAACCACCCAAACAATCCAACCGGGGGCGTTCTACTGAGAAAAGAAATGGAGAAGATTGCGGACCTAGCCATCCAGCATGACCTCTTCGTTCTCTCCGATGAAGCCTACGAGAAGTTCTATTACGGAGAAGAGAATCCAGGACTCTTTGGGGCACTTCCAGAAATGAAGGAGCGGACAATCGCCCTCTTCTCATTCTCAAAGACCTATGCTATGACAGGATGGAGAATCGGCTTTTCCGCGGGTCCTGCAGAAATCATTCGAGCCATGACAATGCTTCAGGAGCACTTAGTTTCTCATCCTACCTCAATCTCGCAGAAGGCGGCGCAAGCTGCAGTAGACGGTCCGCAGGACTGCATAAAGGAGATGCATGATACATTCAAAAGACGGAGGACCATCATCACAAAAGGACTGCAAAGTATCGAGGGTATAGAGCTAGACCGCCCAGGTGGTGCCTTCTACGTGTTTCCTGATGTAGGGGCTTACGGATTGAAATCGTTTGATCTCGCCAAGAAACTCCTGGACGACACTGGTGTTGTCACAGTCCACGGATCCGGATTCGGGCAATATGGAGAAGGTTTCCTCC
The DNA here is from genome assembly GCA_030669595.1 of Candidatus Thorarchaeota archaeon. Lineage (GTDB taxonomy): Archaea > Asgardarchaeota > Thorarchaeia > Thorarchaeales > Thorarchaeaceae > WTCK01. The sequence continues at coordinate 843 of DAOVDG010000122.1, forward strand.
GTCTATGCTATGCTGTGTCCACAGAACGAATAGAAAATGCCTTGCAGAGATTGGATACCTACCTGCCAAAGCTCCTCAAATGATTCAGCACCCCTAACATAAGAATAAAGTGATGCGTTGGTAGTATTTTCAGGGATGACCTCCAGAACGAAGCGCATGAAACAGAGGATGCTCGAATCGCCCCCCACGATATCATCTGAGCGAGCCGAGCTCTTTACCGCCGCCATCAAAGAGCATGTGCAAGAACCAGCCAAACTCAGGCTAGCAAAGGCCTTTGTCAACGTTCTCCTTAATATGACAATCCGGATTGAGCCTGAGGAACTCATTGTGGGGAATATGGGACCTACGCTGAGATCATGTCAGATATTCCCAGAGTACAGCTGGAGATGGATAGAGCAGGAATTGGACAGATTCGAGAAGCGACGAACCGAGAAGTTCCTCATTAGCGAGAAGGATAAGAACACGCTCCGTGAAGTATTCCAGTTTTGGAGAGGAAGAAGCACTGCTGAGATATGCGCGACGGCCATGCCCAAAGCAGCCCAGTGTGCATCCAAAGCTGGACTGTTCACCATTGGAGCACCGGGAACAGGCATAGGTCACGTGATTGTTGACTATCGACGCGTGCTGAATGATGGCCTGGAAGCTATCCTAGCAGAAACCGCGTGCCTCATGGAAGCAGAAGACGATTCCGAGAAATTGACATTCTACGAAGCGGTCGGGATTGAGATTCGTGCGGTGATAGGATTCGCAGAGAGATTCGCTAAGCTGGCCGAAGAACAGGCAAAGGGCGAGAAGGATGCGCAAAGAAAGAAGGAACTCATCACCATCGCAAAGGCGTGCAGACGAGTTCCAGCTAAGCCCGCCCAGAGCTTTCAGGAGGCATTGCAATCATTCTGGTTCATTCAGCTACTCGTGCAGATTGAATCGAATGGTCACTCCATCTCCACAGGGAGATTCGACCAATTCATGCACCCCTACTACATCAAGGACATCGAGTATGGACGAATGGTAAGGGAAGAAGCTCTCGAACTCCTTGAGATGCTGTGGATCAAATTATCCAGCATAATCAAACTGAGAGATGAACACTACAGCATTGCATTTGCAGGACATCCGATGTTCCAGAATCTGACAATCGGGGGACAGGACTCGGATGGTAATGATGTGTGTAATGAGGTCACAGACCTAGTCCTCGAGGCTACTGCGAACGTGAGAGTGACTCAACCAACTGTGTCATTCAGATGGCACAAGAACACAGCCGAGAACACGAAAATGAAGGTCACCGAAGTAGTTTCGAAGGGTTTGGGCATGCCCGGCTTGTTCAATGATGAAATCATCATCCCGCTAATGGCGAAGAAAGGCACGGATAAGGAAGAAACGCACGATTACTCCGTACTAGGATGTGTCGAGCCCATCATTGAAGGGAAAAGTGATCCACGAGCAAACATCGGGTATGTGAACCTATTGAGAATACTCGAAGTCACCTTGAACGGGGGCAAAGATCCGAGAACAGGAAACATGGTGGGAGCTGAAACTGGCAATCCACGTGACTTCGAATCATTTAGCGAACTGTGGAATGCTTACGAGGAGCAAATTGACCATGCAATAGACCTTCTAACCAGCGCGGACAGGATTGCCGCTGGCATTCTGGCCAGTGAGAAACCCACGCCCTTCATCTCGGCGATCCTGCAGGACTGCCTCAAGAACGGGAGGACAATGCAAGAGGGCGGTGCCAAGTACAACTCGGGCGGCATAATGGGCGTTGGAGTTGCCATGGTTGCAGACTCCCTTTCCATGATTAGAAAATACGTGTTTGAAACCAAGCAGGTGACTATGAGCAATCTTCTGGAGGCCCTAGCGGATAACTTCGAAGGGCACGAGGAACTTAGAGCCCGCCTTGACAATGACTCGGAGAAGTACGGTAATGATTTGGAAAGGGTCGACAATCTCGCTCGGGATACTGGAAAAGCATTTTGCGAATCTATCCAGTCGAGAATGACAACACGTGATGGCCCATATCATGGAGCGTTGTTCTCAGTGTCAATGTATATCCCCCAAGGCGAAACCGTAGGTGCAACGCCGGATGGACGGATGGCAGGACTGATGTTGTCAGATGGAGTTTCGCCAGCACACAGTCGGGATATGCATGGGCCAACAGCCGCAATGAAGTCAGTAGCCCGCCTTGACCACGGTTTCTGCTACAATGGAACACTCTACAACATGAAATTCATGCCACATAGCTTTGACACTGACGAAGGACGGAAGAGATTCATCGGTCTCGTCGATGCCTATTTCAAGCTTGGCGGCCTTCATGTGCAATTCAATGTGGTCGATAGAGAGACCCTTGAGGATGCAAAAGCCAATCCTCATCTTCACAGAGACCTCATAGTTCGAGTGGCAGGGTACAGCGCCTATTTCATCGAACTCGATCCATTCGTCCAGGACGAGGTCATAGCTCGTACCGAGTTCTCCACCGGAACAGGCTGGAGAATATCTTGTTAAACGACACATTTAACATTCGCGGATTAAGCTGATTAAGCTGACACGTGAGGCTGAACTTGATGGGTTACGATGTTGTTACCTTCGGTGAAGTAATGCTAAGGCTTTCGCCCCCTGACTTCATGCGATTTGAGAACACCGTGAGTTACAACGCTAATGCAGGAGGCGCCGAGATGAACGTTGCAGTGGCATGTGCAAGACTTGGCTTGAAATCAGCATACGTGACCAAGCTTGGTGACAACTCTGTTGGACATTTTATGCGCAACAAGGCAAGGGAGCACGGAGTTGATACAGCGCATATTCTCTGGGACCCCGATAGTCGATGTGGCATTTACTTCGTGGAGTTCGGAGCGGCACCAAGGACAAATCGAGTCATCTACGATAGAAAGCACTCAGCAATCAGCAGAATCACACCAGGTGAGGTTCCGTGGGGGGACATCCTGAAAGGCACGAAGCTGTTTCACACCAGCGGAATCACGCCAGCGTTGAGTGAGTCCTGCGCCCGGGCTACCGAAGAGGTTCTGAAGACTGCCAAAGAACAAGGATGCAAGGTTTCCTATGATGTCAATTACCGAGGTAAGCTTTGGACAACTGATGAGGCTCGCAAGTTCACCGAACCGGCCTCCGAGTACATTGATATCCTAATAACAACGGAAGAAGACACGAAGGTCGTCTATGGCATCGAAGGCAAGGATTACGAAGAGGTTGCACAGAAATTAACAGACAAGTTTGGATTCGAAGCGGTCGTCATAACTCTCCGCGAGACCCCCTCTGTTTGGCATAACAAGTGGTCTGTCTTTGCCTACTCAGATGGCAAGGTGTACAGGAGCCCGACATACGACATCGAAGTTGTTGATAGGCTTGGCGGAGGAGACTCTTGCAGTGCAGGATTCATCTATGGATATCTCAAGCTGAAAGATTTGCAGAAAGCAGTTGAGTTCGGCTCAGCCTTCTCAGCTCTGAAGCACTCTGTGCCAGGCGACTTAGCATTTGTCTACAGGGAGGAAGTCGAAAAACTCATCAAGGGACGCAAGCGCGGCCTGCGTATTCAGAGGTAGGTGAGCAATACTATGTGGGACAAGCAAGATGCAATGAATCTAATCAGTGAAACTGCACTCATCCCGATCATCAGGGTGGATTCGATAGATGTCGCGTTCGAAGTTGCTGATGCCTTTCTGGAGGGGGGTGTAAACATCATCGAGGTCACATTCAGTGTGCCCGGAGCTACAGAATGCGTTCGTCAGCTCTCAGAGAAGATTGGCGACGAAGTGCTCATTGGTACTGGCACGGTCCTTGATCCTGAAACTGCTCGCAGGGCCATTCTGGCTGGTAGTGAGTTCATCGTTAGCCCTATCTATTCCAGAGAGCTCATCGAAATGTCGAGAAGGTATGCGAAACCGGTGTTCCCCGGAGCGCTGTCCCCGACAGAAATTCTTGAAGCCTACACCATGGGAGCTGACGCAGTGAAGGTGTTCCCATGTGGGACTGTCGGAGGAGCATCCTACATCAAGGCGGTCAGGGCGCCACTACCACAGATACCGCTAATTCCCACAGGCGGTGTGAATCTTGAGACCGCAGGACCCCTTCTTGATGCGGGTGCCTTTGCACTTGGAGTGGGCGGTGCTATCACGGACAAGAAAGCCATCAAGGAAGGGAACTACGAAGTCATAACAGAGAATGTCAAGAAATTCCTTAAAGTGGTCGAAAAGCACAGGAGTAAGAAGTGAATACAAGCACCTAGACCAAAAGGAAAGCTTTTTGCGGTGCCATTTAGTGCCGCGAGAGAGAAGTGATTTGAAATGACAATTGATTTGCTTGAACTGATGCGTGAAAGAATCGCTATTGGTCTTGAACGCGAGAAAACCCAAGAGGCCCTGGAGGGTTGGGAACGTAAGGCGCTGCTGAGCCTCAAGGATGGAAAGCAGTACCATTTCCTCGTTGCAGATGGCACTATACAGGTCAACGAGGGCCCTGTTGACAATCCGGACATGCGGATTCAGGCCTCAGAAGATACAATCCGGAAGCTCTTCTTGGAGCAGATGGGGGCTACAGCTGCGATTCTCAAGAGAAAATTGAAAGTCAAGGGTTCAGCTTCCGACCTTATGAAGTTGAAGCACATATTCTGACAGCATACAGACACGGGAGATGTGACTTGTGAATCAGAAAGTAGTAGATGAGCTTGCCCGGATCGTGGGCGACGAGTTCGTGTCGACACGTGATGATGTACTTCTGACTTATTCCGCGTCGGCATCGACAGGATACGATTCAGTTCGTCCTGGAGCAGTTGTAAGACCAGGAAGCACTCAAGAGGTTGCTGAGATTCTCAAGGTTGCCAACAAGTACAAAGTCCCGGTGACACCACGCTCTGGAGGGTCAAGCCTTCAGGGAGAGGCCATTCCGAAACCTGATGGTCTGGTCGTTGAACTCCTAAGACTTGACGACATCACGATGTTTGAGGACCTCAGATCAGTCAGAGTTGGGGCAGGAGTTACCTTTGGCAGGCTTGACTAATTCCTGAACCAATACGACCTCTGTGTTCCTATCTATCCGGAGTCGGCGTTATTCTGCACACTTGCCGGTAATGTTGCTGTCAATGGCGCTGGACCGGTTTT
>DAOVDG010000140.1 GCA_030669595.1 Candidatus Thorarchaeota archaeon
CTAGTCCAAACGTTTATTGCGTAAGTAATATAGGCGAACACTACGAGCAGGCGCTGAAGGGTGCTACAATATGACTGCGAGAGTAGCTATCAACGGTTTTGGAAGGATTGGACGTGGCTTTCTCAAAGCTGCGTTGAAGAGTAAAGAGTATGAGGTCGTAGCAGCAAATGACCTCACTGACGAACACACCAATGCGCACCTCCTCAAGTACGATACGGTTATGGGAAGGTTCGATGGCACTGTTGAGTATGAGAAGGGAAGCATAACTGTCAACGGTAAGGAGATCAGGATTCTTGCCGAGAGGGACCCTGCAAAGCTCCCGTGGAAGGAGATGGGGATTGACATCGTGATGGAGTGCACCGGCTTTTTCAGAAAACGGGAAGACGCAGAGAAGCATCTCACTGCAGGAGCCAAGAAGGTCGTGATAAGCGCCCCCGGCAGAGGAGAGATGTTCACTGTAGTGCTTGGTGTCAACGATGCGGATTACGACCCCTCAAAACATCATGTTATCTCAAACGCCTCGTGCACGACAAACTGTCTTGCTCCACTGGTCAAGGTTCTGGATCAGAACTTTGGACTTGAAACAGGTTTGATGACTACAATTCACGCCGTGACAAACGATCAACGGATGTTGGACATGTGGCATAAGGATCTGAGAAGAGCTAGGGCTGGAGCATGGAACATGATCCCCACAACCACCGGAGCTGCCAAAGCCATCGGTCTGGTCTATCCAAAAATGGTCGGCCGCTTGAATGGCATGGCAATCAGAGTTCCATTGATGGACGTATCGTTGGTTGACTTGGTTGCGGAGGTTGAGAAGGAAATAACTGCAGACGTTGTCAATGAGGCATTCAAGAAGGCCTCCGAGAAGGGAGATATGGCTCCGTACCTAGGGTACGTTGACGAGCCGCTTGTTTCATCCGACTTCATTAACGACACAGATTCCTGTTCTTTCGACTCCATTGCGACGATGACTCAGGGGAATATGGTCAAGGTTCTTGGCTGGTATGATAATGAGTCAGGATACGCACATCGCCTAGCTGATTTGGCATCATTAATAGCCAAGAAACTGTAAACAGTCAGTTGGCACATTATGTTGCTAGAGGGCTTGGTAGACTGGTGCTGCCAGGCCATCCATCTGGTCCTCGGATGCAAGGCTGATTTCAGAGCGAAGCCGCTCGAGCATCTTTCGACGGAAGGGTTGCTTGTAGCGTTGGGCAAGCAACGAAGTCATTTCATAGTACTTCTTTGACGCATCTCCTTTTCCTTTGACCGCTTTCAGACGCGCTAGGTTCCATGTAATGAGAAGATCATCACGATTAAGACTGAACGCCTCTTCGAACAAGCGAACGGCCTCAGTTAGTTCATGATTAGCAAAAGCTTTTGCACCCTGAGCGAAACTCCGCTCTGCAAGGCGTTTCACTCCTTCTTCAGAGAAGTGGCTCGGGATTTTGTCGCCAGACAATGCCTCACGTGTGTGTCGCAGCTCCTTCAAGACTGCCTGTTCGTCTGTTCCTGCAAGAAGCTTCTTGACAGTGGCAATCCCCATGTTCCGGACAGTAAGGTACATCTGGTTCTGAGTTCCGACCTGTGGCGGAACCTGCATGAGTAAATGCAATAGAACTGCAGGGAAGTCAAGATACCCCAGCGTTTCGAGAATCCGCCCATACCTCTTCATCCGAGAAGGCGACTCGGAAACCTGGCTCTCAAGTTGCTCGATGAAAGCGAGCCCCATTCGCGGATTCTGCACCGCTGATTCTATGGTCATCTGCCTTAGCGCCAATTCATCCCATTTGGCGCACAGCTGACGTGTCAGTGAGGCAAGAGATTGGAAGAGAGTTTCGCGGTCAAGTGCACTGACTTGGTCATCAAGATCAACTAAGCCATTATCTACCAGAGAACGTCGTACACGTGAAATAATCTGATGGGCGACATACGATTCAGGCTTCCTGCATTTGACTCGCAATGTGGGCTGGACGGTTTTAGTTCCGAGCCTCCTCAACAGGATATCTTCGAACCCAGCCTCCTTCAACATGCGACTGAGCAGTTCCCGCGGGAAGCAGTAACGATGATCCATCCCTGGCGAATCCAAGCCGTAAATCCAGTTCATTAGGAGCTTCCTTTGTTCTTCCCCTTTCTTGAGAAAGTTCGCAAAGGCTGCTTCTATGTCGGGGGTCTCCAAGAGTAGGACGCCTTCCGGTTTCAATACGCGGAAAAATTCAGCCAACGCATAGATGCTCTTCGCTGCGCCGAGATGTTCGATTGTGTGCATGCACTCCACAAGACTTGCTGAGTCATCGGAAAATTCCAGATGATATGCAAACATGATGCGATCGGCAACAGTAGTATCAAAGACGTCAATGTTGACGTAGCCCTTCTTGTAGACTGGGCCGCAGCCCACGTGGATTCGCATCGTGCTTACCTGAAGTCTTTCGGACTGATACTTCCATAGAGCGTCCCTGGCAGGTATGTTGTGTTGAAGAGCTCCTGATTGATGTAGGCGCCTATTGGGCTCGTTATAATATTCGAAATCAAGATTAAAAGAAGCACACTCCCCACAACCAGCTTGAATACTATGCTCTCACCCTTGCTTGAAGGCGTGCTTACTGCGTTTCGAGCCTCATTGGGTGCGAGACCTGCTTGAGCACCGAGCAGCTCGATCTTCTCTGACCCAAGGACTGGTCTTGTCAAGAGACTGCGAAGCCATTCCATAGGCCCAAGGAAGCGGCGGCTCCCTCGGATAGAAACCACATCCAGTTGATACAGACAGAGTTCCATCCAATTCATAGTTGCATAGTACGGGGTCAAAGCCGTTAAGATTATCGGTTGGCGTAGCGCAACTGGCCCTGAATAATCAACGAGTGTTAATGCGCGAATCCCTACCGGAAGTCCTTCGGGCTGATGCTGCCATAGCGCGTACCCGGTATGTATGTGGTGTTGGTGGCGGGGTATTGGCCCATAACACCTAATGGGTCTGCCAGAACAACTGCTCCCACAATTATGAGAGTAAATACTACTACCGTTAACTTGAACAGGATACTGCCTCTTCTGCTCATTCGAGCGTCCATAGCAGCTCCAACCTCGTTGGGTGTCAGACCAGCTTGAGCGCCTAGCAGCTCGGCTTTCTCTGTATCAAGAACTGATGTTGTCAAGAAACCGCGCACCCAGTCTTTGAGCCCATCAAGCCGGCCTAGCCGTTGAAAGCGAATTGCGTTCAGTTCGTAGAGAATGGATTCCCTCCAAGTCATAAGAAGACGGTGGGGCTCCTAGGCATAAAAGTTGTTGATTAGCGTAATGCAAGCCCGTTTCCAAGGCATACAGACAAACTCCCCGGACCAGTCCTACAAGAAGTCCCGTGGACCTATCGCTCCGTACAACGTCCCGGGGAGATAGGTCATTCTTCGCCACAGATAGTACGAGCCAACAATCACAACGAGGGCTAGAATTATCTTCAACCAATCGGGGAGCACATTTACATCAGGTCTGCTCTCTGCAACCTGTTCAAGCTCCGACGCTTCAAGCCCGACCTTGGCTCCAAGACGTACTAATTCCTTCGAGGGCATCGCCCTGACTGTTGGAACCCCCGCAATTTGAAGAACCAATTGGTATAGACGCTCTCCGCCCCGGGTGCGGAGGATGTCAAGTCCGACGGTGGGGGGTTTATTTAGAAGCATATACGAACATTAGGCTAACTCGCATAAGGTATTTGCGCAACGCGCAAGGGATGAAATAATTCATTGAATAGCGTTATGCCACTCAATCTTTGGAAATATGTCTGAACTCAATGAGCTATTCCTACAAGAAATCCTTAGGCCTGATACTTGCATAGTCAGTACCTGGAACGTAGAGCGGATTCCTATACCAAGGCACGTACGACCCGGTCACCGCGATGGCACTACCAATCAACACAACGACTATGAAAGCAACAAGAACCCACTTCAACCAAGATGGAAGGACCGTAACATTGGGACTCCCGCTGATAACCTCGTCAACCTCAACCTCTGACAATCCCACGCTAGCGCCGAGTGGCCTGATTCTTCTTCTATATGCCGGAGATATCGGTTGAGCTTTGAACACCCGTGATAGAATTGTGTACACACCCTCTCGACCACTAAGTCGGAGTAGCTCAATCCCAACTGGAATCATATCCACCAGTGACATGATGTAATAGAGTAATTCTTAGAAGAAATGCTTTTCGCAAGATGTCAGCTGTTGCTTTTCTTGAGTTCCTCCTCAATCAGACGAAGGCAATATGGATCTCGATGAAGTCCACCTGCCATCGAATGAGAAACCGCAGAACAGCCACCTTTGCATATCTTACTGTACGTACAGCTCGCGCACTCGCTGCCCAAGTCGGTTCGCCGAACTCTGCGAGTGTACGAGGAAAAAGCGTCATCGTTCCAGATCTCTTTCAGAGGCCGTTCGCGAATGTTGCCCTCCACGAACTTCGGAGGTAATGCAAGACACCCAAGGATGTTTCCGTTGCTCTCAATCCCAAGTGTTGAGATGCCAGCTTGACAGCCTTGCCACGGATACACTTGCAAGGGGGGGAGAACCCGTGAGAAGTAACCCATGTCGTGTGCACCTGCAATCATAAGCTCCTTCTTGGAGTATCTCTTCCTGGTGGCAGCAATGAATAGAGCCAGTGAATAGTATTCTTCCTTTGAGAGAACATGGTCATATGTAAGACGTCCGTAGGGCGTGGCCATCTGTATCTGCCACGCTACGCCTGTGCCCAGCAAGAGTTTTCGGATAGTGGGAAGCTCGCCTAGGTTCATCTTATGAACAGTGGTGATGACACCAGTTGGCAAGCCAGATTTTACGAATCGACGAAGAGTTGCTACTACCTCCTTGAAGGAGCCCGGAACTCCGCGTATCTTATCATGAACAGCGGCGTGTCCGCCATCAATGCTTACCGTGACCAATTCGGGGTTGACATCAAGGATTCGTTGAAATTTGCTCTCAGTGATTTTGTACCCGTTTGTGATAATCGACAGGTCCATGCCTACATCGCGTACTTGCTTTGCGATGGATGGCCAATCTTTCCTAAGTAGTGGCTCGCCACCCATCATCGCAACGCCCTGACAACCGATGCCCTTCAGGTCATCACATAGTTGCAGTGCCTCATCTGTGGTAAGCTCATCGCTTCGTGCTTTTCCAGCTGCGGAGCCGCAATGCATGCAATTTAGATTGCACCTCAGTGTGATTTCCCAAACAGCACAGCCTGGACCAGGTCGTACCACAGGCATTCATCCCTCCACTTCAAGCATCGATGTT
>DAOVDG010000103.1 GCA_030669595.1 Candidatus Thorarchaeota archaeon
CTACGTTACATGAATAGTGCACCACAATCTTTGTTTGATTCACTATCTGTAGCAAAGAGACTTCCTCCACCTGATGAGTTGACCACTGAGTTCATCACTGACTTCCTTACCTCTTATGAGAACATCAATACACGTGCCTACTATTACTACATCATCAAGGTAATCTGCAAAGAGATAGGTCGTCCTGAGTTAATTGAGCCTATTCCAAGACCTAAAGAAGTTTCAACTATTAGACGACGTGACCTCTTGACTCCTAATGAAATTGCTGCATTGTTGAGAGCCTGCAAAGACTTGTACGAACGTGCAATGATAGAATTACTAGTTGAATCAGGCTGTAGAATTGGAGAGGTGCTTAGTCTTAATGTCGAAGACATTACCACAGATGATAACTTCCTCTATATCGATGTAATTGGTAAGACAGGTACTCGTCAAATTCCATTACTCAAAGATAATCTACCAAGTTTTCAGTACCACTTGGTAATCCGTCTAGGTGGTCCTGTATTCAACAGTAGTCGATATCTTGACAGACCAATCTCATATCGTGTAGTGCTTGATAAAATCGTGGCCATCTTCCAGAGGGCTGGAGTCAGGAAACGTGCTAGAACAATCCACATTTTCAGGCATACCAAGGCTACTTATCTCATTGAACTAGGGGTTCCTGAGAGTATCATCAAGAAGTTCATGGGTTGGTCTGAAACTTCAGATACAATAACGAAGTACACTCATCTCACCAACAAATCAGTTAAGGACTTCTTCAGCAGACTCTACGGGATTGAACAGGAACCTATTGAACCACTCTTCCCAGATGAAGAACGTGACAGAATCAAGAAAATGTTTAGGTAGGATCAATCCCTACCCTATTCTTTTTTTCAAACTCAACGCCGCAATGAGTCCTCGTCTTCAGTAAACTTGTCCTCTACAAACTCAGAAGTGATGGTAAAGCCTTCATCTATGTTGACTTCAATGAAACTGACCTTACCCTTTTCAACTACTTTCTTAATGTCTCGTTCGCGTTTGCTCAGTCTGGATTTTCCCGTCTTGATCTCCAATAATATGACTTCTTCTGTTTGGCCGTCAGAATATCCATTAAACACAACAGAATCTGTTGGCGAACCCAAGAACCCTTTCTCTTTTGATGTTCCTGCTTGTCACGGACTGGGTTGTTCATGTTTCCAGCACATGTCTATTAATCCTCGCTAGCATCACGAAAAAGAAGATTCCAATAACAATAATGGATGGAAAATAGAACATGAGAAAGATAAGACGCTGGAACGATGAGAGTTCAGGTAAATTCATCACAACTGAATTAAGTATTGAGAGTAGCAAGAACAATGCAGAAACCGGCACAACAAATCGACGACACCAGCTTCCAGTTGCTAAATCCTTTGCGTAAAATGTGGCGAGCCAATTATCAGTTCCAGCCGCATCGGTATGCTGGAACCACAACAGCCCCTTTGAATACATGAACGTAGTGAAGAGGAGAAAGAAGCCAAAACACACTGCTAAAAATGTGAGTGGGTTCCAAAAATTTACCTGCACATTATCACCTAAACCATGTTACCGGTTTTATCTCTTTAAACTTCTGTCCATGCTCGTGTGACAAAGAAACAAATCTATAGGTTCTTTTTTGCCCAAACTCTTGCTTTATTCTAAGAACTCCCTTTGTCGTAGTCCTGCTATTGGCTTACTCAACTTTCTCTCTATCTATAACGCTTTATTCTAAAACGCACCAATTATCAAATCTCTATTCTTCAAACTCAACACTTCAGAGAGTGCCATTTTTATATCTACAGAAACAGTTTCTATGTGAAATATTATGCCAAAACCAAATGACCGACTCGTTATGGCAGGGAGGAATGGGAATGTTTGATAAAATAAAGCAAGTTTTAGTACTGTTGCAAGCAGCGCCGCCAGTTGATTTTACTGGTGGTATTCTCTTTGGAATATGGGGAACAATTGGACTAATTGGACTAATTGTCGCTACTATAATATATTGCAGGAGAACGCGAAAGAATAAAGCAGTTGACAATCGTAGTTTATGGAATAGTGCTGAGGGTTAGAGAATCGGCATTTCCACCACCAAAAGGAAGCAAGAAGTTTCTAGCTACGTGATGGAGCGTATCAGATTGGTGGCGCTAGAATAATCCTCCTCAGCAATAAACAGAGTGCTTGGCTGCTAATAAAAATGCTATGATTATTTGAACAGTAGTTGTTGAGTTCAGGAGCTGAGGGGATTCACGATCTTCGGGTAGAGCAAGAATCAACCAGGTTCTGGTTGGGAAAACTCTGCTTCCCGTGATAGAACCTTAGCCAAGAAGACAGGGACTGTGCACAATGCCAACGGAATACGTGTTCTGCGCTTAGCTCGCGTTCAATCCCAGTCATTGCGGATTTAGAACTCATCAAGTGAGGTCTGGGTCACGGACATGTGTGTCAACATTCGGTCAAGCTTCATCGTCTGTCTGGGATTGATATACTCCATCAGACTAAGCATCTGCAAGGCATTGAGTGGCGCATGGCCACTGAAGTGATTGTTGAAGTACGCCACAACTGTTTCGGATCTTCCCATGAGGTCTTCAAGGCGAAGTTTCCAGGCCTCAAGTTCCTCGACGGAATATCGATAATTGTACCATGGACGAGAACCATGACCGTGCCAGCGAATGTATGCAAAGTCGGTCGTTACACGTAGGCTGATTGGCAGCTTGGGTTCGTCCACAATCACATGCGCGACACCATAGTCCCCTAGCAGCTTCCAGACACGGTTGTTCAGCCAACTCTCGTGCCGGAACTCTATTGCGTATCTAAACGAATCGTCGAGTCCGGAGAAGAACGATTCGACATTTGCCATGTTCGAGATGTCCCACGGAGGTAGTTGGATCAATAGCGCCTCAAGGCGATGCTTCACAGGTTCCATGAGCGAAAAGAAGTCAGAAAGTATAGCTCCGCCATCACCGCTCAGGTCCAGTCTGTGCTCATGAGTGACCTTCTTTGGCAGCTTTGCTGTGAAGAAGACATCTTCGTCCTTGATGTTGGCAAGATGCTTAATGAAGCTTGGAGTCGGGAGAGCATAGAAAGTCGAGTTAATCTCCGCTGTGTGAAATATGCGAAGATACTGCTGGAGTAGAGATCGCCTAGAGTGATAGAAGACACCTCGCCAGCCTTTGTCATCGTCATATGACCAGCCGCTGGTTCCGATGTGCAATCCCTTTCGCATGCTGACCACATAATCAAGCATCAAGTACTGTCTTTTATCTTCCGACTTGGAATCTTAGCAGGCCATTGACAATAGAAAGATATTCTTAAGTGGCAGAGCTTTGCATTCGCTCGTGACTGGAAATGAAGGCAGAGAAGATCAAGGCTGAGTTTGCCAACCTGCAAACGCACATGGGCTCCCTGAGGGATAGCAAGTTTAAGATGAAGTGTAATGTCACATACGAGGACCTACTTCTAGTCATGGACGGGGAAAAGAGAGTTGCACGACTTCACGCGCGCAACATAAACAACGTCCATCTGGAGAAGAAGGCGATTCGTATTGCCGCTTTCAACTTCGAGGTCAATGATGAGGGGGATGTGAGTGTTGCTAGCGGATCCATCAGGCTTGAGGTTGGAAATGACGCTGAAGCTTGGTACAAAGAACTCTGGGGATAGGGGCACTGGGCAATGTCTGAAAGAATTGAATATGTGGAGCTGCGATTCGCTGACTTACTGGGCCGTCTCAAGGGAATGACTGTGCCCTGTAAACCTGCAGAAACGGTAGAGGAACTCAAGAAGGACCCAGTTCTCAAGAAAGGCACAAGCGTGGATGGTAGCTCAATCACCGGGCTCTCGAGAGTTGAATCATCAGATCTTCGTCTTGAACCTGACATGTCTACGCTGGTTGAAATCCCCTATGCTTCACAACGTATTGCAGCAGCGATGTGCTTTGTGAAAGATAAAATGGTGTCGGCAACTGACCAGAAGTATTACCCAAAGGACACGAGGGCGGTCCTCCACTCTATCTGTGAGAGGTACCTTCCCGGCGACCTCCGCCTGGATGTTAAGATTGAACCCGAATTCCACATCATAACCACCGATGGCGAACCGTTTGATTTGGCGGGTTACGCAGATACATTTCCAACAAACCCCGGGTCCGACATTCTGCTCGAGATAGCCTCCGCAGTAAAAGACTATGGCATGCGTCCACGAGTAGTACATCATGAAGTAGGAGAATCTCAACAGGAAATAGAGATTGACTATGCAGAAGCCAAGAGGATGGCTGATTTTGTTCTTCTCTTTAAGAACCTCGCCAGAGCGGTCACTCAGAACTATGGTTTCGACGCTTCATTCATGCCCAAACCCTTTGCGGGTTCCGCTGGAAATGGACTTCATTGTCACATGCAGCTCTGGGACGGGGACAAGAATCTGTTTGGAACAGACAAGGTGGATGATCTCTCGGAAACTGGCAAGATGTTTGTAGCCGGACTGCTTCATCACGCCCCGGCAATCACAGCCATAGCCAACCCGAGCGTGAACTCATACAAGAGACTAGTTCCCCATTATGAGGCTCCGGTCTATATTTCGTGGGGTTTCAGAAATCGCACAGTTCTCATCAGAGTGCCCCAATTCAGCACACGTGACAAAGCAGCGATTGAACTCCGGTCTCCCGACGCGACCGCTAATCCGTACCTCCTCTTCTCATCTGTGATTGCCGCAGGCATGGACGGTGTCAAGAGAGAACTCAAGCCACCAGAGCCGAGGAACGAAGATGTATTCCATATCACAGATGAAGAGAGAGACGATTTGGGGATAGGTACGCTTCCAGCAACTCTAGATGACGCCTTGAATCAACTTGAAGAATGCAGTCTGATGAAAGAGGCACTTGGCCCTGAGCTTGTAGAAACCTATCTGAAGGTGAAGCGAGAAGAATGGATGGAGTATCAGAGCTTCATTGTGACTGAATTTGAATGGAGGAAATACCACAACATCTAGGCGCTGTTGAAGTACTTAGTCAGCCGATCAAAGGCCTCATCTATCGCTTCAGGAGTTAGCGGTCCAATTGAAAGGCGGATGTGACCTTCTCCCGCATCACCGAAAATGGTGCCTGGCAAGACCAGTGTCTTTGTGGACTGGAGGATATCCAAGACTAGCTTGCGGGAATCTGTGCATCCCTTGACTTGTGGGAAAAGGTAGAATGTGCCGCCGGTTCGTACGGTTTCAAGTGCATCAATCTCATCAATCCGTAGATAGGCTAAATCGCGGAGAGTTCCCAAACGCTTGACTTCAGATTCCACGGCATCAAGCCCAGTCTTCAGTATCTCAAGGGCAAGGAACTGTCCGGGTGTTGGTGCACAGATTGTAATTGTATCCTGAACCTTCATGAATTCCTCAATGAATAAAGAGGGTCCTACAAGGTAGCCGGTTCGCCAGCCGGACATCCCAAAATCCTTAGAGAAGCTTCCCAGCGTAACAACATGGTCACGCGCGTCTTTTCTCGATCGAGGACTATAGTGTGTTGCCCCCTCGTAGACGAGCTGCGAGTAGGTTTCATCTGAGATTAGCATGATGTCGTATTCTATGCACAGGTCGATAACTTGGTCAATCAGTTGACGATTGTACACGGCGCCGGTAGGGTTGTTCGGTGAAACGAGGAGTATTCCACGAGTACGTTTGTTCACTGCGGCCTCTATGTCCTCGAAGACAGGTTGAAACCCGCTTCCAACGGGTATGTCGACAACCTTGCCTCCTATAAGCTGGACCGCCATGACTGAGTTGAAGTAGTATGGTGACGGTATAATCAGATTGTCGCCTTTGCCTACAATTGTCAACACAGTCCCGGCGAAAGCTTGGTTTGCGCCTGCGGTTATGGTCACTTCGCTATGTGGGTCTGCGTGAACACCGGAAGTTCTCCGCAGGTAGAGGGCCAATTCTTCTCTGAGTTCTATGTGCCCTTGGTCAGGGGTATACCTGTGAACTGCTGGATGCAGAATTCTTTCGCTGAATGCA
Organism: Candidatus Thorarchaeota archaeon; assembly: GCA_030669595.1. Classification (GTDB taxonomy): domain Archaea; phylum Asgardarchaeota; class Thorarchaeia; order Thorarchaeales; family Thorarchaeaceae; genus WTCK01. The sequence continues at coordinate 5,983 of DAOVDG010000103.1, forward strand.
ATCAGCGGCCGGTGCGGCGGAATATGGCCCGGTAGACCCTGTCCAAGATTAAGAAAATCAGGAGACCCAACATACTTCCTGGCGGCCTCGCTCAGCTTCACTATTGGAGGCAATCTGATCCTTTCGGTGCGAAACTTCAAGATGCTACACCACTGAAATGCAACGGAATACAACTGACTAACGATGCAAAATGTATTTCGCCTGAACCAGAAATCCCTGTTTGGGCCCAAGATGGTGAATTGGTCGACTTGGATGGCAAATTCCCGCAGCGATTCAACTCAATCTTAATATTCATTGGCGTGAAGAGTATTGCTTGGAGTTCATTAGAAATGACTGAAGACTACAATGCCAGAATTTTGGGTGCACCCGAAGCGCAGGTTGTACAGACCAAGGAAATAGAGATGAAGGCCCCGCTCCTCGTGTGCGGTTTCCCGTCTGCAGGAGTTGTAGGCACAATCGCCGCCAATACAGTCATTGATCAGTTCCAAATGGAAGAGATAGCACATGTTAGGTCGAAATACATGCCGTCCGCCGCTGTGTTTCTGGACGGACGACTGCGACATCCATTCAGAATCTACGGCTCAAAGAAGCGAAACCTGCTTGTTGTTACAACTGAGCTCCCTATAGCTGAGGAAGGAATGTATTACGTGAGCTCGGCCCTCTTGGACTGGGCGGCGAGTATAGGTGTCAGAGAAACTGTCATTCTCGACGGGATACCTGTTCAAGGTCTGCCGAAGAACAGGAGAGTCCTCTATGCAGCTGAGGAAGAGAAGATTGCAGACCTCGATAAAGATGAGAAGATGGAGATTCTACAAAAGGGTATCATCACGGGCATAGCGGGGTCAATACTGTCCGAAACGCTGTGTCGGGACATGATTGGTTTCGCCCTTCTGACTCCGGCAGTTGCCATCGTTCCTGATCCGGAGGGGGCAGCAGAACTTCTCGAGGCTCTGAACAGACTCTATGATGTAGGAGTCGATGTTTCAGGCTTGATAGAGAGTGCCGAAGCAATCCGCAAGAAGATGGAGGAGATGGCTCGTCAGGTCGAGGGGATGAGAAAGGCCCAACCAGGAGTTAGCAGACCGGGATATGAGAGGATGTACGCTTAATCGGGCATGCTTATTCAATCGGTACAGGTATCATAGGCCTCTTGTGCACCAAGAGCATTCTTGTCGCCCACTTTCCCGGGCCAGTTCTTACGTATCACTTGCTGGATTGATTCCAGTTTAATCAATCCGGTGGCCTTAGCAAATGCCCCTAACATTGTGGTGTTGACAACGGGCAGCCCAGCCACGAGAAGACCGTTCTTCAGGGCAATGCCTGTCCCGTCATAGGTGTACACATGACCCTTCTTCAGATTCAGCTCCTTTGGAAACTTTGGCGTGTTTATAATCACCGTCCCATTCTCTTTGATGCCTTCAGTGACATCAATCAGCTCTACGAGACCAGCATCAAGGACTGCTACTATGTCGGGCGTGTATATCTGACTCCTTACATTGATCTCCTTGTCAGAGATGCGAGTGAATGCTTTAACGGGAGCTCCTCTGCGCTCAGCCCCGAAGTAGGGGAAAGCTTGGACTCCAATGTAACCGTCTATGTAAGCAGCCTTCGCTAGAAGCTCGGCAGAGGTAACACCGCCCTGTCCACCTCGACCATGCCATCTAATTTCAATCATGGGCATATCAAATAACTCCTAAGAGCAGACCACAAGGTCAG
>DAOVDG010000157.1 GCA_030669595.1 Candidatus Thorarchaeota archaeon
CGTGAAGACGATTTTCTCTGTAAGGTGCTTAAGCCCCAGCCCTCGCACGTCTTCTACCGAGTAATAGCCATGCGCATCCAGCCACTTGTCCATCTCAGATGCAATGCGGCCATACACAGTCTGCCCTTCTAGGATTGCAGCCGTGCATACCTCGACAGCATGAGCTCCGGCCATGATGAACTCTATCGCATCTTCTCCATCGCTAACTCCTCCCACACCGATTATTGGCTTTCGGATTGCTTGGGCGATATCTGCCACACACCGTATTGCTGCTGGTTTTATTGATGCACCACTAAGCCAACCATAGCCCGACTCACTCCCCAGCATGGGCCTACCGGTTTCTATGTCAATTCTGAGACAGGGTCCCAGTGAGTTTATCGCGACCACTCCATCGACGTAAGGTTCCACTGACTTGGCTACTTCGACAACATCTACATTCGGACTAAGCTTTGCAAAGATGGGTATCTCAACAGCTTCACGCAAAGCCTTTGCGATCTCAACATGCCCCCCAACATAGTGGGTACTGAATTCCAGCGCGTGGACTCCCGCTTTTTCAATCTTCGGCCCGATGCTAGCAACATCTTCCGGAGTGTATCCTAGACTAGCAATCACAGGAAGACCCGTGCTTAATGCAGTCCCGTATTCCTTGTTAAGCCACTGTTCAACCGGCAGCTCGCTCCATAGTTCTGCATTGAGGATACCTCGTCTTGAGCCTGCTCTTCCTTTGCGGACTGCAATAATGTTCGGGGTGGGTACTTCCGCAGCGCTCACGCTTACAGTCTTTGCAACGAGCCCGCCCGCGCCACCTTTAGCAGCCGCGCGAAGAGTTTCGCCGTTACGCGCCCCAGGTCCAGCAGCAGTTAGAACGGGATTCCTAAGAGTGAATCCTGTGACTTCGACACTGAGGTCCGCCATTTTACTTACCTCTAGCAAGCATCTTTCTCTTCGCTAGGTCGTCAGCAACATAATCGAGACCAATCTCTTGAAGCTTCTCTCTCTTCGGAAATCCTGTTTCCCTGTCACAACCTCTGAAATCGTAGTACTCGTCCAGCATCTCGTCTAGGTCGGGAAGTCCACCCTTTGCTGGGCCTGTGGGCATGGGCTCCTTGAGCAGCCTTTGAGGTAGATTCTCTTGCTTTCGCGTGATTCCCAGCCTGTGGTTATACGCGCGCCTCAGATGGCTAATCCTCTCACCCACCTGCTTTACATACTTCGTGTCGGACCATTCGGTCATCCCCGTCAGCGGCGAGATAACATTGACAAACGTATCATAGTAGTAAATTGGAGGCCACATCGTGGAATACTTGCAAATGACTGCAGAGTCAACTAACGCGTAAAGGTCCTCCAGGTCCTTGACAATCTCACCCTTATGTTTTGGTGACATTATGTCCAGTATTTCATCGGCTTTCTCCGCACCGAATCTCTCACTCACGATATCCGGAAAGCCCAGTTCTTCAAGACTGGATAGACTTCTGAGATGGTCTGCTCCCCTTACATTAGTGGCGTAGGTGAGACCTACCGACTGGTGCGCTCTTGGATCCTGTCCTGAAGCTTCAAGCCCCTTCACATGCACCGCATATTTCCAAGCGTCCCCGCCAATAATCTCAGCTGCTTTCCTCACGCCCTTGGAAAGCATGTCACCTATCCCTTCGCGTTTGCCAATCATCTCAACGAGCTTGACCATGGAGTCCACATTGCCCCATGAGAGGTCGAGTCCATCGGTGTCCTTCTCTGTCAGAATGCCTTTCTCCCAGAGCTCCATTGCAAAGCCTATGGTCTTGCCGCATGAAATCGTGTCCATCCCAATCAGGTCACACCTTGTACCCATATGAAATATGGACTCGACATCATTGTTCAAACAATTGGAACCAAATGCCATTAGTGTTTCATACTCCGGTCCTCCTGCCGGCCCTCCCGCGAATGCGCCATCCTTCACCTTGTAGATGTATTTGCATCCAATTGCGCATCCGTGACATGCTTCTTGAGCAATTCGGTATTTATCGGCAATCGTTTCAGGCCCGATATCATCAGCCTGTTCGTAGAACCCTGTCCAGTGGTTTTTCGTGGGCAGTCTGCCTATTTCGTTGATGATGGCAACAAGATTAGTTGTGCCGTACTTCCTCAAAGAAGCTAAGGATTCAGTCCAGAGTGGGTCGTTGAGCTTGGCCATTTCTTCAGCATTGGCCTCTAGGTATTTGTCCATATCATGGACCTCAAGGCCAAGCGAGCCCCTGCACGCAATGCCCTTCACATTCTTGGACCCCAAGACTGTACCAATGCCACAACGGCCTGCTGCACGATAAACATCTACAATAATGCTGGCGTACGATACCAGATTTTCTCCTGCTGTTCCAATCACAGCGGTCTCGATAGCGGGGTCTCTATGCTCCTCTCGAATCATCTGAGTGGTAACATCAGTTTCGCGCCCCCAAAGATCGGAAGCATCAAGAAGTTCAGCATGTCCGTCACGGAGGAAGAGGTACACATGCTTCGGTGACCTGCCACGAATCACCACGAAGTCAAAACCTGCGTACTTCATCTCTGGTCCGAAGAATCCACCTACATGGCTTTCAGCCCAGACTCCTGTGAGTGGCCCCTTGGCAGCGAACATCATTCGTCCTGACGGCGAGAACATGGAACCTGTGAGTGGCCCAGTACCCATGACAACCACATTGTCCGGTGAGAGCGGATCTGTGTCTGGCCCGGTTGAGTCCCATAGTATCTTTGCCGCGACACCCGAACCCCCCAAGTACAGTCGTGCCCATTCCTTTTTCATCTCTCGCTTGTGGATTTTACCCTTGGTGAGGTCGACATCCAAGTAGTGCCCTGCGTATCCCTTGTATGGAAACGTCATCTCTACGCATCCACCTCCCAGAGGCCGTACGCTGTTCTTAGGTTCCGAACGCCATTACTTCGGCCCCGAAGTCCATGACTGTCAGTTGGCTGTAATGATATGGCCTGATACGTGCATGCTTCGATGCAAGCGGGTTCTCCTCCACAGAGGTCACACTTGATTGCCTTCCCGAGAAGAGGGTCTATGACGATGCCGCCATAGATGCAGGCAGTCACACAGTTGGAGCATCCAATGCATAAGTCGTGATTGACTGTGAGAACACCAGCGCTGTTCTCAGAGATTGCGCCTGTTGGGCAGGCCTCAGCACAGAGCGGCGAATCGCACTGCAAACAGACCATCGGTATGACTGTCGCTCGAAAATCATCCTTGAGAATCTGGATTCTTGCACGAGCCGGGTTGAATGTATTTGTGTGATATACCGAACATGCCAATTCACAGTTTCGGCAACCGGTACAGAGATTATTGTCTATTACAATGGCTTTCCTCAAGTCACTCGAGTTCTCCTTGGTCACCATGTCAAGCTTTTCCCTCCTTCAACCGGTCCTTTAAGGTGTTGCCATAGTCCCATTGAGTCCATCTAGACCGCCAGTGGCCTGCTGATATGTCACATCAAGATATATACAATGATGTGGGCCTGCAGATGTCGGACAGTTAGCTCCCCGATTGCCTTTCTGTTCTCTAGACTCCACTTGCTGGCCAGAATCATGATTCCACAGACCAAGAAACCAACAACAGCATTTCGCTCAGCGAGAGCAAGAAGTCAAAAGATGTTCAACAAAATTTCCCTCGCGATAGTGGAGTTTGATGTTGAACTCAACCTACTATATGCGAATCCTGCTGCACGGAATCTTCTAGGCATGAAACAGTCGGACATTTGCACAGAATTGCACGTTGCTGACATAGTTGTTTCCGAACAGGTGAAACTTGTTCAGGAGGCTTTCAAACGCCTTCGGAATGGCGCTGAACCTACTTCGCTCTCTCTAAG
>DAOVDG010000074.1 GCA_030669595.1 Candidatus Thorarchaeota archaeon
AAGCTCCCCAGACCTGTCAAGAAGAGAATCATTGAGGCAATTCAGAACCTCAGAAACAGTCCGTTCTCACTTGTCAGAGCAATACCAAACTGCGAGTTCTGGAGACTTAGAGTAGGGGCTTACAGAGTAATTCTGTTCATCGATACTGACAATCAAGTTGCCAGAGTCATTGACGTGCATAGGAAGGATGACCATATCTACAATCGATATAGATAGGGAAACTTGCAACAGATCGAAGTCAACCCCTGCATATTTGACACACCTCTGTATGACCGCAAAAAGCGGACATGAGGGTTCACAACATCAACGTCGTCGCGGACCTAGGATGGACCACATCTCCTAGGGAGTTCCAGCAACCGTAATTGCAAGCACAAGGCGCCCGTAGTTGCATAGCGCACTGCCCGCAGCCTCAGCAATGCTGTAGATTGGAGCGGGATACACACCTATGACCAACAGGGCAACCGCAAGAATCCCCATCCCCAGGATGACTGAAGGACTGGCACGATGCGCACTTCTGACCTTTTCAGACATTGGCTCAAACCAGACAGTCTTGATCATCCTGAGGTAGTAGCCAAGGCCGAGCAGAGCGTTAAGCAGAGCGACTACTGTGAACAGTAGGTAGTAGCCAGTGAAGCTAATCCCCGCGTCGACACCAGCGGCGAGGATTAAGAACTTCGCGTAGAAGCCAGCCAAGGGCGGCATGCCCATGAGAGATAGCACGCCAATTGCGAAGAACGCACCAGTCACAGGCATCATCTTGCCAACTCCCTTGAGGTCATCCAAGTCACGACTGCCAACCGCATACAGGAACGCTCCTGCGCAGAGGAACAAGAGTCCCTTAGTAAGGGCATGAACGAGGATATAGAATGTTCCGGCCTGATATCCAAACGGTGTGGCGGTTCCGAATGCAAAGAGAATGAAGCCCATCTGAGTTATCGAACTGTAGGCCAGCATTCGCTTGAGGTCCTTCTGTGTAAGTGCCCAGAAGTTGCCGGCGGTCATTGTCACCAATGCCATGATTGAAATCAATAGCGGCCAATCGAAGTAGATGGTGTGAATTGGGAACAATAGCGTGTTAATGCGAATGATACCGTAAAGGCCCACCTTAATCACGACAGCAGACAGCATGGCACTGATGCCACTTGGTGCCGCTGGATGAGCGTCTGCGAGCCATGCTGCGAATGGAACTACGGCACCCTTCACAGCGAACCCGGCAGTAAGTAGAGCAATGAGAATTGGAATGAGAGGATTCTCGGGGTGTGCCTGTAATGCCTGTGACATCAGAGCTAGGTTGAGCGTGCCAGTTAGACCGTAAAGGTAGCTTGCGGACATGAGCACTAGAGTCGACCCAACCGCAGACATCATGAGGTACTTGATAGCCGCTTCGATGCCTTCCCAGGTCCTTCTGAAAGCCACAAGGATGAAACTGCAGACACTCATGGTCTCGTAGAACATGTAGAGTGTGAACAGGTCCGCGGAAATCACGACTCCGTTCATTGCGCCTACCATGATCAGTAGCAGGATGTAGTAATGAGCTAAACCGGTGTCTTTTTTCATGTAGCCCACAGAGTACAATGCAACAACAAGACCCATGAATGTGAAGAGCCCCATTAGCAAGACGGAGAACTCGTCTGCGGCCATCACATAGTTGCCGCCGCTCCAAGACCAAACGAATGTGTGCACTCCATTGCTCCAAACCTCAGTTCCGAGTATGTACGTGTACGTGAGCGCTAGTACGAAGCCTATGATTGCAATGGCGTCTGGGAGACCTTTGGGGACTCGCTTCACGGTTACTAGGAACACCTCAGAGAGCACCGCAACCAAGATTGCAAAGACGACTGGAACCAGTACAGGCATCACAGTTGCAAGCTCGGGAGAGAACAGGGCATCAAGCTGCATCTGACTCAACCCCCTCCTACAACTCCGGTCAGAACCGGACCTATGAATCTCCAGAGCATCCACGGCCAAACGCCCAGAACCACAATAACGAATGCCATTAGTCCAGTGATCACCAAGATTAATCGCGGCGGATCCCTGACGTCCTCCATACCTTCCGGAACTTGTCCAGAGAAGACACGCCTAATAGACCAGAGGTAGTAGCCTGCGGTAAGACCCGTGACCACCACAGCAAGAACAGTCATGACCAAGTAAAATGGCTGGCCAACTCCGGCCAATGCAGTACGTTCGGCTGCACCGGCGAAGATCATCCACTCACTCACGAATGCTGACATCGGTGGAGTGCCAGCAAGAGCGAGCGCGCCAATAATGTACGCGGTGGCAAGCACGGGCATCTTCGGGGCAAGACCGCCTAGCTTGTCAAACTTCATCGTTCCAGTTTCCATCTTTATGGCGCCCGCGCAGAAGAATGTCAGACTAGCTAGAATGCCATGATTGATCAGCTGGAACGCCGCACCATTGACACCGATTGAGGTCATGGTTGAGTACCCAAACATCAAGTATCCAAGCTGGCTGATGCTGGAGTAAGCAAGCATCATCTTGAGATCCTTCTGAGAGATTGCCATCATTGCGCCGTAGAGCATTGTGATGAGAGATATCACCATTAGACCAGAAGCGTAGCCGCGGAGTCCTTCAGATAGAATGGGAATGACGATTCTAATCACACCGTAGGCTGCAGTCTTGGTCATGGCTCCGCTGAGGAGAACAAGTACTGGAATGGGTGCTTCACCATAGACAGGAGGTGCCCACACGTGCAAAGGCACGAGCCCAAGTTTCATGCCGAATCCCAAGAGAAAGATGATTCCGATGAACTTCGCAACCTCGACAGGAATAGATGCTGTGGTCAGTGTCGAGATGCTCATAGTGCCTGCGTAACTGAACAGCATGAGCACCGCAAAGAGAGACACAAGGCCGCCTGCGGCTGTCCAGACCCAGAACTGAAGGGCATTCTTCGACCGCTTGACAGGATCTTCTGAAACTCCGTAGACGTATACCAAGACAAAAGCTGGTATGAGCATCAACTCGTAGAATACGAAGAACTGCATAAGATCCGTTGCATAGACCACCCCAACCATGGCGGCGACGAACCAGACCATCAAGGAGTAATACAGACCGGGTTGCTTCAAATTCTTCATGTAGACCGTGGAGAAGAGGATTGAGAAAAGGCCTAGGCCAAGAATCAGAATGGCAATAGGTGTACTAAGACCGTCACCTCTGAAACCCATGTTCATTATTGGAGAATCTGTTGATCCAAGCCAGACTACCTCATAGAGGACCTCGCCTCCACTCCACACCTCGGGGCCGAGTAGGAGAGATATGTTCAGAGCCAGGCCACCAAGTAAGACAAGACTTGCAAGCGCCTGTGCACCCTTCTCAGACCATTTTCCTGCAAGCATGACAAGAAGTCCACCGAAGATAAGGCCGAGCAGTGTGAGAATCATCAGGTCGTGTGAGGGAATGGGGATATCGATTATTCCTTGCATCTCACCAACCTCCTACAAGAATATCAGAATCAATAGAAACGCGATGATGCCAACCATCATGCCCAATACATTGGTATTGAGCACACCAGTCATGGTACGTCTCCAACCACGCGATACGTCATCCATGCCACCGCTCAAGGCGCTACTGAACGCCAACAGCGCTGACTCCACGCGGGTATAGATTGCGTTGCTCAGCCACAGGTAACCATCAACGAAGATTCTGTACCAGAGTGCGTTGATGTACCATCGATTCCACAAGAACTTGTAGAGGAACCCATCTTTGAACCTGCTCAGATCGTACTTTTTCTTCCAATAGATAAGATATGCTGGAGTGATACCAACGAGCCACACGGCGATTGTGAATATCGTAGTTATCCCCAGAGCAAACGGCGTGAGATGCACCCAATCGAAGTGCGTGAGTGCGCCGGTTTCAAGCCCTGAGAAGTATCCGAAGAATACAAGCTCAAGGACACCACCAACCGCGGCAAGCACTGCCAGTATGATGAGGGGTATCGTCATTGTTGGAGGTGCTTCGTGAATATGATGCCCATGTGACTCTAGGCTCTTGATATGCTCGGACTTCTCGCCAAAGAACGTGATACCAACCATTCTGAACGTGTAGAACGCCGTCAGGATGGCCGTGATGAAGGCAACGAAGAAGATGATGTACTGCCCACCGTGCCACAGCGCCTCGAATATCAGCTCCTTCGACCAGAAGCCAATGAACGGGAACACACCAGCCAATGAGAGCGCTCCGACTGTGAATGTTGCAAAAGTTATTTTCATATCCTTTCTGATTCCGCCCATGTCGCTCATTTTCTTGCTCTGGACTGCGTGTAAGACGGATCCAGCAGCGAGAAACAGTAGAGCCTTGAACAAAGCGTGAGCAAGTAGATGAAAAGTTCCGGCTGCATATGTAGAAACGCTCTCGGCTACAAGGCCAGTTGCACCGAGCGCCATGAACATGTATCCCAGTTGAGAGACCGTGGAATAGGCTAGGACTTTCTTAATCTCATCCTGTATGAGGGCCATCGTGGCCGCCATGAATGCAGTGAACGCACCGATGGCAGCGACCGTCTGGAAGAATATGACCAGTTCAGGCACGGTCTGCATGGCCTCCAGGAAGATGGGGATGATACGCGCAACGAGGTAGACTCCTGCTTTTACCATCGCCGCAGCATGGATGAGCGCACTGACTGTCGTAGGTCCGGCCATCGCCTCTGGCAGCCATATATGAAGGGGAAACTGTGCACTCTTACCAATTGGACCAGCAAAGATCAGTATCGCCACAAGGGGCAATAGATGGAGCAGACCCACAGCCCAAGCGTCGGTTTCGAGCATTTTAGTGTAGTTGAAAGTGCCCGTGATAAAGAAGAGAAGCAGGATTCCCGCAAGCAGGCCGATATCGCCAACCCTCGTGACCATGAATGCCTTCATGCCGCTTGCGGCGTTGTACTCGCCCTCCGTCTTGTACTCCGGCACTGGACTGGGTTCCTTCGAGTTGTGCCAGAAACCTATGAGCGCGTAGCTGCACATTCCAACGATTTCCCAGCCAATGAAGGTCATGAGCATATTGTTCGCCATCACCAGGAGAATCATTCCTGCAACGAAGAACTGCATGAAGAAGTAGTACCGGGTTAGGCTTGGGTCCTTGACTACATTTCCTTCGGCATCATGGCCAGTCATGTATCCGACACTGAAGAGAATGATTAGCGAACCGATACCTCCCGCTATGCAGGCCAATAGAACACTGAGGGGATCAATCAGAACACCAAACTCCACCTCAATTCCAGCCGCTATCACCCAAGTGACTAGGTTGTTATTAATTGAGGAGGGGCTGATTAGCATGTCCAGAGCCATGTCGAGAGCAAGAATGGCAGTGGTGAAGCCAACAAGGACTGCCATGGCTTCTCTTAGAGTGGGGTGAATCTTGCCGAAGACGGGCGTGAGAAGGGTACCGGCTATTGGCACTACAAACACAAGCCAGCCTAACAAGTTCAAAGGCAGAATCATTCCCGCAACCTCCTGAGCTCACGGATGTCAAGTGTCCCGTAGTGGCGGTAGGCGTTAACGATGAGGCTCATGGCTACTGCTGCTACTACTCCACCGACTATGATGGAGAGAATGACGAATGTCTGTACAGTGGGGTCGATTGGTCCAAGAACATCCGGTCCCGCAGTGAACGCGGCCAGGGCAAGGAAGTTCAAGTTTGCTGCTGCGACCAAAAGCTCGATTCCGATGACGAGCTTGACCATATTTCTCGCGCTGGCTAATGTGTAGATGCCTAAGACGTAGAGGATGAGAGCAAAGATGAGATAGATTTGAAGCATGTCGAACATCTTAGTTCTCCTCCTTCCTCATCGAACGAAACATTGCTGAAGCACCAATGACAGCTGCTAGAAGCAATGTAACCTGAATCAACACGTCAACCACGCGGTATGACCACATCAGCTCGCCAACCCTTTGACCAATGATATCCCAATCTGCGGGATTCAGAAGCGGTTCTGTGGGTGCGCTCAAGGCAAAAGTGGTGAAGTCCACGAGTTGCACGCCAATCAAGAGTACCATGATGACTGACAGTATGATTGCTGCAATCTTGTGTTTCATTGGGTACTCGCCTCACAATGGTCATCATCCTCCGAGCACTCCTCCTCCGTTGGCGCCTCAAGACTCATGGTGGCAAGAAGCAGGATTACTATTGCGCCTGAGAACACGCTGAAGTTGAAGACTGCAACAAAGGGCGCACCGAGAGCGAAGAAGGTGAGGCTCAGGAAGCCATTACCAACTGCGAATGAGATCACTGCAAATGAGAGCTTTCGGTATTCGATTGCCAAGAGAAAGAAAACTACGGTCAGGATTAGGACTATTAGCTGAATAAACTCAAACGGTTGTGAAATCATCAGACATCCCTGCCCGAGTCTAGCAGTTAATCGGTTGATTGATACGAGGCACTGGGGTTAGTTCATAAGTCTGACGGCGTGACACGCAAGAGATAAGACGGTAGCGTTAGTGCTTCATTGGAGGTTGTCGAGATGGATGGCAAAGTGCTTGTGACTGGATGTGCGGGCTTCATAGGAAGCCATTTGGTTGAGCGTCTTTTGGAAGAGGACCACCATGTAATTGGCATCGACAACATGAGGACAGGTAACCATAGCAATATGGTTTCATTCTCATCACATCCCGGATTCAGGTTCATCGAGGTGGATGTTTGCGACCCTGACCTGAAGTCAAAGCTGTCGTCGGACATCGATCTAGTCTTTCATCTTGCCGCCATCTCCTCCGTGACTGCCTCCATTGAGGATCCGATTCTGGTAAACAGAAATAATGTGACTGGCATCGTTAACGTTTTGGATATTGCAAGAGCATTAGATGTCAGCCGGGTCGTGTTTAGCTCTAGTGCTGCTGTGTACGGGAATCCAGAGAAGATGCCGATAGTAGAGGAAACCCCCTTGAATCCGCTTAGCCCCTATGCAGCCTCCAAGATTGCCGGGGAGGAGTACATGAAAGCGTTTCACGAAACGTACGGAATCGAAACCACCATCCTCAGGTACTTCAATGTCTATGGTCCCAGACAGGCGTACTCCGAGTACAGTGGAGTGATTTCCATCTTCATAAACCATGCAATCAGGGGTGAACCGATTACTGTGGAGGGTGATGGTAAGCAGACCCGAAGTTTTGTCTATGTGACCGACATGGCCAAGGCGACGGTCCTTGCAGGGAAAACACCACAGGCGAATGGTGAAGTCATCAATATGTCCGGATTGGACTTGATTCGAATATTGGATGTTGCAAATAAAATCAATCAGGCGGCATCCTCCAAGGGATCGAAGATTATTCATGTTGACCCGAGGATAGGCGATGTCAGACATAGTATAGGGTCGATGGAAAAAGCCCAGAGTGTTCTTGGATTCACGCCAGAGATGCCCTTTGAGACCGGCCTGGAGCATACTATCAACTGGTATCGGAGCCATATGCAATAGTCCTAGACTGAGTCATGTCACTGTTAAGATTAGGCTAACCTGATCAACGACTCCTTCCTCTGTCCTGAGAATCACATAAACCAGATACTGGCCAAGCACCAAGCCGGTGGGCAAATAGACTGCAACTGATGGTGAGGTGCCGTAGATATCACCTGCACCCAAGGTACCTATGCTCAATGTGAATGTGGTATTCGAGGGGTATACCATTGGAGCGACTTCGCTTCCATGCCACCAGACCGAGAAGTTGCCGGCTACAACCACAATGTCAACCCATAGATCGTGGCTCGCATTGTCGTTGTTTCTAAGACCCAATACTAGTTGTGAGAAAGCACCTGAATCTATCGTAAGGGGGTCAAAGATGGCACTCTCTATGCCAACGGCCCCTGGTTCCACAGCGGTCTGATTGAGAAGCCCAAACATCTTGTAGTATGCCTCTACAACACTGCCGCCCAACTCTACTCGTTCACCGCTCTCAGCGTCCACAAGGCCAACCCCTCCCAACTTCTCAATGACAATGTTGGTAGATGACTCCACTTCGAGAAACACAGGAATTACGAAGAATAGATCCCCGCCTAGATGATAGAGGAGGCGATTGCCATACCTGTGCTTGCCCCAGAGTTGCAGCTGAGTCCGAACATCGTCATTCGTTTCAAACGCTTGAACCGCCGCGGTTGGGCCAAGCAGCGTGGAGAACCCTGGTTCTCCCGCACTGTAGAAAGTCAGCCTGCCAAAGTCAGTGTCACCGCATCCCATCACATAGATTCCAGCCAAGTTCCTTCCCGCAGAGTCGCGAAACTCACTGTTGTGCATGGCGACGAAACGGTCTTCGCCACCTATTCGCATTATGATGTATCGTGTGTCAGAGTTATCCGGTGATTCGTGGAAATCTTGGCCCGCTTGCCAGACAAAACCATCATCAACGTGATAGATATATGCCGCATCAAGCTGGCGTTCATAAAGGTCCTCTGGCCATTTCATCTGGCTCTGAAGCCAATGGGGTGCTTCCTGCCAGTCGTAGTAGTCCATGTATGTTCTGTCAATGAAGAATGATTCCTCTGCAGTGGGCGACTTGTAGAAGTCCAGCTCGCCTGTGCCTATGTCCACAAGGACAACGCCCAGAAACCGCATGTAGTTCTCCTTGGCATAACCTGTTGCAAGTTGATAATCAACGTAGATTGATACGGCATAACGGAGATTCCCAGCTGTGTCAACAACAATGTAGGGGTCTCTATCAGCAGTCAACCCCTGCAACAGAATGGTCCGCACTCTAGAGAGTACATCACGCTGGACCAACATGCTCATGTTTCGGCCCATGAAAGACCACGCATCTGAACCCATGGCTAGCATGTAGAAGGTGGACTCGAAACCTGCAAGATTGTAGTCAGGCGTTCCCTGAAAGGTGGCATTATTTATCTCCTCAAAGCCTGAAACATCTGTGAAGACGATATCTCCGAAACCGCGCCCCTCGCCGTAGTAAATGTCGATGGACTCACTTCGGTTCAATAGAGCGACTAGGGAATCCTGTTCGATTACGTCACCACTGTAAGCATCGAGTACGATAAGACCCTCAGTATGCGTGTAGATGATGTGTTGATTGATGAAGCTAGTCCGGGTTGCGCTATAATCAAATGTCAAGGGGGCTATCCAGTACTCATGCCCCTTGAGATAGACGATGTCAGAATCTGCAAGCTCCATCCAGTTCGTTCCAATCTGGTTCTTCATGCGTAGGAAGCTGGCAGTCTGATCCCATTGTCGGACGGTCGTGAGAAACTCGACCTCTCCCTCGGGTGTCGCGTTCGATGTGAGATCGTCTAGCGTCAGCGTCTCCATGTCATCCAATCCTGCAGCCCAATTCGTTATGGTAATTTCCTTATGGGTTTCGTAGTTGAATTTCCAATCGATGTACTTGTCGCCCTCCATCTGAATGCCATAGTAGAAACCTTGTGCGAGAGGCAGGATAATGACCATCGCAATAAGAACAACTGCAAGTAGACCGAATCTCCGAGGTGAGCCCCTAACAGGAATTAAACTCTCGAGCTTGAGACGGCCCAACTCTTTGGCAATGTGTGCTCGATCTTCCATTAAGAGGGTGACCCTCCGGCGGTAATCAATGGAAGTGATATCGCCACTCTCGTGTTCGTTACGAAGCGATACCAGCTCTCCCTGAAAACGGGCGAAATCTTCCTCCAGCTGAGTTATTTTGCTCCTTGTGCGCTGCTGTGTATCACCCATATGAACTCGGAGGAACAAGAATAGCACAGCGCCTGCTATGCTAGCGAAGAGCGCCACTATCAGGGCCATGTAGCTCATCCAAGTCCCTGCATTTACTGTCCACATGGGCACACCCAGAATCTCAAGGCTGATCGCAATGGAAACTACTAGCAGAATCTTGGGAATCACAACAAACATGTCACGCTTGTGGCTCATCATGTTAGTTATGGCGGACAGAAAAAGGCGGATTCCAGTGAGAACCAGGAAGGTGGCAAGGAGCCCAAGATAGAGCTGATATGCCTCCATCGCTGGAACTAAGCTCACTATCGACTCAGAGCTGGTTCCCGGCGCGAAGGGCAGCGAAAAGAGCGTTGCTACATCAGCAGACGTGATTGAGATGGATCCATGGCCCATCAGCATCAGTAGAAACGCCACATTCTGGCCGGTCAACGAATAACCGCCTGTCGATACGTAGAATACGAAGAACCCGCCAAACTCAAGCAGCCTCCAAATCACCGCAGATGTCATATCAAGGCGCTTGGTCACAGGCCCGGATTGCGAGATTGCTGACATGAAGGATAGGAATGTCGATCGCTGCGGCAGGGTTATGACACTCAGAAGCGTCAGTAGCACTGAGGCAGTGAAGATGTTGTTCTCCAAGGTCCAAGTGTCCCAAAAGTTGACTCCAGCCTTGGTTGAGTATGTGCTCTGGTAGATATTCTGCCCTAGGAACCACCCGTATGCGGTGCTGGCGATTGTAATGGCAATCAATGTGATTATGACGAAAATGAATAGGAGCTTAGCATACTTCATTTGATTCACCAATCAGGCGCGTCAACTGCTTCACGACAAACGTGGAGCCATATGATAGTTTCGTCTTGTGCGGCTACACTAGAATAATGCTTTTTACTTTCGGAACCATTATCAGTTGCGCTACGTCGGTCAAGCGGTATGGCTAATCCGCTTTGGTTCGTTGAATTACTCAAGCAAGCATACCCCTACAAACGCATCATTGCAAAAGTGACACGTATTCCGGGTGTGGGAAAGATATTCTACAACATGATGTTCAAGGATGATGGTGTCATCTACCTTCCAAAGGACAATGTTGTCAAGATGTGCATCCATGTGGGGAAGTCCATTGAGCGCCCCACAGATACTGTCCTGCCGTCGAAGATTGTGAGGCATTTCATCGAGAAGGCCAGCCATCACTGGATCATGAACACTTGCATTTGCCGCGACTCCAGTCAATGCAAGAACTATCCAATAGATCTTGGATGCCTCTTTCTTGGGGAAGCGGTGCTAGGAATCAATCCCCAACTGGGGCGTGAGGTAACAAAGGAAGAAGCATTCGAGCACTTGAGGAAGTGCCAAGACGCTGGCTTAGTTCAGATGATAGGCAGAAACAAGCTAGATACTATGTGGCTCAACATTGGACCTGGGAGTAAGCTCCTGACGATTTGCAACTGCTGCCCGTGTTGCTGCCTGTGGAATGCACTGCCTGATTTCAACCCGCAGATAGCTCGCAAGATTGCCAGAATGGATGGAGTGAACGTGCGTGTGACTGACGGGTGCACTGGCTGTGGCACATGTACGAATGATGTGTGCTTTGTGGATGCAATCACCCTTGTCAATAGCAGGGCTGTCGTTAGTGACGAATGTGGAGGGTGTGGCCACTGC
>DAOVDG010000139.1 GCA_030669595.1 Candidatus Thorarchaeota archaeon
ATATAGGCAATGAAGTCTGGTTCTATGAGATGCCCCTAAAAATCAAACCAAAAGCCATGTTTGGAGACATGGACCGCGACGGTCACACCGACTTGGTCGTCACAAACCACGACTACGTGACTGCAGTCAGTGGAGCAACTCTAGATGTGATTTGGCATCACCGCAGCAACGACTCCATCTACGCCCCAGCTGTGGGTATCTTCTACGAGGAGGGTTCTGCGCCCGACGTAGCTATGGCTCACTACTCCAAGTTACTAGTTGTGTCTGGCAGCTGGCCTGCTCCAATTCCGCCTCCACCAGCAGCTCTTCCAGCTCTCTTGAGCATGTCGTTTGCTGAGATGGTGCTTGTTGCCGCAGCAACAGGTCTGCCTTTGAGTGCATTGATCTTGTTTGGATTCGTTTGCATGAGGAGAAGAAGGCGAAAAGGTGAGTAGCAGAAGGATGTCCCCGCCCTTGCGTGGCGGGGTTTCCACTTTTTTTGTCGAGCAGCCTGTGAACTCTATTAATTTACTCAAGACCGACATACCCCCGAATGACTTTTATACATCTGAAGCCATTCCTAATATGTCCTAATAGTTCTTACTGCAGATGGACGCCCTTAACCCAACGCCGCCATCAAGTATGGGGGAATTGGGCAGGAACCAAAAGCTATAAGGACACAAAGCGCAATGACATAGATGCATTGCAGCAGCAAGGGCACAGATATCGTTGAACAAGTCGATTCATCAACTATGGCGTGCGGTTGAGAGTCTTGCGAAAGCTCTAAAATGAGTTCATCGGAAGGCGACGCGAAATAGATTATGGTGGTGGCGCGGCAAGCGTCGCTTTGCTTGTTGATCGCTGTGCCCACCTTTTCCTTCTTCATTTCCGTAGGCTTTGTCCACGTCTGCTGCGCGTTATCCAGATGGGCTGCATTAACAGAGTACCTAATTAGGGTAGACTGATTGACTTGAATGACTACTATGAGCGGCAGAACGGATCTCTATATGGTTGTCATTCTGGTTGCAGTGATGATTCTCGCTCCCAGCGTTGTTGTCAAAACAACAGCGGCGGCGGATCTGCAACAACGGGAAGTTGCAGGTCTGCAGGACACCCTCCGCCCTACAATAGAAGTGTGGAACATCTCAAGGTCCGTCTATGAAGGCGAGCCTTTCACCGCATGGGCTGACGTGAGAGACCCGGTCTCAGGCGTAAGGAATGTTTCGCTAATAATCCAAGATTCAGCTCTGAATCGTACCGAATATGATCTGCTTCACAACGGAATCCACTATGCGGCATCCATTGACAGATTGCAGGCTAACCGAAGCCACGAGCTCTGGATTTTAGCTTTTGACATGGCCAACAATTCGGCTACAACCTACCACCTGACAGTGAACTTGATTAAATCCACCTATACACCAATCGACCCTTGGGTGACGATGCCAACTGTGGTGTCTTCCAGCCTTGCACTGATGGCAATGGTAATATGCACGGCGGTAGTATACGACAAGAGGAGGGCTTCGGGTGAACTGGTTGAGCCCACTGAGTCCGCGCCAGACGAATGAAAAGTCGCAGAATATCAAAGTAATGTTTGTTGTTTGTTGTTTGACAAACACCAAACTACTTATAAGCAAATACGCTTGTGTTTTGTATAAGTTACACATTCCGATTTCACGGGACAATCACATGGTGAAACAGCAATGCCAAACTCAAAGACTGATTTCTACACAATACCTGACGATATGATAACAAGTCTTAGACTTGCAGGGGACAATTTATTCATCTTCTTCCTTGCGGGTTTTGGAATGACTGGATGAATCTTACAGGAACTTTATATTGAATTCAAATCGCGACAAAGAGAGAGTGACAAGAGATGTTCAAGTACGCCGTCAAGAGGGTTCTCAGAGGCTATAAGCTGTTCATTGCACTCACAATCGGAGTGTTGATTGCGACCACATTCTTCTCAAGCATGATTGTTTCCGCTGATGTCATGACCAAGGAGGCTCTCGTGAACGCGCTTGAAGACCTTGACTATGATGCCCGGGTTTCGGCAAACAACGTCACTTGGTCGAACCAAAACTTCACAGATCTGAAAGCGCTCATGGAGGATATGTCTGATGTTTTGAGCGCAGACGTCTACAACAAGTACACATACAACCATAATGCAAGTAGAGGGGAATCCTTTGACATTGTGGGAGCTGATCCACAGAGTACGCTTTGGAATACTTTCGAACATATCAATGGGTCTGTGTCACTGGCTGCAAATGAAACGTGGGTAGTTGCAAGTTCTACGAACGCATCGCTCCTGAGCGCTGGTGAGATCATTCAGACATCCATACCAGTTATGACCACGGAGTTCCCGTACTTCTCATTTGTGGAAATCAACCTGACGATTGCTGGGTTCATTGACATTCCATTGCAAACCGTCCGGTTGCTTAATCCTGCACAAATTATTGACTTAGGCTTCATTCAGTTTGAGATAGGTGATTGGCGAACTTATGACCTGTTGATTGTGGACTGGGAATCAACGATACGGCCTGTGATTCAGTGGTTCGACCAACAGGAGAATGTGACCAGCATGGTCATGTCCAGCGGCTTCCTATGCAGACTGGACCGAGATGTTCTAGTAAATCCTTATGATGTAGGAGCATCGGCCGCGAACATTGCTGATACCCTAGCAAGAGTCGAGGACAGAACAGCTCACTTCAACACCAAAGTCACCAACCTCGTTGGGACTACATTGCAGATGCTATCATTCATGTCAGGAATTCTAATTCTAGCGTTTGTGAGCTTGGCAGCACCGATTATCTTCATGAGTTGGTACTCCTCGACGATGCTGAGTGATGTTAGTTACAATCTAAGAAGACGGGAGTTTGGCTTACTGCAGACCAAGGGATTCGGTCCAAAGACAATCAAACGTATGTTGATGTTCGAGGGAGCCATAATTGGGCTGATTGGAGGGGTCACTGGCCTATTCTTTGGGACCGCCATTGCTCATTTGATTCTTGATGTGAGCATGGAAACACCGTTCGTCGCGCTGAGTGCGAACCCAATCAATACTGCTGTCATCATTGGCTTTGGTCTCATCATCGCCCTATGGTCAGTGCGTGGACCTGCGGACCGTGCAGCAAAACTGGCCCCTCTAGATAGTCTCAAGCAGTATATTTTCATCGAAGAGCAGCGCGAATACAAGAATCTCTTGCCTCGGATAGCTCTATTGTTGGGCACTTACAAGATTGTAGTGTGGATCTTGGGAATCAGCATGCAGACCCTGCTAGCTACTGCCATGAGCTCTGGCTTCATCGTTCTTATTGCAGTTGCGCTCTGGACTCCCGTAGATGCCCTTCTCAATTTCATAGGACCAATACTGTTTCTCTATGGCCTGACGAAGATACTGCTGAGCGGCTCCCAGAAGTTTCAAGCATTTGTAGTTCGTGTTGGCGGGAGATTCTTTGGGGCTTTTGGAGCATTAGCAACTCGCAATGTTCAACGGAATCCTGTAAGAAACGCGGCACTCGTCTTTACTGTGGCCCTCATTGTATCTTATGGTCTATTTAGCGTAGGCAGTTTGTTTGCGGAGCAGGATCGGCTTGAAAGAACTAACCTATACTATGTGGGTTCTGACGTGAGCGCATCATTCCTCACTGGATCGGATATGACGGAAATCCAGGAGTCTGTCCTGACTTTTGAGGGTGTTACAGACCTGACCGTGGAATACCGGCTCACGATGACAAGCTCTAGGGGCGGGGTTGACATCAGAGGAATTGAACCCACGACCTGGACTGAAGCAGCTTTCTACGAAACTGGTTGGTTTTCCGGTGCGGTTCTAGAGGATGTTCTTTCAAACTTCACTGGCAACAAGATCATCTTGTCAGTTTCTTTGGCAAGACAGCTAGAGCTTCGTGTTGGAAACTCCATAACTCTCAGGGGAACTGATTCAAGTGACCTCCATAGGATGGACATTGTAGCGTTGATTGGTTATGTGAGCCCAGTAGAGGATTTGATGTCGGATATGGTCGGGGAGTTTGCCTTCGGTGGAACCTACCCTTCGTACGTGCCTTACGATTACCTCAATGAAACTGGCCTCGAAGACATATCGACTGGGCATCTGTTGATGAAGACAATTCTAGGCACCAACGGTACGCTCCTTGAAGAAGAAATATCCGTCGCGTTTCCCGAGGTTGTTGATACGGACTCCACGACGACAAGAGTTGCGGCATCGCAAGAGAACACATTCGAAGTGGGCGGTACCCGTGCACGATGGGTAGGTATACTATTCGGTGGCGTGCTTGCTGTCGTTGGAACATTGCTAGTAGTAGGACTTACGTTAAAGGAAAAGGAGTATGAAACTACGCTTCTTGGCGTAAGAGGGTTCACTCGTGAACAGACCCTCAAGGTGCTCGCGGGTGAAGTGCTGGTTATGGTTTTGTTCTCCCTTCTGCTAGGTCTGCTCACTGGCTTCATCCAGCTATTCGGTGATATTGCCAATGTGAGCGAGAACACTCAGATATTGGTCAGGCCGCGAATTGTCCTGTCACCGCTTGCTGTTCTTGGCATGGCGGGAATTGCGATTGCTGTCTTGATTTCAGCGCTTATACCGGTGCTAATGACATCAAGATTTACGGAAGATAAGGTGGACATTCTACGCGAATGAGGTGTAAGAAATGGTAAGCTACATTCAATGTGACGATCTCATGAAAGTTTTCAAACTCGGCAACCTTGAGGTCCAGGCACTTCGGGGTCTCTCGATGAAAATCGAACAAGGTGAAATGATTGCGATAGTCGGACCCTCGGGATCAGGCAAGACTACGCTGTTGAATATTGTCGGAGGTCTCGCGAGAGCAACTGCTGGAAAGACCTGGGTCGCTGGTCGAGAGATCACTAATGCGAATAATGCTGAGCTAGGCAAACTAAGGCAAAAAGTTGTTGGGCATATCTTCCAAACACTCAACCTTATTCCAACTCTGACCGCGTACGAGAATGTGGAGCTTCCAATGCTTGCAGTTAATACACCTGCAAACGAACGGAAGAAACGAACCACGGACCTTCTCGAACGTGTTGGTCTCACCCTCCGAGCAACACCCAAACCCGATGAACTTAGCGGCGGTGAAAAGCATCGCGTCGCGATTGTTTCAGCACTTGCGAATGACCCACCGATTCTCATATGTGATGAACCTACAGGCGACTTGGATACTGAAACAGGCGCCAAGATAGTGCGGTTCCTTCACGAGGTCAACAAGGAAATGGGCAAAACAGTGCTCGTTGTCACACACGATCCTTCGACTGCAAGACAGACCGATAGAATCTATCGCATCATGGATGGCACAATCATATCCATGCAGAAGC
>DAOVDG010000038.1 GCA_030669595.1 Candidatus Thorarchaeota archaeon
CGTTTCAGGCACGAAATGCCTGACTGTCTTCATCTTCTCCAGTTCTGTCCGGTCTAAGCCTGCCCAGCTCGATTCCGAGGAGGAGTTGTACTTGTTGAGAATCTCTTCTAGGCTCATTATTTTCTCCTCCATCTCTTCTTCTGTGTAGCTGAACTCAAAGAAGACTATAGCCTGAGTCTGATCTGAGAGAGCGGGCACAGTAAGTCCAGATTCGCTCGCCTGTTCCCTAATCATCTTAACTGCATTTGGTCCGAAGTATTCCAAGAAGTTCATGGGGATTGGAGAGTCATTCAGCCTGACGTCATAGACGAAATTGACTGCATCATCCTCGCTTGGAAAGAAAGCCATCACTGTCATGATGTTCTCGGGCATCTTCATCAGTCCAAGCTCTACCATTGTGATTACACCAAGGATTCCCTCAAAGCTGATGAAGAGATCAATCAGGTCCATGCCAGGCTTCGCAAAGAGGCCAGCAGCATTCTTCGTCTTTGGCATCTCATAGGTGGGTATAGGGACTTCGACTGTTGACCCATCGGTGAGCATGACCTCGAACGTGCCATCTTTCGCGAAGATCTTGCCCCGCTCGATATCAAGAATGTCTCCGTTTGCTAGTACAACCCTCAGCCGACGAATCCAGTTTCTAACCGCACCATGCTTGAAGGTGCGTGCACCTGACGCATTGCACGCTACAACACCGCCCAGAAGGGCCGTCATTTCTGTTGGATCTACGGGGAAGAAGTAGGAATCAGATTCATTCAGGAACTGTTCGAGAGCCTTCTGTTGCTCGGGTGTGCCCTTGTCTTTCAATTCATCAAGAGCTTTTGTGGTAATGGCCTTCACCAAGGTTTCAAGGATAACACCAGCTTGGCCGCCAATTGAGTAGAGGCCCTCATCGGCAGAGTGCTCCATGAAGAGCATCTCATCCATCTTCTCAAGGTTGATTGTGATACCGCCCATGGGAACAGCAGCACCGGTGAGTCCGGTTCTGGCCCCCTGAATCGTCACGGGCGTTCCGGCCTCGTGTGCATGTTTCAGAACAGCAGCCACTTCTGCCTCAGTGGTAGGAAAAAGTAGCTTGTCCGTCTGACCATCAAAGGAGTGGCTCTCGTCATCTAAGTAGAGAGCATAGGTATCGGTGATGGTCGCTTGCTCCGTGACTGTCTTCATCTCTGATAGACTGGTCATCTCAGGTGTTTGGGCCTTGATCTGATTTGTCATTCAATTCTCACCATGGACCTGATGTTGCCGGAGTGGGAGGTAATCGCAATATCAACTCATTGGTAGTGCCAAGACACAGCTCCATCCAGTCTAGATTGCTTGTTGGACGACACATTAATGAGTAGGGCTTGATTAGGTGTTCACATTGTAGTTTCTACTGCCGTTTCTGCGGTTGACAACCGTCCGCAAATTGACAAACTGGAGTGAATAATAGGAAGATGGATGCATTAGGTGCGGCAATCCTCGCCGTTTTTATCGGCACGTACATCATCATAAGCACAGAGAGAGTAAACCGGACTGGAATGGCCCTGCTTGGCATGGGATTCGCAGGCGTAGTCCTCTGGGGTGGAGGTCACCCGTTTCACGAACTGGTGTTAGGCATAGAGTGGGACACTATCCTTTTTGTCACAAGCATGATGATGATTGTAGCAGTCGCAGGCGGGTCAGGTATGTTCCAGTTTCTTGCTCTGAGAATATCGAAACCGAGTGGTGGGGACCACAGACGCCTGTTCATTACATTCATCGTGTTTGTGTTCGTGATGTCATTCTTCCTTGACACCACCTCCACGATGGTCATCATGGCGCCGCTCACGATTCAGGTCTGTAAAGCACTTGACGTCGATTTCAAGCCATACCTAATATCTTAGGCCATAGTGTGCAACTTCGCATCCATCCCATCAATTGTGGGTGCTGTACCGAATCTTGTCATCGCGGGTGTGACTGGCCTTGAACCTGGTTTCCTGTTCATAGCATTCATGCCTCTTGCAATCATTCTCCTAATCGTGACGTTGCCCATAATGCTTCATCAGTATCGCGCATCATTCGGCATAACCGATGAGCACAGAGTGGAGGCTCTCGCACGAATAGATCCGGCAACTATGATAACGTCGAAGCGTGACTTCTACGCGTCAATAATAGCGTTTGCAGTTCTATTTCTGGGTTTTGCTATCGGTCCCTCACTCCCGCTTGAAATAACTCCACCGATGGTTGCCCTTCCTGTGGCTGGATTCATGCTTGTCCTGTCGCATAAGAGAGCTAACAAGTTCCTCACTGAAGTGGGGTGGGACACTGTGTTCTTCCTTGTTGGTATCTTTGGTCTTGTTGTGGCATTGGACATAACGGGATTGGTCGACGACCTTGGATACTGGATTCAGGCAGTTGTCGGAAATGATGCCGTCTTCGCCACAGTATTCATGATCTGGATTCCTGCATTGCTCTCGTCGTTCCTAGATAATCTTCCTGTGTCAGTATTGCTTGCACCGATAGCTTCCAGCCCGGAGCTCCTTGCTGTGAGTCCAGTTCTGCCCCTCGCACTAATCTTTGCGGTGAATGTCGGAGGATATCTGACACCCCTGGGCGCGCCAGCAAACATAGTGACAATATCATTTGCGGAGAAAGAGGGTGACCGTATTTCTTTCTTAGAGTTCGCGAAGATGGGCACAATCCTAGCTCTAATTCACTTGGCGATTGGCAGCGGCTGGTTACTCCTAGTCAACTTCCTCATGGGCGCATAAGCGATTTTGCTGTCAATGTAATAGTCCAGGGGTTTCCAGAAGAAGGGCGGCGCCCGCTCCCGCCCGAGCCGCCGGGAGGACGGACACACGACGGAAACAAGACGCCTCACTTGATATACGCAGAAATGCGCATTCTGTATTAATGGTACATAGAGTATTTGAAGTTTCTTGACCATAATGCTTTGCGCAAGCAGCGAGATTCGGCGTTATGCACCCAGCAGACCATTCATAAAAGCATACAGAGCATTTTTCGAACAGGACAAGTAGCTGAGGCCGACATTATTGCCAAAGAGAGCGCGATGCCCCCACTGTGACAGACTGTTCACACGTGACAGGCTTGACGACCATATTCACAAATGTAGGGCTCGTACGACGAATCGAAGAGAGGTAAGAGAAACCAGAAAGGCGGTTGTAGTGGATGGGAACAATGTGGCACACCATCTCTCTCCGAACGGAGTACCCCGAGTATCTAATCTTGTCCTTGCACAGAGCAGTCTTCTAAAGGCTGGCCTGAAACCGATTGTGGTTGTATCAGCTGCTCTCAAGCATAAGATAGACGACCCAGAAGTTCTACAAGAAATGATTGCAGGACGAGAGGTGATTGAAGCACCCCGCGGCACAGACGATGATCTTACTGTGATAAAACTCGCTCAGAGCAGCAATGCAGACATTGTGAGCAATGATAGGTTCCTTGGATTCATCAACAAATTCCCGTGGCTGCAATCCGGACTGATGAAATACAGAATGACGCCCTCTGGTTTAATACTCAGGTAGATATCAGCTATCCCTTGACTACTGACCGGCATCAGAACCATTAAAATGAATTCGGAGATGCTCATTGAGAAACCATTGTTTCTACAAGTAGGTGAAACTAAATGCTCGCTAATGAATTGCGAAAGAAGTACTTGGAGTTCTTCAGGCAGAAAAAACATGCCATAATGAGTTCTGCTTCGTTGCTGCCCGAGAATGACCCCACAGTGCTCTTTACTACGGCGGGCATGCACCCGTTAGTGCCATATCTTCTGGGCCAACGCCACCCTCAAGGCAAACGACTAGCCAACTGTCAAAAGTGCATCAGAACTACTGATATAGACGAGGTTGGTGATCCGACGCATCTCACCTTCTTCGAGATGTTGGGCAATTGGAGTCTGGGTGACTACTGGAAAGAGGAGGCCATAACGTGGAGTTACGAGTTTCTCACCTCAAAGAAATGGCTTGGATTCAATCCAGAGAAGCTATCAGTGACTGTCTTCGAAGGCGATGACGACGCGCCACGTGATGACGAATCAGTCAAGATATGGATGAAACTCAATATACCGGAGGACCGCATCTTCTACTTACCCAAGGAGGATAACTGGTGGGGTCCAGCAGGAGCGACCGGTCCATGTGGACCATGCAGCGAGATGTTCATCGAGGTCGATACAGTTCCCAAATGTGGAGCAAACTGCAAGCCCGGATGCGGCTGCGGCCACTATTTCGAAGTCTGGAACGATGTATTCATGCAGTATAACAGGATGGCTGACGGGATATACGAACTGCTAGAAAAAAGGAACGTTGACACGGGGATGGGACTCGAACGTACCATAGCCATGCTTCAAGGGAAATCCACCATTTACGAGATTGAACTGCTTGCACCCCTTGTGGAGAAGGTAATAGAATTCACAGGGAAGGAGAGCCTCACAGACGAGGAAGTACATCTGGTCAGGATAATCGTCGACCACGTGAGGTCCGCGGTGATGATTATGGCAGATGACCGCAGGATTTCACCGTCCAATGTGGAACAGGGTTACATAGTTCGTCGACTCTTGCGGAAGAGCATCCACAGCGCAGATAGACTTGGAATCCATCAGGGATTCATGAAGGACCTTGCTGAGATTGTCATTGAAATGTACAGAAGCGTGTATGATGAAGTTGAGAGAAATCGGGATTTCATCTTGCAGAATCTTGAGGCAGAAGAGGCGAAGTTCAGGAAGACGCTTGGCAAGGCACTCAGGAAGTTCGACAGGATTCTCAATGAAACAGGGACAGTGACCGGCAAGGATGCGTTTCTTCTATTCACGAGCTTCGGGCTCCCCCTTGAGATGACCAGAGACCTGGCTGAAGAGAAAGGCATCAAGATAGACATGAAGGAGTTTCGAAAGGAGTTCGAACACCACCGAGAAACATCTAGAACTGCAACAGAGGGTAAGTTCAAGGGAGGGCTCGCAGACCATAGCGAGGAGATCACGAAACTCCACACAGCAACTCATCTTCTGCAAGCCGCTCTTAGAAAGGTCCTCGGTGACAAAGTCAGCCAGACGGGAAGCAACATCACAAAGGAACGCCTTCGATTCGACTTTGCATTTGACAGGAAACTGACACCGGAGGAGATTCAACAGGTTGAGGACCTCGTAAACAAGGTGATTGTAGAAAACTTGGGGGTCACTCAGACATTCATGGCGTTTGACGAAGCTATCAGTCAGGGTGCGCTGGCATTTTTCAAAGAAACCTACGGCGAAACAGTGTCAGTGTACAGAGTGGGCGACTTCAGCATGGAACTCTGTGGAGGTCCTCACGTCGAATATGCAGGAATTCTAGGCCACTTTAAAATCACAAAACAGAAAAAGATTGGAGCGGGCATAATCCGAATCAGAGCGGTACTGAAATAGCGTCGTTAGTCTGTTCGAAAGGTCTATTTGTCATCCGACATCCTTAGCTGACAGATAGGCTCCTACATCTGAATGGGATTCGTGAAGACTATGGGAAAAGGTACGTACTCTAGGCTATTTGGTAGCGGGGATAAGGACCTCCAAAAGAAGGCCGCTGATCTCCTGATGCAGCTGAGTAAGGCACTTCAGTCAGCCAGTGCCAAGATGCATGTCGGCGCGAAAGCGTGGATGGAAGGCGATATTGAAACTCTCAAGAAAATCAGAGATGAGGTTGTTAAATTAGAGAGGGAATCCGACTCTATCAAGGATGAATTCCTAGAGAGCGTATTTTCAAAGCATGCTTATCTCCCTCAACAGTCGCAGGAACGATACCAGCTTGTTATTCACATGGACAACATCATTGATGCCGCTGAAGAGGCGGTCCGAGTGCTAGCCATTGGGTACAAGAACAAACCATTGGAAAATATCGTAGAGATGGCCGAGAAATCTTGGGTGTGCACTGACCTCCTTCAAGACGCAATCAAATATCTATTTACTGACTTTGAAAAATCTTTGAAGTACGCACGAAAGGTGAGTGTCGTTAGAGAGGAAGCACGAGACCTGAAGTTTGATCTCCATAAAAAGGTGTTCCGTGGTAAGAAGTTCGATCCATCGGAAGGCTTGTTTTACCATGTCGTTTCAAGACGGATTACAGAGGTAGCTATACAAGCGGAGCTAACGGCCGACTTCATTCGCGCTATCGTGATCAAATACTCCTAAACGGAGGGCCATCTCACTTGGATCCGTTCCTTTTCACAGCCCTCATGCTCATCGGTTTCATCGTTGCATTTGCAATAGGAAGTAATGATGAGGCCATGGCTCCGGCAGTGGGTGCGAGGGTCTTCTCGGTCACCACTGCTGTTGTGCTAGGAGGGCTCCTCAGCATCATTGGAGCTGTATTCTTTGGCGGAGGAGTATCTGAAAAGGTTGGTTCTGAGCTTGTCGGCGGGAATGAGTTGAGCATTGCGATGGTCTTTGCCATAATGATCTCGATGGCGATATGGCTGCTGCTGGCTTCCGCATCAAAAGGCCTTCCAATAAGCACGACTCAATGCATAGTGGGGGCAGTTGTCGGCGTTGCAGTAGTAGCACCGTTTCTTGGAATAGAGGGGTGGGGCATTGCAGCCATTGATTGGTTAGTCATACTGCAAATCCTCGGAGGTTGGGTGTTGTCCCCCATAGTGGGCTTCGTAATCAGCGCGGCCGTGTTTCGCGTAGTCAGGAAGTTTCAGAGTCGTGCGAAAGGCTTTACAGATCGCGAGAGGCAGGAAAAGGTTGCATCCTATGGACTAGCATTTTTCCTCATTATAGTATCGTTGAGCAGAGGCGGCAATGACGTAGCCAATGCAGTAGCTCCTCTTGTAGTGCTGTCTGATTTCCAAGGAACGCTAAGTTTCGGACCGTTTGTTGTTCCAGGTATTATGGTCCCACTTCTCATCGGAGGGGTTGGGATGGCGCTTGGTCTAATTGTCGTGGGCCGCAAAGTCATCAAGACTCTTGCTACCGAGGTCGTGACCCTTACACCTATGTCAGCCTTGTCCGCCAGCGTTTCAGTGGCTCTTGTGATGTTCGTGGGAACATACCTAGGACTGCCACTCAGCGGTACTCATGTGTTGGTGGCCGCACTGGTAGCGGTTGGTTGGGTTTCCCGAGGACCCATCCACATGAAACAGGTCAAGGATATTCTGATTTCTTGGGTGGTCACTGTTCCTATCTCTGCAATCTTCGGTGTGATTATATTTGTCCTGATCAATCCCTTATTCCCGATGCCATAGCATCCCTTTGTCTGGCCTCAACTCTCGATTTTCGGTATTCTATGTATAAGCAGGTGGCTTCTAGCCAAGGATCCAAGCTGTTTCGCTTCGCCATCTGTGAGATGTACCTTCAAACCGGCTTCACCGTTTGTACCTCCAGTTGCTTCAATCAGTGCCAGGTCAGCCCCCTTGACGACTTCCTCTAGAATGGGACACATTCTGCTGTCACCTGTGAACGCGACAACTGTTTCGCCGACACTCATTCTATACCCAAGAGCGGGCATCAAGACATCTTCCCCAGTGGCATTCTCCGATCCGAAGTGTTCCACTTCCAGCGAGCGAACGTGAAAGAAGTCAGTATGGAACTCTGAATCGTGCCCCATCTCTTGGACTCTAATTTGGAATGGAAGGGTGTCACAATAGCTGTCCTTGAATATTCTTATTGTACTCGACACCTCTTTGCATCCCTTCGGGATTAGTATGTCAAGAGGGGTGGATCGTTTCAACATCCTCAAGAATCCGAGCAGGGAGTACAGGCCACCCATGTGGTCGAAGTGCCCGTGAGTTATTACAATCAGGTTCAGCTCACTTACGAAATCTAGACTGCCTTGCGAAAGCAGGTCTCGGAGTGTGCCATCGCCAACGTCAGCAAGTAGAATCCTGCTACTGAACTTCGACACAATAGCGATGTTTGTCGCCACACCTGCTGCACTAAAGAGGACATTAACTCTAACCTCATCGTTCTCCCATGCTGCTGAATGCGTTTCAGTCAGGTCATTCATTGATTTTCACGATTCCTTTCTTCAGAGAGCGATTATGCACTGGGTTGCGGTTTAACCATAGCCAAACGGAGGGATACGTGCAAGCCACTTCATGAGGAATGCGAGAAGCACTGATACAGCGAGTCCACCGGCTATCATAATTGCGATATCGATGAGTGTGGGAGTCGCATCACCGAGCATCTGCAACCAGCTCAGGTAAATCCCGGCGAAGGTCATCCCAGCGAACATCACCTTCTTCATTGGCACCTTGACGTCCTTTGTCTGAAAGACTCTCATTTCTGTAAGAGCCGCAGCAAGTGCGCCACCCTTTACCAGCTTGAGCTTGACGCGCTTGCAGAACTTTTCTACTGTGACCTTGCCTCCATATGGGACTGCCTTCAGCGCTTTGGGTGCGTATTCTGCGATATCCTGTGAAAAATGACGCATTGCAGCCTCGCGATTGATGCCACACTTCTTGCAGGAGGACGATTGCGACTTCCACTTTTTCCCACACTGGGGGCATCTCTTGCCATCCCAGACCTTGCTGGCAGCCTGACTGACAAGTCGGACAAGCTCGTTCTCACTCAGAGTTTCTCGATCCTTCTTCCGCTGCCTGCGTCTGAGTACTACCGCCCGGGGAAATATACCAACATCAGCCGCGTTGTTTGCCCGTTTCATCTTTCGCGCAGCTAGGATGCCACGTTGAAACTCGTCAAGGGAGAAGAGTATACTGATGATTGACATGAATGTGAAGGCTACTGTAATCATGCCGCTGACCGAGAAGACCGCAGCTAACCCTGTCGGACCAATCCTCAGTACGAAATTATCATAGACGGTCTTGTTGTTGTCCATGTCGGGATGAAGTGCATAGGTAAAGGAGAAACTTCCCGATATTGTCCCTGAGATGAAACTGCCGTTGCCGGGGATTAGATCACCAAGAGGATATGTTTCGTTGAGCAGACTATCTACACGCGGAGTGAATACAGTCATGTTAATTGGAATGTCTTGGCTGAAGACAGGAATGCTGAGATACTCGAACTTGAAAACTGCCCCGTAAATATGAATGTCTGCGCCCACATCAATTGACAGTTCCATGGTCACGTCATCTGCTAGATCGACCGGAATGGGATTCTCCACGTCGGAGTCAGCTGCGGATACTCCGTTTATCTCAAGTAGAAAAGCCAGTTCGTCATTTCCGCTCCAACCCGCTGGCTGAGCCTGGGATGGAATCACTATGATTGACCAGAGCATACAAGTGACGAATAACGTCAGCAGGACATGTGGCAGCGTCTTCTTCACTTCGAGAAACACTCCTGTGGATTAGGCTACCCATGGCAACCTCAGTTATTTCTCTTTAGTGGTGACATAAGGAGCCAACGCCCGTCATTGATTATTGGGTTCAAACACATTCTCAATCTCTCTGTCAAACTCATCATCATCCTCGGGTTCATAGATGATGTGAGATTTCGGCTTCGGTTTCGCAGGAGCATCCCAGTGTGTTCCCGCCCAGAATATGAAGCCTCCTCCAAAAGATAGGATGCTCAGGATAACCCCGGAGGATGAAAACGGGAGAAATGCCGTAAGTGTAAGAACTATGGCTAGCCCGCCGATAGTACTCGATGCAAGACCAAGCAACAACCTATCCGATGATTTGAGGCTCTTCATACCGCCCACGATGTATCCGAGTCCAACACCCACGAAGAGGGAGGGGATGCCGTAGAGCGCTTCCGTGAATAATTCGGGTTGCATCAATGCTCACACCTAGCGACCATGATTCGACCTCAAAGGCTGATAATCCTTGCCATCGAAATGGACGGAGGTGTCTTTGTCCTCTGGCGTCACTGCCACGCATCGTAGTGGACAATCGCGTCCAACGCGTTTCATGGCGTTCGTGTCTGCTCACGTTCCTTTTCTTCTCATCTTCTCTTCAGCTCTTGTCCGGATAGTACTTCTTTGGGTCCTCAGTGTACACTTTCTCAGTCGTCTTGTGTGCCCCTGGAGTATCCAGCTCAACATCACGCTTCAGTGAACGGTCTTCTGAGAGAATCTCCTTGAAGACTTCGTTCTGGACAATAAGCCGTTGAACTTCATTACTGCCGGTCCAAATCGTCGCAAGGCGAGCATCACGGAATAGGCGCTCGATTGGGTACACGTCTGTGTAGCCGATGCCTCCAAGAATCTGCATTGCTTCGCTCACCGCTTGGAAGCCCGCTTCGGTACAGAATGTCTTTGCCTGAGAGACCTCCTTGCGGCACCACTCGCCTGTATCAGCAACCTTCGCGGCGCGGTAGATTAGACCACGCGCTGCATCAAGTTCAGTTGCACAATCAGCCACCTTGAAGCTTATTCCCTCGAATCTTCGAATCGCTCGGCCAAAAGCCTCTCTCTTGTGAGCATACCTGACAGCTATCTCCAACGCCGCCACGCCCATCCCGACTGCACCGCTTGCAGAGGTTAGACGTTCTGGCACCATCATGGCATTAAACACATCACTCCCGCCGTTCAGTTTTCCGAGAAGGTTGGCTTCTGGAATCGCGAGGTTTTCCATGACTATTCTTGCTGCACCCATGCCACGGCAACCCATGAGCTCATACTCTTCCTCGACTCTGACCCCATCATCACGATCGATCAAGAATGCACTGAGGGACTCATGCGGTTTGGCTTCAAAGCTGGTCTTAGCATAAATCAGGAAGTAGTCTGCACCTACGCCCCCTGCTACAAAGCGCTTCTCGCCGTTCAGTATGAATGTGTCATTTTCTTTTACTGCAGTAGTTATCGTTCCAAAAAAGTCCGAACCACTTCTGGGCTCTGTAAGTCCTTCGCCTCCAATTTTCGTCCCCTGAAGAGTTGGAAGAAGATAATTGATCTTCTGTTCCTCTGTGCCGAATTTTTCTATCCCCTCTCCGATGATGCTTGGCAGTGAATATGCACAGTCGAGCGCAATCCCAAGCACTCCCACCTCTTCAACAGCCAGCATTTCGGAAACCCAGCCCAGACCTCGGCCGCCATACTTCTTGGGAAATCTGAGCCCAAGAAGGTTCTCCTTTCCAGCTGCCTTTACGAATTCAGAGGGGTACTCTTTATCCTTGCTGTCCATTTTGAGAATAAGCGTGCGATCGACCTTATCGCGAACAAAGGCTCGCACTTCATCACGGAGCTTCTTCTCTTCCTCGCTGAGCAGTACATCAAACAACAGTCAAACCTCACAGGGAACAGACTTATGCACCGCACCATAAGAGTATGCCGCTGACAAGAAACGAGGAGTTGACAACATCACTCAAGCAACGACTTCAGAGTATCCTCGGAACCTCCCGCTCTTGTGATGCTGATGGCATCTGTCGGACAGACCATCTCACAGACAAGACATAGGATACACTCGCTTTCGCGCACCGGGTCTACCACATTGCGACCAGTGCTGTCAGTCCATGCAGTGAATACATCTGTTGGACATGCCGTGATACACTTCATGCATCCAACGCATGACTCCATGTGTACTCCAACTGTTGTGCCGTGAATCACTCCATCCCCACGACGGTGTGGGGTCCATACAGCGTGTCCATTGTGCTCTTCGGTGACTTTCCAAGAGCCACGGTAGTCCTTGTCGATAGGCACAGGAGTTGGGATGAAGCGCGTCCTTATAGAGAATCCGACACCTCGAATATGTCGCCAGAAGCCAACTTACTCAAAATCGGCTAATCGGCTCTCGCCTTCAATCTTCTGGAGCGGGGTTAGGTTCAATGATGCTTCGAGCGTGCCCAGGTATTTGCCCTCGCTGTCACGCATGGCGAAGTATCTTATGAGTATCTTTCGTGTGGTTTCTCCATCTGGCAGGTCTATCCAGAAGGCGACATGGTCACCCTTGCCACTCTTCAAGTACTTGACAACTTTTTCTACCTTGTCAAGGCTGCCTTTTGGATGACACATACGTACGTTTCTGCCTATGACACCTGGTCCTCGCTTGAATATGCGAGTGCCATGCTGATTCCAAAAGAGAACATTGTCATCTGCGTCGACTACTGAGAACTCAATCGGTAGCGTGTCAAGCATTACCGATAGGACCTCGGGGGACATAGCCTTCAAGGCATTCATGAGAGGTTCAATTGTCATTTCCAATACAGTCTCCATTCTTCATTATGTATAAGGCAAATTGCCTTAGTAACGAGTGCGAGGGCGGTCACTTCATGCATTAAGGTTTTCCGCATGGTACCATAGAGCCTAGCGTTTCCGGAGTATAGGAATGGCGATAACAATAATGACAACTCCCACGATAAGTCCTATTGCTAATTCATTTGAAAACACGGTAATTGCGACGTGGGCCGAGGCTGAACGGTTGGCCCAATCGAAGACAACTACAGTCACTGAATGTGCGCCCATGGTTAAAGCGGAAACTGTGCCATTTGCGTCTGGGGACTGCACAATGAACTGCAAAGCGTCATCGACCCAAATCTCCGCCCTTTGATAGCCAGACCCTTCATCGTTTGCCAGCCATGTGACAACAAGGTCTGACCAAGTGAGAGCGCCTTCCGGTGGATTCGTGATGCTCAGTGTGGGATTGGTAAGGTCAATCTGAACTTCAATTTCTGCACTTGCTCGGTTCCCTGCGGCGTCAAAGACCGTAACATTGATTGTATGACGACCTTCGCTTAGAGCGGTCAGCTCAGTGCCTAGAGCTGGACCGTCGTAAACGGCATCCGAGGAGCCATCCACCCATACTTTCGATTTAACGCAACCGCTGCATGTGTCAAAGGCACTCCATGCAAGGTTCAGGAAATCAACAGAGCTGTTATAGAAAGCTGAAGGGGTTTCGATTGCAACTGAGGGGGCTGTTCGGTCAATGTTGATTTGATAATGAGCTGCAATGGTCCCAGTGTTGCCAACTGAGTCTGTGGCTACCACATGAAGATACCAAGTCCCGTCATCCAGCTCACCACTGACCTGTGTGCTGTTCATCGCTGTATAGGTGCCTGTTGCAGCATTTGGGACTGTAGAAGCATTTTGATCAATGATATAGAAGTAGCCCGAAATTGTATTTACATCAGGCGGGACACTCCAGTTTATTTGAGGACGCGGATTTGCATACCACTGACTGGAGATGGGATGTGTTGTCGAAGAAACGACTGGTGTAAGTACCGTGCAGTCATAAGGCAGAGTGAGAAATGGGTCACCAATGATATTGATGCCGTAATACCACTCCAAGTACAGGGGCCCCGCCGAGCTACTGGTGGTTAAGGAGTTGGAGAACCACTCGGCAAGGCTATCGCCCATGGTCATGTTCTGACCCAGGGGTCCGTAGAAGTAGTTGCAGTCCATCATGCTGCCAGTTTTTGTACTTCCCACGGATGCTAGGCTGTAGCTACCGGTGAATGTATAGGTGACACCCAAGTTGTCGGTGACCGTCCACTTGGTTCCAGAACACGCAAACAGGTTGTAGAAGTTGAACGCAGGAGGAACCCCTCGAATCTGAGCGCTGGTCGCGATTCCTTCCCCAGAACCTCTAGGTCCGAAGTAGTGCGCAGTAGGAGAGCTATGCACACAGACATGTCCCATTTGATAGTCCTGAGAGAGTCTGTTCAGCCAATCGCTTGCCCTCGTCCACTCATAGGTCTGCTCAAAGGTGCGATTCGAGTATGCAAGTCCGACATCATTATCCCAACGAGACCCCCAATATCCGGACCAGTCGTCGTCAACATATACCAGAGCGCGGTCATGTCTCTGCACGCCCCCGGTTCTGTAGCTGTGGAGTCTGGAAAGGTACGTGTTCACGTGACTTGCGGTCCCGGATCCCCATGACAGACAGCTCGGGTCAATTCGCCCCACGAAAATCTCTGGATAGATATCTGAGCCAGCCACAAAGGGATAGTGGTCGTCATAGATACCGTCCGCCGGATTCGTATCTGACCAGGTGCCATCGAGGTCCATTAGGTACAGGTCACAGATGAAGGTTTCAGCCCCGAAACCTGTGGCGCCTGGGTGGTGATACTGGGCATAAGGAAGTCGACCGATGAGGACGGCACCAAGCAGGTCTTCTGATTCATACCACTGCGTGAGATTACCCTTGAGCTCCTGGTGTGTGTCGATTGGTTGTGTGTAGAGAATCGTGCCATACCCGGAGTTATTGAGGTCTTGCCGATACTGAGTCACCGCTGCTGAAACAGCAGGATATAGAGTATCTTCCAAGATTATCGCAACCGTTCCCAAACTTGGGGGGTCAGGTGGCGCAGGTTCCATCTGCGATGCGAGGGAGTCCCGCACGCATGCCTCCGAAGTTTCCGGTTCCAAACGTTCTTCGAATTCTAGAAGGGACGTACAAACTTGAAGGGATTTGACTGGCATAGGGGTGATGCTCAGAACCAGATAGAGTAGGCAGAAGGTGGTAAGCAGAATCAATGACCGACATCGTGGCATGACTCCCATTCAACTCCGCGTGTCTAATCTCAACGGTGTATTTCACTCCTCTGCTTGATTCCCATGTGATAGCAAAACTAACCCTTAAGTGGTAGGATTTACTATACTTGGAAAACAGTCCAGTTAGCATGGATTCGGATTTGCCGCGTTGCACAATTAAGGGAGCCGTTTGAAAATGGACAAGATTGTCATCCAATACATGACCACAACAGGGCTGCATAAGTACGAGAGCTTTGACATCAACTCCAAGGAAATTTTCCTTGATTTGCGCGACATTGCAGTGATAGACCTCACGCCACTCATCTGGTGTTTGAAGCTTGAGGAGCTAAACCTCCGAAACAACAAGATCCAAAGCATCGATCTAAGCCCTCTCAGGAAATGCCTTGGTCTTCAGGCACTCCGGCTGGATCGGAACCTCCTTTACGAGATGGACCTGTCCCCGCTGAATCATTGCATCGATCTCGAGGAAATATACCTCACCCAAAATCTGTTCAAGCAGATTGACCTCTCGCCATTGTTCTTCTGTCCAAGGCTTAAGGTCTTGGAGCTTGAAACCTCAGTTGTACTCAGCGCAGACATCCAACTCAGGTCTAATGGAACCTGGCCGAAGGTACTGCTGGATAAATTCCATAGAATCCATTGGCAGGTCGATGAAGCATCCTAGAGGCACAGTAGTCTATCACAGGAGTCTTCCGTTTTTCACATTAGCGCATCATTGGTAACGTTTATAGGTATCATAGATATATGTCGTTTTGCTACCTATCCAGATACTAGATGCTGGAGGTTACTTACAAATGGCAGAATTAATACTACTGGGATTGGTAAGCTTCCTACACGACCTTTTCACTGTGATGTGGATTGGCGGAATGCTTGTCCTCGGGTTTGTTATATTACCGACCATAAAGAAGACACTAGGACTAGGTCCTGAAACAAAGAAACTGATTGAGGCTATCAGAAAGCGGCTAAGCATGCTATCATACCTATCAATGATTGGTCTGTTAGTAACAGGCATATTGCTCAGCAGAATCTCTCCCCTGTATCTGGGACCCCTTAGCTTTGGCAATGAGTTCTCGACTTGGCTGGCTATCAAGCATCTCATGATTGCCCTGATGGTAATTATCTCGATCGTCAGAAGCATAGTAATCCCTAAGAGGGCTATGCCTGAACCCAAGAAAATGAAGCTGAACGGATTACTGCTGATGCTGAACATCGTTCTTGGGATTGGAGTTCTATTGCTGAGCGGATTCATCGCTGCTGCAAATATAGTGTTCTTGACTACGCCTTGAAGGAAACTACGATGAGCGGATGCTCCAGACGCAAGAGGGACAGAATCAAATGGTGCCTTGAGGAGCCCCATTACTGAGGAGGATAACGCATTGTCCAGCGATAACTCCCACCGCCCACTGGAGCCTCTGCCTATTGTCAGAGCACTCTTTCTTACCTTTATTCAGGCTCATCCGCAATCCACAGGATACAGTCTGATGAAGGTCATATCGGGTTTCACTGACGGCAGAGTGGAGCTGAAATCAGGCACGGCCTATACGGAATTGCGTCGCCTAGAGAAACAGGGTTTCGTCAAGTCAATACAAGAAGAAGCGGGAAGGAAACGTCGAGGCTACGAAATAACGCAAGCAGGAGAGATGGAGCTGCTACAGCTTGCTCATCAAATGCGGTTCAGGATTAATCGTGTTCTGAACCCGTTGCTTGCTCTTATGGAGCCGCTCAATGGCAAATCGCTTTGATGGAGATGGAATGACATGGATCTCGGCTTGAAGGACAAACACGTCTTGATAACTGGAGCTTCTGGCGGCATCGGTCTTGAATTGGTGCGGGCTTTTTTGATAGAAGATGCGAAAGTCACTGCTACTTACAACCATTCACGGAATGAGCTTAACGGGATTCAGGAGAACTGGCAGAAGCAGCTTGCAGTTGTCAAGGTTGATGTGCGAGAAGAGTCAGAAGTGAAGTCACTTTTCGAACAATCTCAGAATACATTTGGACGAATCGACATAATGGTGGCGAGTGCCGGGGTAGCCAACCATGCGGCAGCTCCAATTCACGAGATGAGCCTGAAACAGTGGCAGAGCACAATGGCGGTCAATCTCACAGGCGTGTTTCTTTGTTCAAAATACTTCGTTGGGAACCTAGCTAATAATCAGGGGGATCACGCGTCGCTCATTCTGATCGGCTCAACAGCAGGACTATTCGGAGAAGCTTGGTTCGCGGATTACGCCACATCAAAAGCGGCCCTACATGGACTCATGATGAGCGTCAAGAACGAGATAGTTCATGTCGCAAAATATGGAAGGGTCAATCTGGTGAATCCCGGCTGGACTCTGACACCCATGTCTGAAGAGGTTCTCGCTGACAGCGAGAGAGCGACCCGAATCTTGCAGACGATACCATTACGAAAGACTGCAGTACCTGAGGACATTGCAGGTGCTATTCTCTATCTTGCTTCGGACAAGCTATCGGGTCACATTAGTGGGCAGACACTTACCGTTGCGGGAGGAATGGAAGGACGTGTGCTCTACTCGCGCAACGACCTAGAATCAGATGTTGATGAGATGACACAACAATGAGTTCGTTTGACAACCTTAGTCTTGTATACGACCGGTCCATCAACTGGGATGCAAGACTCAAACGTGAATTACCTTTCATTCTGGACGCGCTTTCAGAATCAGGCGGTAGCAGAGTTCTGGACATGGCTTGCGGGAGTGGGAGACACTCTGTCGCACTGGCTCTCGAAGTCGCAGATGTTGTTGGTCTTGATAGTAGTACGCGCATGATTCAGGCCGCCAAGGAACTCGCATCCAAAAACGGAGTGGCAACAAGATTCATGGTTGCAGACATGACGAATCTGGAAACCATCCTGAACGGGAAATTCGACCTCATCGTCTGCCTCGGGAACTCTCTGGCTCTAGTGCCCTCGCTATTAGAAGTAAAGAAACTTCTCTCAGCAGTGCACGCCCTGTTGAACTCCAAAGGTGTCTTTGTAGCCCAAGTCCTCAACTTTGAGCAAATCAAGAAGACCAAGTCTAGGTTCTTCCAACCGAAAGGAGGGGTCACTAGCGAGGGAGACCTAGTTATCTTTGCTCGGTTCTTCAATCACCTTGAGCCCGAGGAATCTACCACTCTCGTATTGACCTCATTTGTCAAGAGGTCTGAGGGGTATGTAACAGCTGCAGAAAACCTGTACAAAGCTGGACATCTCTTAGATGAAAAGCGAATCGAAGACCCTTTTTTTGTAGGTGTTAATATACTCCAGAGAGGGACTTGTACATGTAGTGTCAGTCCAGGACGAGAACCAAGTCCAAGGATGACTCTACCGTCACCGTCAGTTGGCCGGGGACGTAAAATGCCCGTGGAGAGGACGTAAGACTTTCAGTTAATTCTTCAGAATTAACAAAAAGCAACCTCGAT
>DAOVDG010000020.1 GCA_030669595.1 Candidatus Thorarchaeota archaeon
CACTGAGCTAATCAAGCCACATGTGGTGATTCCCATGCACTACGACACCTTCCCGGTCATCCGGGCGGACCCTGCGGAGTTCAAGCGGCTTGTGAACAAGCAGGTTCCAAAAGTAAAGGTTGAGATTGTCAAGCCCGGCGAATCTGTAGAAGTATAGCTATGTTGGTGGTCAATGCCTGTGTCCCATCACACTAACTCCCAGTATCACAGCGTTGGAGGATACCTCCAGCTCCACTGAGCTGTCTCGTGCCGGGACATTATGGCACTGACCGGCCTGTCAATGTACGAAACCAGGGTGACCCATGATTCATCTGAGGATTTGCATCCCTATCATACGAGTCCGTTGTGGCTCGTCCGAATGGTATTCAACAGGCTGAATCCAGACTGTTTCCCAGCCTTTGCGCAACACATCATCGAGCAAATCTCAGTGCGCCCTCGCGGCCGGGCGTGTTAAATCCGGACTTGAGAGCTTACACGTAGGTTGTTATTAGCTTTGTTGATTGGCGCGAACTGCAATCGATTGGCGAAACAGTACCTTATCGGATTGCCAGTCCATTATGTCATCAGCGACAGCTTCAAATAGATATATTCCATTTTTTTGTGTGTAGAGTACTGCTGGACATGTTCCAGTAAGGCTTTACATATCATAAAATCATCATATCACAAATGCCACGTGGTTCCTCTGGCTCAAGAGCGAGCCGTAAGAAACCATTACGCTGGTCTAGGGACCATCATCATTCACGTGATTATCATATCATAATCATCATTTCACAAAGGTCATGAATCATTGCCGCGGTAGTTGGTAG
The DNA here is from genome assembly GCA_030669595.1 of Candidatus Thorarchaeota archaeon. GTDB lineage: Archaea > Asgardarchaeota > Thorarchaeia > Thorarchaeales > Thorarchaeaceae > WTCK01. Next base: position 807 of record DAOVDG010000020.1, read on the forward strand.
TTCATTCCAAACGGAATGTGAAGAGATAACATAGGCTGTGACGAGCCATCGAGGCGGAAACTCGGTCAGTCGGAGGCGTACACATGGCAGTATCATATGAGAAGACAATAGGAGTAGAAAATAGATGGGTACAGACTTCGACAGCTCTACAGCAAAATATGTTATTAGAGCAAAGATCGAAATAGATGGGGTAGTCGACAAGCCGGACGTCGTTGGGGCAGTATTCGGACAGACAGAGGGGCTTCTTGGAGAGGACCTTGACCTAAGAGAGCTTCAGCGAACGGGTAGAATTGGAAGAATTCAGATTGTCATCAGAGCCCAAGGCGGCAAGAGTAAAGGCGAAATAGTGATTCCAGTGTCACTCAATAAGACTGTCACAGCAATCTTGGCAGCGTCCCTAGAAACCGTCGATCGAGTGGGCCCTTGTACAGCTAAGGTTACATTGTTGAAGCTTGAAGACATTCGAGGTGCTAAGCGTAGAAAGGTTGTAAGCCGGGCAATTAGCATACTCAAAGGATGGGAAGAGGACATTGCCCCCGGATCGGACAGGATAACGACTGCTGTCACGAAAGCCAGCAAGAGGAACGTCGCCAAGTACGGGCTGGATAAGCTTCCAGCAGGTCCAGAACTGGCTGGCAGCAAAGAGATTATCATTGTTGAAGGCAGAGCGGATATAATCAACCTGATGAAGATTGGAATCAACAACACAATTGCCGTTGAGGGCACACATGTGCCCAAGACAGTCATCGACTTGACAAAGAAGAGAGGGATAACAACAATCGCATTCCTTGATGGGGACCGTGGTGGAGACCTAATCCTTCGTGAACTAATGCAAGTAGCTGATATTGACTATATCGCAAGGGCTCCCGAGGGAAAAGAGGTCGAAGAACTCTCACGTCGTCAAGTGACTAAGGCTTTGCAGACTAGGATACCAGCAGACCAAGCTTTGGCTCTTGTTAGTGGTCGAAAGACAAAGGCACCTGCAAAGACAAAACGCCAGCCTAGGAGAGAGGAAGCCTTCCGAAAGACCGAGAGGACTAGAACCACACACACTAGGACGCCGGGGAGAACTCGGGCTACGGACGCTCGGGCGCCTAAGAGAACTAGAACCACGACTACACGTACTAAGACACCGAGAAGAGGTAGAACGCCCAGACTGTCGACTGAGAATGTAGATGCAGCTTACATTAAGGCGGTGACCGATGTCAAGGAATCGTTCAAAGCTGTTCTGTTTAGCAGCGATCAGAAAGTCCTAGTTGAATGCGGGGTTGCTGATTTAGCCAAGACATTGGAGTCACAGGACTCCGTTGATGCGGTGATTTTCGATGGTGTTGTTACGCAACGCCTAGTTGACATAGCGAACAGCAAGAAGGTGACACTGCTGATTGGAGCTGCGATGGCTGACGTCGAGAAGAAACCTGCGACCATGCGGGTTGCTACCTTTGATGACGTGGAGCAGTGAATGGAAACTCAACAGAGCAGACTGCTTGCAGAATATGCCCGTTCGTTTAGGCAGTTGGGCGGAAACTGTAAGGTTTAAGTAGCGAAGGGATTGGGCCAACAGGAAACGAGGCGTCAATGTGACACCACTTGTCGCCCGCCTTATCTAACAGAGTGGAAATGCAATGGCAAAACAGTTCAAAGCAATACTAAAGAGAACCACTGTTCCTGAAGTTCATCACATCACGCTTGGCGGTTACCAGAGCGCCGCTGTGTGTGCACCACCGGAATTGACAAACCACCCCGGAACAACAACCCCACACCAGTTGTTCCTTGCTTCAATCGGTTCCTGTGTCAACATCATTTTCGAGATTGCATGTGGCAAGGGTCGAATTGAGGTCCTAGACCTGATGTCTGATATTACAGGTGATTATGAAACCGACGAGGAAACTCAACTAAGCGCCTTCACTGCCATCTACATCAACACGAAGGTGACTGTGCCGAAAGGCGTGGCTGATAAGAAGGTCCAGAGACTCTTCGGGATCGCAGTCAACTCGTGCCCGATTGGACAGTGTCTTGTAGGCAGCTGTGTAAAACTAGTTGAGAACCTAGAAATCATTTACAAGTAGACCGCCATTGGTTGCTTCACAGGCAGATAGGAGCTCCATTCGGGGTTCCATGTGCCACTATTCTTTTCCCGGACTTGAAGCTCACACTTCGCAAACGTTAATACTCGCATCTTGGCACCGAGAGCAATACATTCTCTGACTCATGAATTGGGAGCAGGTGGATGACATGACCGATAATGCCGTAGAATCTGAAGGAGTGAAGTTGCAGACACCCTCAAGGGTCAACCCAGAGTTCAAGCATGAAGTGTTGAGCATGCCTGGGGGAGAGACCCTCAAGTACTGCTTCCAATGTGGAACGTGTACTTCCTGCTGTCCAATAGCTGACATCACAGACTCGTACCGCCCTCGTACAGCAATACGGCTGGCCCAACTGGGACTCGAGGAGAGGCTTCTCTCCAGCGATACACTATGGTTGTGTGCCGCCTGCTACACATGTACCGATCATTGCCCGCAGGGGGTAGAAGTCAAGGATGTGCTTCGCGTGTTCCAGAATCTGGCAGTGAAAAAGGGCTACATACCGAGGGTCTATAGAGAAGTTGGGAAGAACATCCTAAACGCGGGCTATGCATACAAAATTTCGAAATTCAAGATGAAAAAGAGAATAGAGAAAGGACTCCCGCCACTTTCTGAAACACCGCCAGCGCACATGGAAAAGCTGGCTAAAGCCACAGGCTTTCATGAAACAATCGCCGAGATGGAGGACGAAGAATGAGTGGCAAGTCAGAGAGCACGGGAAACTCAGAGTCGAAGAAGGACGCTGTTTTGAAATACGCATTCTATCTGGGCTGTGCGACCCCCCTACGTGAGCGCGCCTACGAGATATCTGCAAGGAGAGTCCTGAAGGAGCTTGGAGTAAAACTCGTGGAGATGAAAGGAGTCAATTGCTGCGGCCTTCCGATTGATGCAGTCAACCACGAGATGACTCTTGCTCTGTCTGCGCGAAACCTAGTCATCGCAGAGAAGATGGGCCTAGACATACTCACACTCTGTTCTGGTTGTACAGGACAGCTCATGAAGACGAATAAACATCTGAAGGGAAACAGAGAGAGTAGAGAGCGCGTCAACAGCTACCTCAAGATCATTCGTATGGAGTTTAAGGGAACCATAGAAGTCAAGCATCTGCTTAGAGTCTTTATTGAAGACATTGGATTCGAGAAACTCAAGACCTACATCAAGCGCCCTCTCAGCGGTATGAGAATAGCTGCCCATTATGGTTGTCACCTCTTGATGCCCTCCAAGTATCTAGAATTTGACGACTTTGAGGACCCCAAATTCCTTCGGGAGTTTATTGCACTGCTGGGTGCTGAGCCTGTGAGGTATGCAGACGAGAAGGAATGTTGTGGTGCAGTGATAGCAGGCGTCAATCTTGATCTGCCGTTGAATCTAATCGCGGACAAATTCCGTAACGTCAAAAATGCCCAAGCTGACGCAATGACCACCATATGTCCTAGTTGTCACTTGATGTATGACCAACACCAGTCCTCCGCTGAGAAGATGTTTGACGAGACCTATAACATGCCAGTACTACATTTCACTCAACTACTAGGTCTGGCAATGGGAATACCAGCTGAAGAGCTGGCTTTAGATGAGCTAAAGGTGAGCTCCGAAGGGCTCCTGACTGCAATGGAGCAGACGGCGTACGTTGGTCAGTCTGTGAGGAAAGTATGGAGCTGAACAAAGATGGAGAATTATTCTGCTGTCTGGAAAGTCCTTGAAGAGATTGTGCCTGCGCTGAAGGCCAAGGGGGTAAGCATTCCGGACCACATAGCAAAGAAACTTCGTTCTACGCGCGCGACCATTGCAATATACGATACCGATCCGACTTATGAGGGTACAATTGAAACAATCGAGGCTTATCTCGTTGATTTGGAGTCAGAACTACTCAACCTAGCCGAGAAGGAGGTTGGTAGGAAGTATTCCACTGACTGGCTTGAGAGGATAGGCAAAGCCAGACACAGTAAACCAGAGCCTGTGGGTGCAAAGAGAGGGTTCCCAGCGGGAATACCTAGGGGCGACTATTGGATTCGAGTTGAGATTGGCGATACAGTGACCATTGACGAGCTGAGAGAAACAGCGACTAATCAAGGACTCGCTTTGAAGGAAGAGTCATCGAAATTCGTGGTGATCCATGGAGAACAGAGCGCAGTGAAGCAGCTTATTCGTGAAATAGCTGAGAGAAAAAGGAAAGAGAAAGACCGAACGTGAGTTCGGCCAACTACAACTCTGATTCTTGGTGGGCCTTCAGGAGCTTCCTTGAGGCTTCTATCCGAGACTTTGTGGCATGAGTGTCCCGACTGGCGAGGGAAAGAGCCTCCACAGGACATATCTCGATACACTTGGGTTCTCCACCGCAGAGATCGCACACTATTGCTTTCTTTGTCACAGGATGGATAGTGATTGCGCCGAAGTCACAGGCCTCAAGACACCACCCACAGCCGTCACACTTGTCATCATCTACTATGATTGTGCCGTTCTCTTCTGATTGATCAAGGGCATCTCTTGGACATGCAATTACACAGGGTGCATTCTCACAGAGTCTACATGTGATTGCGATGTTGCCGCTTGGATAGAGCCGGACTGCTCTAATCCTTGACCTCAGTGGATTGAATACCCCATCCTTCTCAAAGGCACATGCATACTCACACAGAGTGCATCCAGTGCACAAATCTGGATCTGCAGAAACAAACTTGTGTTCTCTCTTCGACATCATTTGGCCCTCCCTTTGCCCTTGGCCTTTCGGGTTTTCGGTTTCTTGGTCAATCCCTCAAGATACTGGTAGTATTCGCTCAGACCTAGCTCGTCGATTTTCGCCTTTGTCGGTACTCCCTCATTGGTCCAACCACGTGATTCATAGTAGCCGTCGAGTAGGATATCCAGTTCCTTCTGAGTTACCAGACTGCCTTTTGCCACACCAGACTTGATGGGGTCCGTCATGCACCGTATGGGCAAGTTATCATCGGTTCTGCCAAGACCCTCGCGGATATTGTATATTCTAGCCAGGTTGCTGATTCTCTCCCCAGCATGACGTATCTTTTCACCAGTCATTGGTAGGCCAGTAACATAAGCGTACATCTGGGCCATCTCATCATAGTTCCAAATCCCCCTGTTGAATTTGCAGAGGATGAGTGAGTCTATCACACTGTACAAATCTTCCCCATCTATGACGAGTTGTCCACGACCCTTGTCAACGCTGAAACGATCGACCGTGCCCTTTAGGTCCGGACCGTATGCTCCATGACGCTGATGGTCAGCACCTCTCCGGGAAACAGCATAACCCAGAGCGCATGTCTTGAGACCTCGTACATCATAACCGGTCATCTCAACACCTTTGATGTGCAAAGCAAAAGCCTCGGAGCCCTTACCAATCTTCTCTGCTGCTCTCGCCACGCCTTCAGCCAAGATATCTCCGATGTCTTCTCTGAAAGCAATCTTCCGAAGCATCTCGGTCTGCGCTTCATGGTTCCCAAAGCGAAGATCAATTCCACCAGTGTCTTTTTTGGTAATCAAGCCTTTCTCGTAGAGCTCCATGCCAAAAGCAACGACAACCCCTGCGGACAATGCGTCCAATCCATATAGGTCACATAGCTGTACTGACCTGATAATGGCATCCGCTCGGTCAACGCCAGTACAGGAACCAAGAGCGTAGATTGGTTCGTATTCCACTCGTGAATAGGAGCCTTTGTAGGGCCCTTCGTTCACAGATGCAACATGCTCGCATCGGCTTCCACAAGCATCGCATCCCTGTATCTTTGTGACATAACGCTCATTCATGAGCTCCCCACTTACTTTCTCGGCGCCCTCAAACACTGCGTCCTGCCAATTCCTTGTTGGCATGGCTGCGGCCTTGTTAAGCACCAACACGTTGCCTGACGTGCCAAGCCCTCTATACTTCTCAGTTGCAGGCCCTTTGGCACGTCTGTACATCTCAAAGGATAGCTCCTTGAATTTCTCGACATCAGCCACAGTAACGTCTGCAGTGCCTCTTACAGCAATCGCCTTGAAGTTCTTCGACCCCATGACTGCGCCCATTCCAGTCCGTCCAGCTGCACGCAACCGGTCATTGATGATGCATGCAAATCGTACAAGATTCTCTCCGGCTTGTCCTATAGAGGCCAATCGGACCCCTGGGTCTCCTAGGTCCTCCTTAATCATGGCCTCGGTTTCCCAGTTGTCTTTTCCCCAGAGATGTGAAGCATCCATCAGCTGCACGGATTCATCTTCAATATAGAGATAGATGGGATTCCTCGCCTTGCCCGTTACCACCACGATATCGTAGCCTGCTCGCCTCATCTCGGCTCCAAAGAATCCTGTTGAGTAGGCCTCTCCAAGGGCATTTGATTGAGGAGACTTACCCGCAACCCCCCACTTGCTGCTTGCTCCTGGGACCATCACGCCACAGAAAGTTCCCAGTGAGAAAACTATTGGGTTCTCAGGGTCAAAAGCATCAATTCCTGGCCGCTGAAGATCGGTTATCATCTTGATTCCGAACCCGGCGCCCCCTAGGAAATCCTCAGCCATCTTCTCAGGAAGGGGCTCAGTTCTAGACTTCCCAGTTGTCAGGTCAACATAGAGAATTTTTCCTGCATAACCATCCAATACGAAGCACTCTCTCAGTTTTAAGTTGCCTTGGCTTATGCAGTCACGTTATAAGTGTCAGGAAAGGTCGGTTCTGATTTTCTGATTGAATCATGATTACTAATCTTGCATAGGGGTGGGCCATTTCCTAGCACTTAAGAAGGTGAGGTAAAAGGCGAGATGAAATCACAGGCAGGTCTGACGGAACTCTGGCTGTGTGTCTGCGCTTGGAGGAAGAACAGTGCCGCTGAAACTCATCAGAACCGAAGACGACAGCACTCTGACAATCGAACGTGGACTCTATACTAAGCGATTCCTTCTGATTGTTGATAGAGAAACGTGCAGGGGGTGTGGTATTTGTGAGAGGGTCTGCCACACAGGCGCGATATCTCTTCACGGGCGACCTAAGGAAGCCATTGATGGCAAGGAGAGAGCTGTGAGAGCCCAGATTGACATTGACCCACACTTGTGCGATCATTGTGGTATGTGTGGAGCGACCTGTCCCTTCGCAGCGATAATGCACACCCTCAATGGCGAGCCCATGGTGTGCGTACATGAAGCGGATGCATTCCCCGAGTATATTCGTGAGATTGTCATAGATGAGTCGAAGATTACGGCCTACATCAAGAAGGCGGAAACACTCTGTCCATTGGGGCTTATCTCCGTTGAGGATGGCAAACTGACTATTGATGAGAAATCCTGCCCGTGCTGCAGGGTCTGTGAAGACAGAACAGAGGGCGCAATCAAAGTCCGCAAGATTTTCCACGGATCAATCAAGATAGAACAAGAGAAGTGTCCCGAGGGGTGCCAGAATTGCTTCGATGTATGCCCAGTGGAGGCCTTGGAGCTCGGGAACGATGGAAAGGTCTACCCAATAGACAAGTTCTGCGTCTACTGTGAGGCGTGTGTCAAGGTCTGTCCAGAACCAGAAGCGTTGACAGTGACCCGTACATCAATCCGTCACACTCAGGTGAAATCTGGAGCGTGGAATAAAGCATTGGAGAAGTTGGCTACAGGTACAGCCCTAGAACAGGAGATGCGAACAAAAAGAACTTCCAAGGTTGCTGAGTCCATGATGAGGAGACAAGTGACTGGAACTGGCGGTGACTAACAGTGACAGAGTCAAAGACAGATACCGATGCAAAGGTAGCAGAGCTCAGGGAGCCCCGCGTAGGGGTGTTCCTCTGCCATTGTGGATTGAACATTGCTGGAACTATTGACATGGACGACCTCGAAGAGTACTCCAAGAAACTGCCAGATGTTGTTTTCGTTAAACAGAATCGCTATACATGTGCTGACCCGGGACAGGATGAGATTAGAAAGGCAATAGCAGAGCACGACCTCACTCGAGTTGTGGTGGCAGCTTGTTCTCCGAGAATGCACGAACCAACATTCAGGACCACTATATCAGATGCTGGTTTGAATAAATATTTATTTACCATGGCGAATATCCGTGAACACTGCTCATGGTGCCACCCCAAGGGAGAGGCTACACAGGAGAAGGCAAAAGAGATTGTCAAAATGGCAGTAGCTAAAGTCCGACTCTTGGCGCCACTCAAGACATTCGAGGTGCCAGTTACGCCAAAGGCTATGGTAATAGGTGGCGGAGTAGCCGGAATCCATTCTGCTCTGGACCTAGCGAACATGGGATTCAAGACCTATCTTGTGGAGCGCGACGAGAGCATTGGAGGCCACATGGCTCAACTCGACAAGACATTCCCAACGTTAGACTGCTCCATTTGCATCGAAGGACCGAAGATGGTCGAATGTTCCAGAAACCCGAACATCGAGATCATCTCGTACGCAGATATTCTCAAAGTTGATGGCTACATTGGTAACTTCAGGGTCAAGATTCTGAAGAAAGCAAGATACGTGATACAGTCAGAATGCACAGGCTGTGGCGAGTGTGTCGAGAGTTGTCCAGTAGAATATCCAAACAGCTGGGAGCAGAACCTCGGAACGCGAAAGGCGATATCAATTCCATTTCCCCAAGCAGTTCCGCTCGTCTTCACGATAAACATGGATCACTGCATTGAGTGTTTTAGGTGTATTGATGCCTGCGGCGATAGGCAGGCCATAAACTTCTCCCAAGAGCCCGAGGAGATTGAGGTAGAGGTTGGCACCATAGTCGTAGCGACTGGTTTCCACTCAATGTATGAACCAATACCAGGGTCAGAGAGCCAGCCAGCGGAAAAGGGATACTATGGCTATGGCAAGTTTGACAACGTGCTTACCAACCTTGAGGTAGAGCGACTTGTCTGTGCAGGTGGACCAACCGGTGGAGAGGTCATTCGCAGGTCGGATGGAAAGCACCCGAAGAGAGTCGGGTTCATTCAGTGTGTTGGCTCAAGGGACGTTAACAAGTACGAATATTGTTCGAACTACTGTTGCATGGCAACCATCAAGAATTCAGTTCTGATTAAGGAGCATGAGCCAGATACGGAGATATACATCTTCTATATTGACATGCGGACCTCAGGAAAGGGCTACGAGGATTTCTACAGACGAGGAAGAGAGTCAGGATTCACATTCATCAAGGGCAGACCATCAGAGGTCATTGAAGACCCGGTCACAAAGAACCTCATCGTCAGGACAGAGGATGTGCTTCTGGGTGAGCCTATCGAGGTGGAGGTGGATTTGCTGATACTCGCGACAGCCGGCGAGCCCAGCGAGGGTACTAATGAACTTGGCAGCAAGCTGCACATCACTCGAAGCGGAGATGGGTTCTTTATGGAGTCACATCCAAAGCTCAAACCCCTAGACACGCCTGTTGACGGAATATATCTGTCTGGTGCATGTCAGGGTCTCAAGGACATTCCATATTCAGTTGCTCAGGGCAGTGGAGCCGCGGCAAGGGCTGCAACTGTACTATCTAAGAAAACCGTGGAAATCGAGCCCATCGTTGCAGTAATTGACCCAGAAACGTGCGTAAACACAGATAGGAAATGTGGTATCTGTGTTGACAAGTGCCCGTACGGGGCCATAACCGCCCTTGAAGGTAAGGCTGCAGTAGTCAATGTCGCCAACTGCCACGGCTGTGGAACTTGTGTTGCATCTTGCCCACAAGACGCCATAACGCAGATGCACTTTACAGATGAACAAATAACGGCTCAGATCAGAGCGGCGCTTGAGAACAAAGCAGAGGAAAAAGTGCTGGTTTTCGCCTGCAATTGGTGTTGCTACGGCGGCTCAGACCTAGCAGGAACAAGTCGTTTCGAGTACCCGCCGAATTCCAGAATCATCCGGGTGATGTGCTCTGGACGTGTGGATACGGACTTCGTGGCTGAGGCCTACAGGCTGGGTGCAGGTATGGTGCTAGTTGGGGGCTGTCACTTACCCACAGATTGTCATTACATCTCCGGAAACTGGGTTGCCAAGGAGCGCATCGAGAGATACGCAAAAGTGGTGGAGGGAGCCGGGATTAGCCCAGAGAGACTCCGCTGGAAAGAAATCTCCGCTGCAGAAGGCCTCATCTTTGCGAACACCATGAAGGAGATGTCTCAGCAGCTTGAAGACATTGGGACTGACAAGATTAAGGAAGAGAATGAAAAGGCGAGGAAGAGGATTGAGGCGCCGCTCAAGAGAAAGGGCCTCATACCAACCGTGAAAGTGGCAGAATCAGATGAATAGCCCATAATCGTGCAACGCAGCCCTGATGTATTACAAGGAATTATCTCACAAATCACAGCATGTTCCATCGGCAAGAGAAGGCCGAGGTTTTATGACGTGACATCTCTACTCGACGGGCTGGAAACCACAGCGGGAATACCAATAAGTAACGATCCGTTTGAGAAGATAGTGGGTCAGGAGCACGCTGTCACTCTAGTTCGCTCCGCAGTGATTCAACGCAGACATGTCCTGCTCTGTGGAGCACCGGGCGTAGGGAAGTCGATGCTTGCCAAAGCCGCGCATTCTCTGCTTCCATCACCAGCAGAGGAGATTGTGCTACGTCATAATCCAAACCAAGTCGACAGGCCAGAGGTCGTAGTTGTAAGGGCTAACGAGGTTTGTGTCCCCGCGGATGTTCGAAAGCAGCCCAGTGACACAGTGTATATGCGGCCGCATGAGATTCCCTTCGAAGTTGCCGCAGAGATGGGGTACAGATGCTCCAAATGTGGGAGCTTCTCACTACCCAGTCACAGTACCTGCATGGAGTGTGGAGCCGCAAAGAGGGCCGATATGGATGGTGGCGCGTCGTTCCACGGGCTCTTTAGAATGCTGGACGTTGTGAGAGCCCCTGCATTGAGCGAGGTTTCTCATCAAGAGTCCGTGAATGGAGTTGGGTATGAAATCGTCTATGAGAGAACAGACTCGGATACAATCAAAGTGACTAGATTCGGGCAGAGCATTCAGCATCATCAACGAAGCAATGTAGAGGGCAATGATTGGCGAGTCTTGATTCCTGGAAGCTCAACGCGGTTTATCCGAGTAAGTGGCGCCAGTCCTGTTGAACTTCTAGGAGATGTCAAGCATGACCCCTATGGAACTGCAGAACCACTGGGTAAGCCTGCTTACCTTAGAGTTGTGCCAGGGGCTATTCACGAAGCGCACGAGGGAATTTTGTACATTGACGAGTTGAATGCATTGGGACAACTTCAGAAGCATCTTCTCACCGCCATGCAAGACAAGAAGTATCCCATTACAGGGCATAACCCGCAGAGTTCGGGAGCTGCTGTGCGAGTCGATGATGTACCATGTGATTTCGTTCTTTTCGCAGCATGCAATGTGGAGGACCTGACCAGCATTTTACCACCCCTCAGGTCAAGAATCCGCGGCTATGGCTATGAAGTCATGCTCTCCTCATGGATGAAGAAAAGCACCGAGAACTTGGACTCGTTGGTGCGATTCATTGCACAGACTGTCGTGGAAGACGGGAGAGTCCCGCATCTCACAGTCGACGCAGTCTATTCTGTTCTGGAAACTGCTGAGAAGGTGGCCTTCCGACTTGATGGAAAAAAGGATGCTCTCACGCTGCGGCTACGTGAATTGGGTGGTCTTGTTAGGGTAGCAGGAGATTTTGCTGTGCACGAGAGTCACGATACGGTCCACAAAGAGCATATTGAGCGGGCAAAGGAAGTGACCGGAGGATTTGATGCTGATTCAATTCATGGTCATTACATGAAGCAAACAGAAAAACCACACGAGAGCTACGGAGACTATTTCTTCTAAAGACCATTCGCAGACTGGCGGTGTCGCTTTGAAGGTCCTGAAAAGAATCCTGAAGGAGGGCAAAATCAAGCTAAAGGTTGAAACCCTCGATGATCTCTGGCATCTCTACAACGTAGTAGGTCTTGGAGACCAAGTTAGTTCTAGGACCATGCGGCGAGTGAGAGTGGGTGATGAGAGTGGTAGAAAGCAGGAGAGCGTTCGAAAGCCCATGACTCTCAAAATAAGCGTGGAGGATGTGTCATTTCATACATTCAGCAACAGAGTAAGAATACTTGGTACCGTCCTTGAGGGGCCCAATGACTTGGTGAACATAGGATCTCATCACACTATCAACGTGGAGCCAGGCAGGACACTAACAATTATCAAGGAACACTGGCCAGGATATCTACTAACGCGATTAAAGCAAGCTGAGAAGACGCAGGGAACCCCTGTCTGTCTGATTGTGACTATTGAGGATGGCATGGCTGAGCTCTTCCTAGCAGCTGACTTCGGACTGAGTAATGGCGTCCGGGTTAGAACTACTATATCTCGGAAACGAGGAGATCAGAAATCACACGATAAGACTATGAAGGAGTTCTTCACGAGTGTAACTCTTGCTGTGCGTTCGCAGATTGAACAGAACGATATCGGGTTGATTGTCATTGCGGGTCCTGGTTTCGTCAAAGACCATTTCAAGACTCATCTGATGTCAGCAGGAGTGAAAGACCTTCCTTCAGTTGTCGCTGAGAGTTCTAACTCAATAGGGATCCCAGGGGCAAAGGAGATTCTATTTCGTGGCATCATCGGCAAGGCGATTAAGGGATTGAAGCTGGAGGCTGAAACTCAGCTTGTCGAGAAGCTGATAGAGCACCTTGCAAAGGATAATGGTCTTGCTGCGTATGGCGATGATGAAGTCAAGAAAGCAGTGCAGTTCGGGGCAGTAGAAACCCTGCTTATAACGGATAAGAAGCTTAGAGAAGGGACTGACGAGCAAAGGCGTAAGATGGATCGACTCATTCGTGATGTCGAGAAGATTCGTGCAGAGTTCCACATCGTTTCAACAGATCATCCAGCGGGAAACCAACTACAGAACCTTAGCGGTATCGCTGCGACTCTGAGGTTCAGGATGGACAAGTGACTAGAGCGGACTGAACATCGTTTGAAGTCTGTCCCATGATGGATACTCGAGTGCAATACCAATTTCCAACGTTACGTCTTGTGGCAGCAAACGCTTGAGCTCATCAGCAATCTGTTCCAAGACCCATGGCGCAATCTCTACTCGCATGCGAACCATGTCAACATTCATCAGACGGCCCGGAACTTCGAACTCAGATGTCAGAATACGCTGAATAGTGTCTAAATGTTCTTTGTCTAGTTTTTCACTAAAGCGTCCCCGGATGATTCCCAACATGAGCAGAGGCTCATCCTCGTCACGTTCCTCGAACTCGCGGATTGTACGCACCAGCCTCCTTTCAAGCCTGTTACGCATCTGTACGGAATCCTTGAATCGGGAGGAGCAATAGTGAACAGAGAGCGTTTTCAGGTTAGAGGATGCCCACTCTAGGACCTCTCTTGCTACGTCTGCACTGCCATCGACGCTTGCACTCTCCAAGTCTGTGAGTCGCATCCCGAGGGCCACAAGGCGCTGGAAGTTGGTTTCACTGGCTTCCAGTTCGTTGATGTTCATGAACGATACGCCCATCTCCTCCGCTCTACGGGCTACATTCTTCAGTTGTTCCGCCTTGCCTGGCAAAGCTGGCACCTCTATCCCCACATCCAGCCCTATTCTGAGCGCAGATGAAATCCCAGACCAATCCTTACTTTGAGGGTGGAATCGAATCTCGTCGAGGCCAGCATCTTGCAGCCTCTGAAGTACACTTTCATCAGCGTTAGCCTTGCTCGTATAGAGGTGAATATGGAAATTGCCACCCTGACGGGTCTTTAGAAGGGAGATGTAGTACAGGGTTCTCTCGATGCTGCAGAGAGGGTCGCCTCCACTGATGCCAGCCCCCTCACCACCGATTGCTTCAATCTCGTACAACATGTCACTATCGTCAGAAACCGGCATCTCATCAGCGAATACAACATCCTTGCCTGCCTTGTCTTTTGACAGTGGGCAGTAGTAACACGAGCTGTCACACAGACCAGTAACAAAGAGGACCATCTTTGAGCCCTTAGTACAGAGCGAACATCCCCGAGGTAGCTCACCAACGAGAAGCGAATCACCATTGATTGAACGGACTGAGCGAGTCATTTCGTACACTCTCTATTTCTCACGTCTTTGAATTGTGCGTCGCAGAGCTGGGTCACTGTCTATTAGGTCCTTAGCAACAGCCTCGAAGCTCTCATCCGGAGAGAGGTTTCTGGTCAAGTAGACACCTGTGCGACCAACACTATCACGACGAGTGAGCACTCGTACCCGATCCTTTGCAATATCAAAGCTTACACCCACCTTCTTCGCCGCTATGTGTTCGTAGCCAATAACGCCGCGTTCCACATGTCCTGTTTCGCTAGGCTCAATCAGAATCAATCTTTTGTCAACACCAGGAACACGGATTCTTTCGCTGAGTTGGCTGGTGCTCATTTGTCCACCCCATCGGTAGAACTCCTCCTCACGCGATTTGAACTTGAAGAGAGGAAAAGTGACTACAATGTCATTCTCAAGATAGATGTGCCCCTTTAGGACCATAGAAGGAGTTGCTTGAACAAGCTCTCTCCTAATGCCCGAGCCAATTGCAATCTCGAGCCTGTAGCTGGACACCGTATAGGGAATAATGATATCGATATCAGATGATTTGCTGACATCCCCTCTGGCGACTGAACCGTAGACAAACGAAGTGATACCATTGTCCTGTAGTGTCTGCATCACCTCAAGTGCTCCATCTCTTAGCTCGTTCAGGAGTTCCCAGCGGGAGTCATCATAGGTGACTATGCGACTGTCATGAAGAGTTTCAGGTTTCTTAGACATACTAATCTGCCATCCTCTTCCTTTTTGGTAATTCATCCATCAATCTGCATACCTTGCAGATCCGGCCAGAAGTGACCTCTCCACACTTCTCGCACCTTTCAAACTGGAGTGCGTGTGTATTCGTTTCTAAAGAAGCAGTAATCGCCTCACCTGAATGAAGAATCGCAAGAAGAGTTCCCGGGCGTTTGTGCTCCATCTCGTTTAAGAAATCCCTCAAATCGTTGCGCATTGCCTCCCTGTAGTAGGGGCACGGTATATCATGGTAAGGCAGTTCAAGGTGATGAGAATACGCGACGACATCACGCTCGGATAACTCCAGTATGGGCTTGATACGGGAAACTAGCCCCTCAATTGGCTTGTCCCGAGGGCGATTAGTTCGCACAATTCGCTGACTATCACCGCGCATCATGTTCATCATGATTGTCTGTGCTTCGTCATCGAGATTATGACCGGTGGCTATGACATCGGCACCGATATCGAAAGCTGCAGTGTTTAGCGCTCTCCGCCTCAAGACACCACAGTACGAACAAGCACCGACTGTGACGTCGCTGCGGAGTTGTACTATCTCATCCAGTGAAAGCCCGAATATGTCCTCAAACGATCGGACTTCGAGCTTCAGTCCCAATGAGTGCGCAAGTGCTTTTGCTGATTCTAGCGCCTCGTCCCTGTATCCCTTAATGCCCTCATCAATTGTTACTGGAATAAGCTCTGAATCGGGAAAGTTGCTTTCAATCCGATGAAGTACGTCCAGCAAGACTGCGCTATCCTTCCCACCAGAGATGGCTACCGCTACTCGATCACCCCTTTGGAGCATCTTCATGCGGTTAATTGTGCGTCTAACGCGACCTAGTGTTGTCTTGATTAGACATGACTTGCAAAGTGCTTCCGACGTGTATCTCCGCAAGTACACAGCAGGGGAATCACACTTCGAACATTTTTGGGACATCGGACACTCCGACTGACCTCTGTAGCATTCTCGTTAAAACCGCTCTGCTTCCAACTGAGCCATGCCGCAGCTAGAATAGACCCTTTCCATACCATAGAGAAAGGCCGATGCTAAGAAGCACTATGGATAATGATAGGAGTCTCATAGGCCACATGATCTGTTTGATGGTCTTCTCGTTATCAGTGAATAGGCTCAATCCATTGGACAGCAGTTTGTCACCATCCAGCATAGGTATTGGAAGAAGGTTGAACAGAGCAACTGAGATCAGGATTATGAAACACCACTGTAGTATCTGCTGCATGTGGAACGCAAACATCGGGCCTCCAGGAATCCATTCCCAACCAGTCTTTGGTTCCCAGTAGTCAGCACCATACACACCTATGTAGCCTCTGGATGCGTTGGCTTCGTGTTCTGCAAGCGTTACTGGGAGAGAGTAATTGTTCAAGCGATGTATCGTAAGATTGTTTCCAGGCGCGGTGTTAGCCATATACACGCCGACCTCTCTCCAGCTTTCAATTTTTGTATCGTTGAGTCCAACAATGACGTCGCCGATTTGCAGAGTTGCGTTGGCGGCAGGTGTTCCTGAAGAAACATCGTAGATGTATGCCCCAGTGGGAGAGTTGAAGGCAATAGACATCATGGGAGCAAAGTTGGCGATGATGAGAAGGAAAATGAGCCCCCAGATTAGGTTGGCATATGAGCCAGCAGCAAGAAGACGCATGCGTGCTCTTGGACTTGCTTCCTTCTCGAAGTATTCCTCATCGGGTTCTACAAAGGCACCGAAGAGTACGAAAAAGGAGATGAGACCTGAGCTCTTAATGGGAATGTCGTCTCGGGATGAAGCTAGCCCGTGCGCAAACTCATGAGTTAGAAGAGTGACTGCGAGAGCAATTATCATATAGTATAGTGGCAGGCCGGTTATGGTGACTCCCGGGATAATCGGGATCACGCCACCAGCCGCAGCAGGCTGAATGAAGAACTTGAGCAGATTCTCTGCGAACATCCAGAAGCCAAATGCCATCCCGCCAAAGGCAACGATTATGCCCAAGTTGAAGAATGCCTTTGGGAACTTCTTGCCCATTTTCGTGAGAAATGCGTTCAGTCGCTCCGTCTTGAACATAAGGAAGAAGGGTGTGCCGATCTCAAGACCTCTCTCGTTCAGCTTTTTGACTCCAACCGCTTGGCCAACAACGTAGAGGACAATGTAGATAGCTGCAATGATAAGCAGCACAATCATTGGGTCCATAAGATATCACTTCTGGTGGAGCACGGCTGATTGCGGGGCAAAGTCTGTGATTGTTATAATGCTTGTGTCAGGGATGAAACCTGTGTTTCCATCCGGCCTGACCACAATCCTCATAAAGTGACCAACTTTCGCTACCGCTGGAGTCCATTTCGGACATCCCTATATCTTCAGGTAGGCGAATCGATAAGTGCCATTCAAACTAGTAATCAGCGATCCCGAATCGGGAAAAGCCATCCAGTATGAACTAGATGATGCAAAGACAAATGCTCTGGTTGGCAAAGCGGTGGGAGAGATAATCGAGGGGGATGTAATTGGCCTGCCAGGATACAAGCTTAAGATTACCGGCGGCAGCGACTCTTCTGGTTTTCCAATACGACCTGGCGTTCATGGTAGCGGAAAGAAGAGGGTGTTAATACGAGGACCGCCTGGATTTCGGCCTCAGAGGAAAGGTATTGCCAAGCGCAAGACAGTACGAGGTGGAGAGCTTGGCCCTGATATCGCACAAGTAAATATGCGGGTCGAAGAGAAAGGTGCAGCTCCACTAAAGGAGCTAATTATGAAAGCTGCATAGTTTCCAAGTGCCATTTTTGAGGAACCACTATAGCAGGCCTTAACGCGATATCTCTCAGTTTAAACCATAGACTTCATAAGAGGTCCAGATGAGTCTGACGACCATAACGAACAAGGCGCAGCCGGAAGTGAAGACTAGGTGACCAGGAAATACGAAGGACAGTCTGAAGTGAATATAGGCGCATTGGGCCATGTCGACCACGGCAAGACAACGATGGTGGAGCTCCTCACGGGTGAGTGGACTGATCGTCACTCGGATGAAGTCAGACGTGGCATATCTATCCGACTCGGCTATGCTGCTACCACTGTAATGAAATGCACGAAATGCCCTGAGCCTGACGCGTACACGACGTCGCACATGGCAAAGGATGGAAAGTGTGCGAAGTGTGGCGGCAAGCTCGAAGCACTCAGAGAGATATCATTTGTAGATAGTCCTGGTCACGAGTCACTAATGGCTACCTGCCTTAGCGGAGCTAGCCTGATGGACGGCGCCATTCTGGTAATAGCTGCAGACGAGCCATGCCCTATGCCACAGACCTCTGAGCATCTTCACGCATTAGATATCACTGGAGTCAGGAATATTGTAATCGTGCAAAATAAGATTGAGCTAGTTTCCAAGGAGCAGGCCTTGAAGCACTATCAGCAAATAAAGGAGTTCGTCAAGGGAACAATCGCGGAAAATGCTCCAATATTACCCATATCGGCCGTTTTCGGATCAAATGCAGATCTCCTCATCCAGACCGTAGAGGAGGTCATTCCAACTCCAGAAAGAGATGATGAAGCCGATTCGAAGATGTATGTTGCCAGATCCTTTGATATCAATAAGCCGGGTACACTACCAGCTGATTTGCAGGGAGGAGTAGTTGGCGGCTCAATTGTCCAAGGAAAACTCAAGATCGGTGATGAGATAGAGATTTCTCCTGGCGCAAAGACTGAGAAGGGATTCAAACCCATCAAGGCCAAGATTACAAGTCTGCTCTCGGGCAGTGGAAATCAGCTGGAAGAAGCTTACCCTGGGGGATTGATTGGTGTTGGCACAGGTTTGGACCCAGCTTTCACACGCGCGGATAGGCTTGTAGGCAACATTGTTGGCAAGGCAGGAAAAACGCCAAAGGCAGTGTACAAACTCATGATTAAACCCGAGCTTATGCAAAGGGTTGTAGGAATGGAGTCAAAGAAAGAGGTTGACAATCTAAGACTAAATGAACCTCTGATGCTTGTTGTTGGCACCGCGCCCACAGTGGGAATCATTTCCAAGCTTCATGGAGATGAAGTCGCGCTCGAACTGAAACGGCCAGTGTGTGTCAAGAAGGGACAGCGTATCGCAATCGGTCGAAGAGTCGAGAATAAGTGGCGACTGATAGGTCATGCAGTCGTCTGATTGGTCCTGTGAGTAAAGTGACATTCCAAGTCATACTGGATACAAACTTCCTAGCAGTGCCCGCACAGTTCGGAGTAGATATATTCTCTGAAACTGAGCGAGTACTAGAGAGGCGAGTGGAGTTCGTACTGCTGGAGTCAACTGTCAAAGAAATCGAGCTAAAAGGGGGACTAAGCGCTGGGAAGACAGAAACGTACGTTTTCAGAATTGCTAAGGATCTCATCCAAAGGTGTAAGGTGGTCAAGGTCCCGGAATCGCTGACAGCAATGCCAGTCGATGACCAGCTCCTCGAGTACGCAGTTTTAGTCAAGGGCGCACTGGCCACAAACGATAGAGAGCTCAGAATGAAAGCCCGAGAACGTGGAATACCAGTGCTATTGCTCAGAGGTAAGAAAAGAGTGGCCCTTGAAGGATCAGTTTTTTGAGCCAATGTCACAACGTTTTTATTCGCACCAAATGGATGCATCGCTGAGCCGTAGGGTCCGGACCTGTGTGGTTGTGACTAGGGTCTGATTGTTCTACGAGAAGTTGTCATGTATATGAGGTGCGTTTGCTAGTGTACAGTATTGTCACGGTGAGAGACATCGTACGGATTCCCCCGAAGGAGTTTGGTAAGCCCATGGATGCGGCGGCCATGAGCCACCTGAGGAAGAACCACGAAAACGTACTGGACAGAGACATAGGTCTCGTAATTGCAGTCATAGGCATTGACGAAATCGGCCAAGGTCGTCTGATGCCCGGTGACGGTGCGACATACCACAGCGTCGCGTACAAAGTCCTAGTCTTCAAGCCAATCAGACAAGAGATTGTGGAGGGCAACGTGGTTGAGCTGATGGACTTCGGTGCGTTCGTCCGAATGGGACCACTTGACGGCCTCTGCCACGTGAGTCAAATCTGTGATGACTTCATTACGCAGGACACGAAAGGAAGTGCTCTGCTTGGCAAGGAAACTGGCAGAACCCTCTCGGAAGGCGACCAAGTTCGTGCCCGAATAACTTCCATAAGCTTCGAGTCTGGCAATCGGTCAGGTAAACTGGGTCTAACCATGCGTCAACCCTTCCTCGGCAAAATAGGGCCTCAGCTCTCATGGGTCGAGGATGATGTTAGGGCCGCAAGGGGCGAAACAGAGAAGAAGGACAAGAAAAAGAAGAAGAAATAGCTGAGAGAGGAATCGCATGGCAAAACTAAAGGCGTGCAGAGATTGTCATTACTTGACTAGCGAAACTCAGTGTCCGAATTGTAAGGGTACTAGTCTGTCTACGTCATACACAGGCATTGTTGTGATTCTGCCAGGTAGAGATCCAAAAGATGACCCACGGAACACATCCTATATCGCGGAACGTCTCAACATCGACAAGCCGGGCAAGTATGCTTTAAAGGTTCGGTAGGACGAACAGACATCACGTTTACGTTGTTGATGGTGAAAGCTTTATTAGACAACCCCTGGTGGGAGGGCTGACTGGCCTCAGGGGAGGTCATAGAACTAGAAGTGATATCAATGAAGATTGAAGTTCTTCGTGAGAAAGAGAACAAGCCCCTTGCTAGGAGAGAGATTGACTTCCGAGTTAATCATGTCGGAGATACAACTCCAAGCAGGGCGGACATCAAGTCCAAGATTGTCGCACAGTTTGACGCTGACCCATTGGCTGTTGCGATAGAAACACTCACAACGAAATTTGGCGTTGGTATCACCGAGGGCACTGTTAGAATCTACTCGGACCCAGAGCAGATGAAGAGAATTGAGCTGGACTATATGATCAAAAGGAATGAAGCGAAGAAAGAGGAGGGCAAGTAGATGGGTCACAAGATGTACAAAGTCGACACCAAGACTGGAGCGGTCACATCGACTAAGAGAACTTGCCCGCGATGTGAGAAAGGTACATTCATGGCTGAACACTATGACCGGTTCGCCTGCGGGCGCTGTGGCTATACTGAGTTCAAGCGCAAGGGCAAGTAGGCCCGTGTCATTCTATTTCTGCATCTGTTTCCTGTAAGCCTATTCACCAACTATAGCCATAACCCATCTCACGAAGAGCAATACCCCAACGACCAACGTGAGTAGGACATCGATTGTGAATACCCCTGGCATAGTGGTCTCCGCTGATGCTGCCAAGAGCAGGGCAAGTGGGAAAGTCACTATGAAGGGCAATGTAGCAATGGTGAGTGATACCTCCTCGCTTGAAACCATGGCATTGACAAGGAGAACAATCCAGATTGTGTAGATAACTGCCAGCAACGCTAACTCGAAAATCATTGTTCTTCACTTGAGCCCTTGGACAATGCTCGTGTCTTCTCATCGTCCAAGATTGTATTTGTCAGTTGTGAGTGCGTTGATTGGACTTATACACCCCACTGAATGAAAAGCCCTCAGCGGTTCTGACTCGATTTATTCCGCCGGTCTGCTTGTCTTAGCCTGATGTGGTGCAATGCCAAGTCCAACACCATTAGGATCAATACCGAAACCCCAGGTAACACCACGGAAAAGATATGCACTCGGAATAGGGTTTCAGGCGATGGGCAAGGCCACGGAATGATAGGCGGTGAAGGTGGAGGTATGAGCAGGATTGCTGTCAGTACGCCGTAGGATGTCCACAATGACCACAGGACAGCCATCAAGATACACATCCGAGAATTTCCTGTCTTAGTACGCCTCCTAGCCATCAAGAAGTAGCATATGCATGCCACAAGGGCCAAAGCAGTAATCTCAAAGGGAGGACGTATCATCATGGTTCAGCATTGAATATGTGTCCGCAATCTTATGATTACATCGGCAGCTGTGGTGCTAAGCATAGATACAGATATTCCCATGACAGGGTACAGATTATCACGGTTGGAACCTCTATTGGAACCCCATAGGGGCCGCACAAGCATTAGTGGGCCTATTGACCCCTACGTAGAATTCTAAAGCACGCATAGGCCCCCTTCCTGCAGTTGGCACCTTATGCTCTCTTGGTACCTCTTCTCGGTATATTCAATATACATTCTGCATCGTAATTCTACTATACATTGCTCTATGATGGAGGCTTGAATAGGAGGTATAATGTTATGGGGTTCTTGGACACATGGCGGAGCATTAACTTCGTAGGGGGCATCGAAATCACTGAGATTCCCGAGGACTACGTAAGTGGACTTCAACCTAACGATAAGCCGGTTGCATACACACAGGCGTTTCAGAGCATACTGCGAGGCATGATGCTAATAGACACCCCTGTTACGCTGAGACTCGAACGCATAGACAACAAAACGCGTGTATTCTACCTTACTTGGGCACACAATGAGAAAGACCTCACTCTGAGAGTGGATAGCTTGGAAACCACGCTCAATGCATACCTGCCGAAGTTCACTCTGCGCCGCCATTCGGAGTTCGCAGGAGTATCAATTGACCCACAGCTCAAAGGAGTCACATCTTTCCTTCTGGGTGAACCGATGGTTCACGAAAATGAGGACACCTTACCTCAGCACATAAACCCGATGACGGCGGCATCAGAAGTCCTTCAGGGACTCGAGAACGGGATTCTGCAGGTATTCGCACAGCCAACTAAGTCAAGCAAGTCAAAGCTAAGGACACTGCACAGAGATTATGAAGATGCTATGGAGAGGTCGCAGCGGGTTATATCGAAACCTTCACCAAGCCTTCTCTCGCGCAACTCGCAGCAGTCCACTACGCTAGTAGATGCAAGGGAAACGCGTCGGGCAGAACAGCTGAGCAGGCAAATTAAGCGAATGAGTTACAAGTACCTCTGCAAGGTTACTGTGACTGCCACTCATTTTGACACGGATCAGAAAACTGCAGAGATGCAGTCGCGACGTGTGATCTCAGTTCTTATGAGTGGGATAACTCCCGCTGACAGTGAGGAAGACTTGCGAATCAAGAGTTCCAAAAAGGATAAGGACATCCAGAAGATTCTCTCCGGGAAGCCCACAGGCAAGAACACGCTTCTCACCCCAGACGAGGCATCCATCTTCCTAGTTCTGCCTCGCTGTGACCTCGGAGTCAGGGTGACGAAACGTGAGTCGTTCCCTACTGCTGCCGGTAAAGTGCCAAGTAAAGAAAAAGTAGAAAGCAGGTCTGTAAGTGTTCTGGAAACAAGATATCGGAACAACAGAGAACCTGACAAATCAGGGCTGTATTGGTATTATGCCGATAGACTCAAGCATGCGATGGTAATTGGTTATTCGATTCGGAATGGTACGCCAATCGAAACGATGCCCGTTGTGTTAATGCCCAAAATGCTCGCTTCCCACGTAGGCATCTATGGCAACACGGGATACGGCAAGACAACAACCAGCGTAAGCATCGTGGCTCAGGCTTATCGAAATGCAATCGTCCCGATAATCTTAGTCCCTGACAAAGTGGATGACTGGCGGCTACTGAAAGACCTCTATCCTGAGTTTCGCATATTCACTGCTGGAAACCCCGAGGTAGCGCCACTCCACATCAATATGTGGGATGTTCCACCGGGTGTCCCAGTGGGCAAGTATATTGACAGTGTGGTCGATGTCCACACAGCCGCATTGCCAAACGATGGCGTCCTCTCAATGCACTTCGATGACGTTTTCAGCACTATGTACGAGAACTGTGGATGGTCCCGCATGGGAAATGTCCGGGGTCGTCCGATTCTTCTCTCAGACTTATACGAAGCAGTCCAAGAGGTTTCTACCCTACACATCAAGTATGGCGATGATATGAAGCGCGATTTCTATGGAGCACTTGATGCAAGACTTCGGAGCATGCTCAGGAATGATGTAATTGTAGACATGTACAACACAATGAAAGGCCTTACGATCCCTGAGCTGCTGAAACACCCCACGATTATAGAGATGAGAGACCTCTCTCCAGCTGATCGTACCCTTCTCACCGGAATCTTGACCGTGGGCATCAGTGAGTACCTCACGGCGAACCCAAGGAAGGAGATACGTCATCTACTGGTCTTGGAAGAGGCACATCACTTCCTGAAACGTGTAGGAGGGCCGACCACATATGCCGAACCGACAGCCAAGCAAACAGCGATTGACAACATAGTGGAGATGCTGCGAACTCAGAGAGGAAAAGGACTCGGCCTGGTACTTGCGGACCAGCTCCCCAGCAGCATTGCCCCCGAAGCGGTGAAGCTGCCTGGCAACGTGATAATCCACACGCTAACAGATATGGAGGAGCGCGTGTTAGTGGGCCGGCAGGCTCTCTGCACTGATGCTCAAATCACACACATCGGTGGAATGGCTGTAGGGGAAACCGTAGTCCGACTTATGACTGACAGCGTTCCAAGAAACGTCCAGGTGGCACATATCGGGTACCTGATGACACAGCCCATTAACAAGAAATCGTGGACTGACAAGATGGTCAAAGAGGCAATGAATGCGGTTTATGATGCAAACCCCGA